>CANRLK010000012.1 GCA_947631465.1 uncultured Clostridia bacterium
TAACGGAAACGGAAAAGAAGAAATTGTATCGCTTGAAGAACTTGAAAGTTCAACCTTGTTTTCAGACGGTGCACCAAAAGGGTGAGAAGGTAAAAACCTTCTCGCCCTTTTGAATGTAAGGGAGACGGGACTTGAAGGGAGACAAGGTGTGACTTGTGCTCTTTCACGCGCAAGGCACACCGCAGGTCGGCGGATTCTACCGCCGACTCGACAATTGATAATTGTCGATCGTGCGCGCCGCCCAAGGCGCAAGTCCTGTCGACCGCACCAAGTCAGTATCATCCGAACCAAATACTCCAAGCGGGTGAGTGGTTCGGATTTACTTTTTATTTGTGAGCGCCGCCTGCTACTTGCGTTTCTCCTGTTTTTATGCTATAATATTAAACAGTAATTTAGCGGAGAAGCGTATGAGGAAAATATTATCTGTCGTTTTGGAAGCCGTAAAAGTGTGCTTGAATGTCCTTATGGGAGCATTGTGCTTCATAAAGATCGACCACGATGTCGCCCTTATTCCCAATGCCGAGGGCGGGATCGGACAGTTCGACTACTATTACAGTATTTACGACAAGCTATTCAGAGAGGATTTGCAATTTCTCGTGTATATTGCTCTTGCGGTAATGACGGCGTCTGTCGCACTCTCGGCGGTCACCTGTATTGTCAAAGACAATCGAAAAATACGGATAGCGAGTCATATCATATTTGCAGTTTCGGCTATATTCTTTCTTGCTCTTCTTTTTTATACCATGCAGATCCAATACAATTATTGATTTATAAATTTCAATTTTGCGGAGGGATTATGCCGTCAAGCAAGGAATATTTGAATTTCATTTTGGAGCAATTATCCGACTTAAAGGACATCACCTACAAAGCTATGATGGGTGAATTTTTGATCTACTATCGCGGCAAACTTGTCGGCGGTATATACGATGACAGATTGCTCGTAAAACCCGTAAGATCCGCTCTATCCTATATGCCCCAAGCGGAGTATTCCTTGCCGTATGAGGGCGCAAAGGAAATGCTCAATGTGGACAATGTGGACGATAAGGCTTTTTTGACAGGATTATTTGAGGCAATGTATAACGACCTGCCAATGCCGAAAATGAAAAAGCGCTAAATTTTAATTTCGCGGAGGAAATCATGGAATTTTGTTTAGACGGAAATTGCGAAGGAGAATTTCAATTCACGCCCAAAGAACGGAATACTCTCATACGGTATTGTCTTTCGGTCGCGACGAGGGCAAAGTGTTCGACAAGGGCGCTTCTTCGTCCTTTTAAGCAGAAATATCTCAAAGCGGCGTTCGACGAGCAGCGCAAAGAGCATTTGGAACGCATCGCCCGTTATGAGCGGGCAATGCAAGAATATGACCCCGAAACGACAGAACTTCCGCAATGGATGCTCGGCTATTTCGAAGGAGTCCCCACCAAGGAAGCATATACCGACTATTGCAGGCGAGTCATAAAACAGGAAAAGGATGTACTGCGCGGCCGCAAACGCAGCTATTTCGTCCATGTGGACTATGAGTTCATCGGCAGAAAGCTCCTCGCCTTTCATAACTCTTTGAACCCGCGCGTGACGTTCGGCTATTCGGGCAGACTGCACGAAGAGTGCGACTTTGCATTCGACGAAGAGAAACGCGAAGCGTTCTTAAATTCCTCTTTGAAAGAACTTCCGCAGTATCAGGACGATTGGATCCACGATTGGGGAAATGTGGCATTCGATGGCGTACACCTCATCTATGAGGATTTGACGCTCTTCCGCGGCGACGTATGTATTCTCGAAACCATTTCCCATGAGGAGATGATGACCGTTCGCCTCGAAGAGACCGACCTCGCCGCGCTTGCCTTGAAGAAAGACGGTAATAAATTGGTAAAGAAATTGAATCTTGTGGCGCGGTAAATTGGCTATGAGCTGCAATGCGAAGGGATTTTCGGTGGAAACGACCGCCGCAAGGCGACGCGAAACACCCTACCCCTTGGCTCCCCCTCTGAAATAGGGGTGGAGCGGCGCAAATTCTGTTCGACAGCCCAGTGGGCTGCGAACTGCGCCGCGACAGCCGAGCTGGTGGCGAGGCGGACTTGCGGCGGGGGCAACCGCCGCAAGGCTGTCGAGGCGTTAGCCGAGACTGAGGGGGTGTCACCTTATTGATAAGCGCCGCGCGCCGAAGGAATCTTCGGCGCGCTGCTTTATAATCGTAAATTCTTTTTCAATCCTAAATCGTTATCCTTCTCTTCTCAAAATCCCCAAGATACGCTCAAAATAATCGGGCAGCGGAGCGAAAAATTCCATGCGCTCGCCGCTCGTCGGGTGGGTCAGTTCCAAGCGGTAGGCGTGCAGAAGCTGTCCGTCTAACGAAAACCGCTGTTTCGCGTATCCGTACACCTTGTCTCCGACCACGGGATGCCCCACATACCTGCAATGCACGCGGATCTGGTGCGTCCTGCCCGTCTTCAACGAAAACTTCACGAGCGTGTTCTCCCGAAACCGCTCCTTCACGAAAAACTCCGTCTCCGCGCGTCTCCCCTTGCCCTGCGGTAGCACCGCCATCTTCAATCGGTTCTTCGGATCTCGCCCGATCTGCGTCACGATCGTCCCCTCTTCTTCCTTCAAGACCCCCTCGACAAGCGCCAAATACTCCCGCCGCAGTGTCTTTGTCTGGATCTGCTCCGAAAGCGACAAATGCGCTCTATCCGTCTTTGCGACGACCAATAATCCCGACGTGTCCTTGTCGATCCTATGCACGATCCCGGGGCGCAATGCGCCGTTGATTCCGCTCAAATTTTTTAGATGAAACAGCAGTGCGTTGACGAGCGTCCCATCTTCATTTCCGTTTCCCGCGTGTACCGTCATGCCCTGCGCCTTGTTCACGACCGCAAACTCCTCGTCCTCGTACACGATCTCGATCGGAATATCCTCGGGCTTCGCCGAAATGGGCTTGGGCTCTTCGATCTCCGCCTTCACCTTCTGCCCCGCCTTCAAAGTCTCCCCCGCCTTGACGGGCTTCCCGTCCACAAAGACGTGCCCCTCGTCCGCAAGCCGCTTCACCGCAGACCGCGTCAGTCCCGTCTTTTGCGCCAAAAAAACGTCAACGCGGAGAGCCTCCGCGTCAAACTCCATTTCTTTCATTGCTGCACTTCCTCTTGCGTCTCCGTCCGCGCTTCTGTCATACCCCCCGTCTGCGCTTCCAACCCTTCCTCTTCCGTCTGCTCCTTATGCTTTTCCTCTTCCCGAAGTTTCCGCCATTTCCCAAGCGGGATGACGGCGTCCTTTCCGACAAAGAGGATACAGATCATGAGCGCGACCGCGCCGAAGGTGATGAAGAAGTCGGCGAGGTTGCAAATGCCGAAATGCAGGCGCTGCACGTCGATGAAGTCGCGCACATACCCGAGGAACACGCGGTCGAGAAAGTTTCCGATCGCCCCAGCTTCGATGACGGCAAGGCAGACGCGGGCGGCGTTGTTGTTCTTGAATACGGTAAAGAACAGCACGGCGATGCCGATCATCATCAAGACAGTGAGGACGATAAACGCCGCCATCGCCCATTCCGATTCGCCGAACCATCCGAAGGCGATGCCCGTATTTCCCCCGGGCAAGTAGGAAATGCGCACGAGCCCCAAAAAATAATCGCTCTCGGCAAGGGCGGCGTACGCTGCGGCTTTGGTGATGAGGTCCAAAAAGAGGAGCGTGAGCGTCAAGAGCCCCATGGCGAGAGGAAAGATCATGACTCGTTCTCCTCTTCCATCAATCCGAGGTTCTTGCAAAGGTCTCCGAGGTCGAGCGGCTCTTTGGGGTTGAGCACCGCGTCCATGTCAAAGACGGGCTCGTCCTCTTCGTCGGGCTCTTCGGGGGTCTCCCCAAGGCGGGTCAAAAGCGCGTCCGTGAAGGTCTTGAAGTCCCCCACGTCCTCTTCGTCGGGATAGCGGCGGATGAGCCGTTCGGAGAGCAGGCGGCACTTTTCCGCGAGAAGGCTCAACTCCTTCTTTTCGGAATCGGTCTGGGCAAGGCTCTCCTGTTTGATGCGCTCGCCCTCCGCGACGGCGCGCATGAGCGCCGCCGACACTTCGCTCCGCTGTCCTTCGAGCACCGAAAGGCGGGCGCGCAGCTGACGGTTCTCCTCTTTGAGCTCCTCCGCCGCCTCGCGCTGCCGTCTCACGACTGCTTCGTATTCCTCTTTGAGCCGCGATACGAGCACCGCGATCTCCTTTTCCTTATACCGTTTCATCATTTCCCGTCCCCCCTTGCCGATACGCATTGACCATTTGTTTTTTGAGCGCGTGTAGCTCGTCCGATAGGTCCACTTTATAGATATGCGGCATGTCGAGGCGGGTATATTCCTCCCAGAAATGCGCGTATTCGTTGCGGAAATAACGGTTGATCTCCAAAAGCGGCAGCTTTTCGCGCACGCATTTTCCCTTTCGGATGAGCGGCGTACGGAGATTCCTCGCCGTAAAACAGCGCAGCGTCTTTTTCTTCCAAACGTCGACGGGATGGAAGATGACGAGCGGCTTTGTGGTATCCACCGTCTCCCCTTCCCGCGTGATGTAGTCCGCGACCGCCATGCCCGACTTTCCGTCATACAGACGGTACACGTCTTTGAGCCCGGGGTTTGTGATCTTCTCCGTCGTGTCCGAGAGTTTGATCTTGGGCACTTCCGTCCCGTCCTTTTCAAAGACGGCGGCGAGCTTATACACTCCGCCGAGGGCGGGCATGTCCGCGCTCGTGATGAGTTTTGTCCCGATCCCCCAGCTGTCGATCTTCGCGCCCTGTCCCTTCAACGAGCGCACGCTGTTCTCGTCGAGATCGCCCGACGCGCAAATGATCGCCTTTTCAAATCCCGCGTCGTCGAGCATCTTCCGCGCCTCTTTGGAAAGATAGGCAAGGTCGCCCGAGTCAAGGCGGATGCCCTTGGGCTCGTGTCCCGCCGCGCGCAGCTCCTTGAACACCGTGATCACGTTCGGAATGCCGCTCTTTAAGGTATCGTATGTATCGACGAGCAAAAGACACCCTTCGGGGAAGCTCTTCGCATAAGCGCGGAAGGCTTCGAGCTCGGACGGGAAGTTCATGACCCAGCTGTGCGCCATCGTGCCCGAGACGGGCACGCCGAACAGCTTTCCCGCATAGACGTTGGACGTTCCGACGCAGCCGCCGATGATCGCCGCCCGCGCGCCGTAAATGCCCGCATCAGGTCCTTGCGCGCGGCGAAGTCCGAACTCCATCACGCCGCCGCCCGCCGCCGAACAGATCTTCGCCGCCTTGCTCGCGATGAGCGTCTGATGGTTGACAAAGGTCAAAAGCGCGGTCTCCACGAGCTGCGCCTCGATCATGGGCGCGGTGACCGTCAAGATCGGCTCGTAGGGAAAGACGATCTCCCCCTCGCGCACCGCCGTCACATCCCCCGTAAAGCGCATGCCCTTCAAATAGCTTAAAAAGTCCTCTCGGAACATCCCAAGCGAGCGAAGATAGGAAATGTCCTCGTCCTCGAAATGCAAGTTTTCAAGATACTCCGCCGCCTGTTCGAGCCCCGCGGCGACCGAGTAAGTGATGAGCTTGTTGGGTCGGAAAAACAGATCGAACGAGGCGAGCTGTTCGCTCTTCCCCTCCGAAAAATAGCCCTGTCCCATCGTAAGCTGGTATAGATCCGTAAGCAGTGTGAGATTCCTCATGTCCTTATCCTTGATTTTCGCTCCCGTCGGAGCCCTCTTGTTCCTTGTCTTTCGGCGCGTCCTCTTTCTCCGTGCCCTCGTCTAAGGTTTCGTTCTTCTTGCCGCCGAACAGTCCCTTGACCTTCCCGCAAAATTGATTCCATTTATACTTAAAAGTGAGTTCTTCGGGCTTTTGGGGGTATTCGCTTCCGAAGAGGTTGATCTTGGAGAAATAGGGAACGTCGTCCTTGGTCGAGGGGATGAACTCCTTGATTCCGCACGGCTCTCCCTTTTTGCTGCCGATAAATTTGCCCTCTTTATAGTAATTCAGAAGGAGCAGGGTCATGATGCCCGCAACGCCGAAGATGATCATGAGGTAGGAAAAGACCTGCGACCAAGGCACGCCGCCGCCGCTCAAAATGTAGCTGGGGTCGCGAAGGGGCTCCATGATCGCCCTTACCGTGCCGTACCACACGAAGTAGGCGAAGGTGAGCAGTCCGTTGGGCTTTTTGGTGAAAAACCAGGCGGCGCTGAAAAGAAGCGCGAAGCCCACGAGGTTGATGACGCTCTCATAGAAGAAGAAGGCGTGATACCAGCCCCCGCGGCTGTCCACATAGACGGCGAACGGAAACCATTGGAGCTTGGGGTCGGTGATGGGCGAGCCGAACACTTCTTGGTTGAAGAAATTCCCCCAGCGCCCGATCGCCTGCGCGAGCAAAATGGTGACGACGACGCAGTCCGCGGCGCGGAAGAAGCTGATCTTCTTGACGAGGCAGACGATCACGCCCATGCCCACGCCGCCGATGACCCCGCCGATGATCGAAAGTCCCCCTTCGCGGATGTATTCCCAGGCGAACCAATAGCGGATATTCATGCCGTCCGTGATACAGTAAAAGAGACGCGCACAGATGAGCGCGGTCGGAATGCAGAAGATGAAAAGGGTGAAAATGAGATCGGGCGAGATGTTTCTGCGCTTCATGAGAAGCGCGGAGAGCGAAGTCGCCGCGATGATGCCCGTCAGAATGCACAGGGCATAGTAATAAATTCGGAATCCGAAGATGTCGATCCCCGGGTTGTCAAGCAAGAGAAATTGCATCGTATCCCCATTATAGCACTGCTCGGGACGGAAAGTCAACCGCAAAGCGCGGCTTTCGGGAAAAAATCAATTCAAATCGAGCTTTAAGGGCTTGATGGCTTTGAGCGCGGGGATGGACGCAAAGAGCAGGGCGAAGTTGATCGCGCTGTTGATGAGCTGTCCCTTAAAGACGAGCCGCGCCAAGGCGTAGGTGAAGTACATGTTGATCCCGCCGAAGTAGGTGTTGAAGTAGCCGAGCATCTCCTGCGAGAAGCCGACCTTGGAATAGTAGAGGTACATGCCCGTCGTGTTGATGCCGACCGAGCAGACGACGAGCACCAAAAGACAGGAGAGCGCGAGCTTCACATAGATATTGAGCGGCAGTTTGACCATAAAGCCCGAAATGAGCGCCATCATCGCGACCGAAATGCCGATCCAGGGCATGTAGACGCCGAACGGATTGACGAGAAAGCCGAGCGTGTCCCCCAAAAATGCCGCGACGCAGCCGTAGATCGGTCCGACCAGAATGCCCGTGAGCATGCTGACGAGAATGGTAAAGGAGAACTGCGTGTCGAGGAGCTTGATTTCGAGGAAGTTGGACGCAATGCAGAGCGCGGTCATCACGCCCATATAGGCGATCTTCTTCGCCGTGGATTTCCCGAGGATGACCTGCGAGAAGAACAGCCGCTCGAAGAGAGAATACTGTTTTTTCTCCTTTCCCCCTTCTGCGGCGGTTGTGTCGCCGTGGGTCTTCTTTGATCTTTCTTTTGCCTTGGTTTGAGACATGAAAAAAACCTCCGTTTGAAGAGGTCCGTCGTCGGCTTTCCATGGACGCAAAAAAATAAGCGTCGTTTGCCGTGCTTCGAGCGGACGCGCCGCGGCACCGCAGGATCAGGCAGTGGAAAAAGATTTACCGACCCTTTCGTTTGCGAACAACGTCCCGTTTCGCAACACTTTACGCACCTTGGCTACTCATCGCGCTCAATCATATCACAACCTCTCAAAAAAGGCAATGATTTTTACATACATTTTCCGAAATGAACGAAATTAACAAGGTATGGTACTTGTCATGATCCGCACGGCGATCATCTTTGTCGTGCTGCTAATCATCATGCGGCTGATGGGGAAGCGTCAGATCGGCGAGATGCAGCCCTTTGAGCTCGTCATCACCCTGCTCATCGCGGAGCTTGCGTGTATCCCCATGGCGGACGTGTCCATTCCCCTCCTCTATGGGGTGATCTCGGTCGTCACGATCTACGTTCTGCATGAGATCATGACCTTGCTCGATCTCAAAATCAAGCCGCTCAAATCGCTCATCAGCGGCAAGCCGTCGGTCGTGATCAACAAGAACGGCATCGACGACTACCAGCTCAAAAAGAACAACCTCGACGTGAGCGATCTCATCGAATCGCTTCGAACGTCGGGCTATTTTTCGCTCGACAGCGTGGACTACGCGCTGTATGAGGCGAACGGCACATTCTCTGCCCTTCCGAGGGAGGACTACGAATCGACGCAGACCTCGCTTCCGCTCGTGATCATCGACAACGGGAAGTACGACAAGAAGAATTTGGAGCTTCTCGGGCTCGAAAAGTCCTTTTTCGACGAAATTTTGCGGCAGCAAGGGATCAAAAAGGAAAAGCGGGTGCTCGTGTTGACGGCGGACGGCACGGGGAAACTGTATCTCCAAGCGAAGGGCGAGAAGTTCAAGACCCTGCAAACGGAGTATCCTGGAGGCAAGACGTGGTAAAGTCATTGATCGCGATCGCGGTATCCGCGCTATTGCTGTTTGGCGCGGCACTCTTTGAATGGTTTTACGTCGAGGACCAATTTGAAGGGTTTCATGAGGAGCTCATGAGTTTATATTTGAAAACGCAGGACGAGACGGCGAGCGGCGAGGACGCAAAAGCCGTTCAGACCGCCTGGGAAGAGCGCAAGGAACATCTTCATATCTGGATCCCGCACAACGACATCTCGAAGGTGGACGACTATATGTCCGAAACCGTTCGGCTCGTCGCGGAGAAGGAGTATCCCCTCGCGCTTGCGAAAATCGAGATCATGTTGCATTTGAGCTGCTGCCTTCCCGGGACGTATCGGCCTGGAATCGAGAACGTCTTTTAAGAGATTTGGGGAATTTAAGATATTTGACAGGTCTTTAAGGAGATACGGAATCGCTTGACAGCGGAAAAAAGCGCATGATATAATTCAAGCCGATTTGATTGCAAAGGAGAGACGATGAACGTCTTTGATTTTTCGCTGAAAAAGCTGAACGGGCAAGAAGTGGCGCTGTCGGAGTATCGTGGGAAGGTGACGCTGCTCGTGGTGACGGCGACGCACAGTCCGTACACGCCGCAGTATGAAAGATTGCAGGAGCTATACGATCAGCATGCGGAGGACGGGTTGGAGATCTTGGACGTTCCGAGCGACCAATTCGGGGGACAAGCGCCCGAGACGGACGGAGAGATCTTGACGTTTTGCACGATGAAGTACGGGGTGATGTTCCCGCAGTTTGCAAAGACGGACGTATCGGGGGAGCGTGCCGAGCCGCTTTTTCAGTGGCTGGAACAGGAGAGCAAGTTTGAGGGTTTTCACGGCTTGGGCGGGATGATGCTGGCACGCAAAGTCAAGCAAGACGATCCCGACTATCGGCAGAACAACAAGATCAAGTGGAATTTTACGAAGTTCTTGTTTGACAAGACGGGACAGCTTCGGTATCGTTTTGAGCCGACGACGAGCTTCATGACGGTGAAGAAGAGAGTCGAGGAACTATTGTAAGTTTCGAAGGAAATCCTTTCTGCGCTAAGCTTGAAAGCTTTCCTTCGAGGAAACGGGCTTGGGACATCAATTGAGTTGCTGTCCATATTCGCTTCTTCGGACAATCAGCCGTAGGAATGCGGCAAATTGAGTGCGCTTATGGAAAATTGTGATTTCCCAACGCGCCGTGATTTTAGAATGTTTCGAACGAGAGCTTTTGCGAATGCAAAAGCTCTTGTTCGAGGATTTGAGTTTGTTGATTTCATGTAACCCTCGTCGCCCACCACTTTGCATGCCTTGCTAAACAACCTGCGTGCGGTGGCGCGCAAATAGGGTGGAGCGGCGCAACTTCTGTTCGACAGCCCAGTGGGCTGCGAACTGCATGCGAAGACGCGCCATTCTATTGTTATTCCATGCGCGGCGCACGAGCCGAAGGCGAGTACAGCCGAGCTGGTGGCGAGGCGGACTTGCGTCGGGGGCTACCGCCGCAAGGTGCAGCGGAAAAGTGTGATTTTCCTCGCACCATTAGATTTATAATAAAGGACATAAGCGCGAAGTATCGCGCATATTGAGTCGCGCACGGCGGAAGTCAATTCCGCCTAACGCACATCATTTAGAATTACACCCCCTCAGTCACGCACGCGTGACAGCTCCCCCTCTCCGTAGGGGGAGCCAAGAATAGGAGAACGCGTCGTACGCCGCTCCCCCTCATAGGGGGGCGCCAAGGGGTGGGGCGAGTTCGCGCACCCGCTCTCGCAATGGGGAAAAACTTGCTGTCCCCTTGGAGGGGTGGAGCATTGCACTTCGCCAATGGTTGAGAACCATTGGCGCGATGCGACAGGAGTGAGCGCATCTCAGGCGCGAACGGTAACCGAACACGGGGTTCTACCCGTGTGAGAACCTGGCGCGTCTTTTGCGCCAAAAGGGGTGTCAACTTATTATAAGCGCGGCGCGCCGAAGGAATCTTCGGCGCGCCGCTTTTATCATGTCATCCTTATTTTATGCCTTTCTTCTAAATCCAACGGCGCGAAGCAGAATCACCATTCTGCATTGCGCTTGCGTCGGTAGCCCCCGACGCAAGCCACCTCGCCACCAGCTCGGCTGTACTCGCCTTCGGCTCGTGCGCCGCGCATGGAATAACAATAGAATGGCGCGTCTTCTACGGCGCAGTTCGTAGCCCACTGGGCTGTCGAACAGAATTTGCGCCGCTCCACCCTATTTGCGCGCCACCGCACGCAGGTTGTTAAGCAAGGCAGACAAAGGAGCGGGCGACGAGAGTTACATGAAATCAACAAAGCTGAATCCTCGAAAAAAACCTTTTGCGCATGCAAAAGGTTTTTTTCGAAATCAGTCTTTATTTTTCAAAAGGTCGCGGATCTCGGCGAGCAATTCCTCGGTCGTAGGCGCTTTGACCGCGGGCTCGGGTGCAGGTGCGGGTGCGGCTTTGGCTGCCTCTTCCGCCTCTCTCTTCGCCCTTGCGGCGTCCGCCTTAGCGCGCGCTTTGTTCACCGAACGCACGATGATAAACAGCACGAGCGCGGTGAGAAGGAAGGTGATGATCGCGGAGATCACGACGCCGAAATCGAGCACGACCGCCTCTGCGATCACTGCGCCCGCGGCATCCACCTTCGCCTCGCGGAGCACGACTTGAAGAACGCCGAATCCGTCGCTTCCCACGCCGATCATTTGAAGCAGCGGCGTCAAAATGCCGCTCACGAGCGCGGTGATGATCGCCGTGAACGCGCCGCCGATAATGATGCCGACCGCCATATCGAGGACGTTTCCGCGCGCGATAAATTCCTTGAACTCCTTAAAGAACCCTTTTTTTGCCATTGTGTTACCTCCTGTATTTTTTTATCGATTTATTCAATCTGCAAAACGGTGCAGACGGAAGCCGTTTGAGCCGAAATTTCCAATTCCCCGCCTTCGTCCCAGGCAAATTCATGCGGCAGGAATTATCGAGCCCCAAAAGATCCTGCACGGGCAATATCACGAGTTTCGCCTTGGACGCAAGCGCCAAATCCACAAACGCCCGCGAAAAACTCGACGGATCTTCACTCAACTTCTCATAAACTTCCATGCGTTTGAGCTCGGACGCAACGCGCGAGCGAAGCAAGATGAACTCCTCCGACGAGAGGCTCTTCACATATCCCGCGACCGTATCGTTGTCGTGCGTGCCCGTATAAAGTATGCAATCTCTCCCGAAATTATGCGGCAAATATGCGTTGTCCTCGTTCCCGTCGAAGGCAAAGAGCAGCACTTTCATCCCGCAGATCCCAAGGCGCTCCATGAGCTCCTTCACGCCCTCTTCATACATGCCGAGATCTTCCGCGATCAGCCGCTTTTTCTCGCCCCCCGAAAGCCCTTCAAACAGCTTGTCCTTCGGTCCTTCTTCGAAGTGTCCCTCTTTTGCGGTCCTGCTCCCCGCTTCGATCTCAAAATAGCGATAGACCCCGCGGAAATGATCAAAGCGGACGAGATCGTACATCTCGAACGCAAAGGCAAACCGCTCCTTCCACCAGGCAAAGCCCTCTTTTTCATGCGCCGCCCAATCGTAGACGGGATTGCCCCAAACCTGCCCGTTCTCCGAAAAATAGTCGGGCGGAACGCCTGCGACCGATTTCGGCGTAAGATCCTCGTTGAGTTTGAAGAGTTCGCGGTGCGCCCAAACGTCCGCGCTGTCGCTTGAAACATAGAGCGGAAGATCGCCCATGAGTTCGATCCCCAATCGGTTGCAATACCGTTTGAGCGCCTTCCACTCGCGGAAAAATTCAAACTGCAAGAACTGCCAAAAGAGATATTCCTCGTGGTAACTCTCTTTGAGCTTTTTAAGACTCTCGCGCTCATGCCGCATTAAACCCGCTTCCCAATCGCAAAAGCCGCCGCCGTAGATCGTCTTTGCGGTCATGAAGAGGGCGTAGTCCTCGGCTGTGCCGCTTTCTACAAAGCGCGAGAACTCGTCGCTGTCGAAATGGAAGCGCGAAAACGCCTTGCGAAGGGTCAAAAAACGCTCTTGATAGAGCATCGCATAGTCCGCGCCCGTGCTCTTTTCGTACAGTTTGCGGACTTCCCTCAGCTCCATCTCCGTCAAGAGCTTGCGCTTTTTCAGCGTTTCGAGGTCGATGAAATACGGATTGCCCGAAAACGCCGAAACAGTCTGATAGGGTGAATCGCCGAAGCCCGTCTGACAGATCGGCAAGATCTGCCAAACGCCCACGCCGCTCTTTTTGAGCCGTCGCGCAAAGCGGTACGCCTCCTTCCCCAAACTTCCGATCCCGTACTTTCCCGCAAGCGATGAGATGTGGCAAAGCACGCCTGTCTTTTGCACCATATTCTCTCCTTCTTGTCAAAAGAGCGCTTTGAGCCGCTCCACTGCCTCGATCGTGTCCGCCGTCTTTGCAAAGGATGTGAGACGAAAATATCCCTCTCCCCCCTGTCCGAACCCGCAGCCGGGGGTTGTGATCACCCCCGCCTCTTCCAAAAGGCAGCGGAAAAAGGACATGCTCGTAAAGCCCTTCGGGCACTTTCCCCATATATATGGGGAATTTTCGCCGCCCGTAAACCAAAAACCCAAATTTTTCAGACCCGCCATGATGATTTTTGCGTTATTTTCATAGTAAGCCCGACACAAAGCGGTCTCGCGCGCGCCCTGTTCGCTCAAAGCCGCCGCCGCACCGCACTGGGCGATATAACTCGCCCCGTTGAATTTCGTCGTCTGTCTCCGCCGAAAGAGGGCGTTCAAAGAGACCCCCTCCCGCCTTAGCTCCTTGGGCACGACCGTATAGCCGCACCTCACGCCCGTGAAGCCCGCCGTCTTGGAGAACGAACAGATCTCGATCGCACACTCCCTTGCGCCCTCGATCTCGAAAATACTCCTCGGCTTTTCGCCCTTGACGAACGCCTCATAGGCGGCGTCGAACAAAATGACCGCTCCGCGCGCCCTTGCAAAATCCACCCAAATTTTGAGCTGCTCCCGCGAGTAGGCCGCCCCCGTCGGGTTGTTGGGCGAACAGAGATAGATGAGCTCCCCTTGCGTCTTTGCGCTCGGCAAGGGTAAAAACCCGTTCTCTTCGCTCGCGGAAATAAAGACGATCTTGCGCCCGTCCATCACGTTCGCGTCGAAATAGGCGGGATACACGGGGTCGGGAAGCAGGACGGTATTGTCCTTCGAAAAGAGATCGAGAAGGCTTCCGAGATCGGACTTTGCCCCGTCCGAGACGAAGATCTCCTCTTTTTCGATCTGTTCCTCTACGCCCGCAGACAGAAAGATCTCTTGATAATGCCGCCCGATCGCCTCCAACAAAAAGTCGTAGCCGTAGCAGAATTTGTCGGGCGCGTAGCCGTGAAAGGTCTCTTCTCTCGCGAGCTCTTCGACGGCTTCTTTCATCGCCGAAACGACGGTCGGCGCAAGCGGTCTTGTCACATCCCCGATCGAGAGCTTGATCAGCCTCCGCTCGGGGTGATTTTTTTGACATTCCGCCGCCATTGCTTCGATCTTTGCAAACAAATAGCTTTCGTGTAAATTCAAAAAGTTTGAATTTATCTTCATGAAAGGCTGTTTATGATCTCTTCTCCTTATATTTGAGTGCGTGGCGCACAAATTCGCGGAAGAGCGGGTGCGCGCAGTTGGGACGGGACTTAAATTCGGGGTGGAATTGGACGGCGATGAAGAAGTCGTTTTGATCGTACTCGATCGCCTCGACCAACGACCCGTCGGGGGAAGTGCCCGCGATCGTCATGCCGTTTTTCTCGAACTCCGCGCGGTAGGCGTTGTTGAATTCGAAGCGGTGGCGATGCCGTTCGCGGATCTCGTCCTTGCCGTACGCTTCGCGCATTTGCTTTCCGATCACCTTGCAGGTGTAAGCGCCGAGGCGCATCGTCCCCCCCATCTTCACGCCGTATTGGTCGGGCATGAGGTCGATGACGGAATGCGCGCCTTCGGGCGCGAACTCCGCGGAGTCGGCGTCCTCGATCTTCAAAACATTTCTTGCAAACTCAATGGACGCGATGTGCATGCCGAGGCACAGTCCCAAATAGGGAATGTTGTGTTCGCGGGCATATTTACAGGCGAGGATCTTTCCCTCGATGCCGCGGTTGCCGAATCCCCCCGGGACTAAGATCCCGTCCGCATCCGAAAAGAGTTTTTCGACGTTTTTCCGCGTGACCGTCTCTGAATCCACCCAATCGATCTCGACCTTTGCGTCGCACTCAAACCCGCCGTGGGCGAGCGCCTCGGCGACCGAGAGATAGGCGTCATGGAGCTGAACATACTTCCCGCAGAGGGCGATCCTGACCGTCTTGCTGCGCGCATGGATGCGGCGGAGCATCTCCTGCCATTCGGTCATATCGATCTCGCGCGGTTCGAGGTGCAAGATCTTGCAGACGATGGACGAGAGGTTGCTCTTTTCGAGCATCATGGGCGCTTCATATAATACGGGAACGGTGAGATTTTCGATACAGCACTCGGGGGCGATGTTGCAGAACATGGCGATCTTTTCGCGGATGCCTTCGGGCATCGGAGCGTCGACGCGCGCGACGATGATGTCGGGCGAAATGCCCATGCCCTGCAATTCCTTGACGGAATGCTGGGTGGGTTTGCTCTTGAACTCACACGAGCCCGAGATATAGGGCACGAGGGTGACATGGATAAAGCAGCAGTTGTCCCTGCCGACTTCGCGGGAAACCTGGCGGATCGCTTCCAAGAAGGGCTGGCTCTCGATGTCGCCCGTCGTGCCGCCGATCTCCACGATGACGATGTCCGCGCCCGTCGTCTTTCCCACTTGATAGATGAACGATTTGATCTCGTTGGTGATATGCGGGATGACTTGCACGGTCTGACCGAGGTACTCGCCTTTGCGCTCCTTGATGAGCACGTTGTTGTAGACCTTGCCCGTCGTGAGGTTGGAGAACTGGTTGAGGTCCTCGTCGATGAAGCGTTCATAGTGCCCGAGATCGAGGTCTGTTTCCGCGCCGTCCTCGGTAACAAAGACTTCCCCGTGCTGATAAGGGCTCATTGTGCCGGGGTCGATGTTGATGTAGGGGTCGAGTTTTTGCGATGCGACCTTATAGCCGCGCATTTTGAGCAGCCGTCCAAGCGACGCTGCCGTGATCCCCTTGCCGAGTCCCGATACGACCCCGCCCGTTACAAAGATGTACTTTACCATGTTTCACCTCAATGTATTTTTGTTTCGAACAAAAGGCTTTCTGCGCTACGCTTGAAATCTTTTGTTCGAGGAAACTCGCTTTGATTTATCAATTGAGATCGTTCTCAATGGCAGCTTTTTCAGACAATAAGCGCGAAGGGTCGCGCAACTTGTGTGCGCTGCCGCAGAATGGCGATTCTGCTTCGCGCCGTTGATTTGGAATTTTACACCCCCTCAGTCTCGGCTTCGCCTCGACAGCTCCCCCTCAAAAGGGGGAGCCAAGGAAAAAACTTGCTGTCCCCTTTGAGGGGAAAGTGGCGCGTTGCTTTGCGCCGAAAGGGGTGTTCACTAAAATCATGTGCGTTAGGCGGAATTGACTTCCGCCGTGCGCGCCCCTGTTTGCGAGCAGCCGTACGCTGATTGTCCGAAGAAGCGAATATTGAAAGCCACCCAATTGATGACCCAAGTCAGTTTCCTCGACGACAAATATTTCCGTAGGAAAGATTTTCGTCGAAAACTCCACAAAATGCCATTACCGCCTCTCCCGTCATGAGGACGGTCCGATCGTACCTGATTTTGAGCGTCCCGCCTTTGAGCGAAACGGAAATCTCCTCACCCCGCGCCGCAAAGCCGCAAACGACCGCCGCGACCGCCGCCGCACATGCGCCCGTGCCGCACGAAAACGTCTCGCCGCTCCCGCGCTCATACACCCGCATCTTCAAGGCGTTCCGTCCCATCACCTGCACGAACTCGGTATTGACCCGCTCGGGAAAAACCTCATGCCGTTCGAAAAGCGGTCCGATCTTTTCAAGTTCCAACCGATCGACATCCTCACAAAAGACCACGCAATGCGGATTGCCCATCGAAAGGCAATAGACCTTATAGTCCGTTTCGCCGACCCGAAGGGTTTTTCCGAGCGCATCATCGCCCGAAAAATTTGCGGGGATGTCGGCGGGCGCAAAGATCGGCGCGCCCATGTCGACCGTGACGCTCCCGACTTCTCCCCCATTCAATTTCAAGGTAAGGGTCTTGACGCCCGAGCGCGTCTCGATCGAGAGCTTCTCTTTTTTTATGCCTTTGACGTCATGCAGAAACTTTCCGACACAGCGGATACCGTTTCCGCACATGTTGCCCTCGCTGCCGTCGGCGTTGAAGATGCGCATCTTTGCATCGGCGACGGCGCTGGGTTCGATGAGGATGATCCCGTCCCCGCCGATCGACCGACGGCGGTCGGAAAGAACCTTTGCAAGAAGTTCGGGATCGTTTAAGGGTTTTTCGAAACAGTCGAAATAGATATAATCGTTGGCTGTTCCGTGCATTTTCCAAAATTTTCGTTGCACCTTAGAATTTGATGACCGCGTCACGCTCCGCGCCGACCGCAACATAGGAGATCTTGCAGGCGCAGGCTTTTTCGATGAATGCGATATAGTCGAGCGCCTCTTGGGGGAGCTCTTCCTTTTTACGGCATTTGGAGATGTCGCACTTCCAGCCCTTGAAACTTTCAAAGACGGGCTTGCAGCGGTTCAAGGCATCGGGATAGGGAAAATCGCGGATGATCTTCCCGTCGAGTTCGTAAGCGGTGCAGATCTCAATGGTGTCATAGACGGAGAGAATGTCGAGTTTGGTCAAGACGACCTCGTCCGCGCCCTGACAGCGGACGCCGTAAGCGGAGGCGACCGCATCGAACGGACCGACTCTTCTCGGTCTGCCCGTTGCCGCGCCGTATTCGCCGCCCGCCTCGCGCAAGATGTCCGCCTTTTCGCCGAAGTATTCCGCGGTGAATGGGCCTTCGCCGACGCAGGAGGAGTACGCCTTCATGATGCCGATCGTGCGGTCGAGCTTCAAGTTGGGCACGCCCGCGCCGATGGGCGCATAAGCTGCGATCGTCGAAGAACTCGACGTATAGGGATAGATGCCGAAGTCGATGTCTTTGAGCGCGCCGAGCTGCGCCTCGAACATGATCTTCTTGCCCTCTTTGTGCATGCGGTCGAGGTAGAGTCCCGTATCGCAGATATAATCTTTCCAAATTTCGCCGTATTCTTTGAGGTAGGCGATCGTCTCGTCGACGGAGATGGGCGCATGCCCGTAGCCCTTTTCGACAGTGAGGTTTTTCCACTCGACGATCTCCCTGACCCGCTCGAAGAGGCGGTCGGGATGGAGCAGCTCACCCATGCGGAAGGCTTTTTTCATATATTTGTCCGAGTAGACGGGCGCGATTCCCCGACGGGTAGAGCCGAATTTTTTGCCTGCGAGACGGTCCTCTTCGAGACAGTCCATGAGGACGTGATAGGGCATGGTGATGACCGCGCGGTCGCTGATTTTGAGGTTTTCGGGGGTGATCTTGACTCCCTTTTCGCGCAGGCGGGCCGCCTCTTCGGTGAGGTGCTTGATGTCGATGACCATGCCGCACCCGAGCACGTTGACGACGTTTTCGCGCAAGATGCCCGAGGGCAAAAGGTTGAGAATGAACTTTCCGCGCTCGTTGACGACGGTATGACCCGCATTGTTTCCGCCTTGGTAGCGGCAGACGACGTTTTGATCTTGCGACAAAAGATCGACCATCTTGCCCTTTCCTTCGTCGCCCCAATTGATCCCGCAAATGGCTGTGAGCATAAATAAATCTCCTTCCGAGGACGCGCGTGCGAAGCCGAAAAATACGCGTCCGATACAAAATACATATCATTATACTATGACTTGAACGGAAAAGTCAAGCGGTCGGGAAAAATTTTCCGAAAGAGTTTGACTTTTTCCTTTGATTGATGTAAAATAGGCAAAAGTGCAAAGGAGACAGAAGATGTATTGCAGAGATTGCGGGGAAAAATTAACGCTCCGATTTTTGGAAAACGAAGGGCTCGTGCCCTATTGTCCGAAGTGCGAAGAGTACAAGTTCGCGCTGTTTCCCGTCGCGGTGTTGATGCTGGTCGTCAACCGCGAAGAGAATAAAATTTTGCTCGCCCGTCATCAGGGAGAAGAGACGTTCAAACTGTTCGCGGGGTATTTGAAGAAGGGCGAGAGCGCGGAAAAGACCATTCCGAGAGAGCTGAAAGAAGAGACGGGACTGTCGCCCGTGAAATGGCGGTATTACAGCTCGCGCTATCACAGCGAAAAGGACGTGTTGATGCTGCAATTTATCGTGACAGCGGAGGACGACATGGAGACCGTCTGCGGCGAAGAGATCGACGCCGTCCGCTGGTGCGGAGTGGATGAGGCAAAAGAATTGATCTTGAAGGATTCCATGGCGGAAAGTTTTCTGTCCGCCGCCTCGGAGAGTCTCGGAAAAAAGAAGTAAAGAAATTGTGCTTGAAGAGCAAAAATCAATGAAAATGAAAGATTTGTAAAGGTCTATTCTCGCGGTCATGGCATGAAATATTTGAAACTCATACTCGCAGGGCTTTTGGTGATCATCACCGTATCCCAATACTTTATTTACGGATTCCTCGACATGATGATCGTATGGCTTGTGTACAGCCTCTGTTATTTGGCGATCGGGGTCTATCAAAAATTTCATGAGTCCTCTGTGCGATCGCAAATTTTCACCCTGCTCTATACTTTTGTTCCCCTCGCGGGACTCGTCATTTACGAGATCACAGCGGGATTTATATCCAAGATCACGCTGGTCTTTTACATTGTCTTTATGGCAACCCTCGCCGCCGCGCTCCTCTGGGAGATCGTCTCCCTATGCCTCGTCATCAAGGAAAAACGCGACGATCACCCAAAGCGCAAGTCCCCTCCGCACACCGATCATGGGATCGGAACGAACTCCTAAGCGGACTTTCAAAAAGTTTGAAATAAAAAAGGAGATCTTCCATGAGAAGTTCCCCTTACTTTTTCGCCGCGACCAATGACCTCGCCGAACAAATTTACGAGCTCGCCGAAAAGCACGGAGCTTTTGGTCTTTGAGATCAAGCTCAACCGAGCTCGAAATCGACAAACATAATGCTCAACGTCGCATCGTGCGCAGGCATCTCAAAATGATATTCTTTTTGAAACCCGTTCTCCAACTTCACGGAATTCTTCAACCAAATTCCATCGAGAACTAATTCGATGCACGGATCAATATCTACCTTGACAGACACGTCTTGCCCGACCCAATAGGTTCGATCGGGCGATTCAAATTGTAAATAGCGAGAGTATTCGTACCCGAGGTTCGTCTCGGTGTTCAAACGGTATTTTGCAGAATTGCGCTCCCGAAAGATCACTTCTCCCGCTTCAAATCCGTCGCTCTTTCTCAAACTCGCAACATACGGAAGGAACAAAACATCGTCGGTCACGGGCGCGCCGGACGAAATATGGTCTCTCAAAAAACAGGGATAGAGTTTCCCCTCGTGCGCCATGATGTCGGAGTATTTCATGTTGTCCGAAGAACATGCCTGCGCGCAGAAAACCATCAAATCGTTTTCCGCAAAGAAACCCTCATTCCGATCGAGCGGAAGATCCGCCGCCGCATACGTCTCAAAGTCGCGGAAGATGACAACGCCGCTTTGCGTCTCTTGCAGGAAGTCCTCAAAAATTTCGGGGTCTTCGAACTGTTCCCAAGAAACCAACTTCGCTTCGATCCCCGAGGCAGTATACCCCTCATACGGGTCGTTTTGAGATTGGTCGTTTTGAAGTTGATCGTTTTGAGTTTGGTCATTTTGAAGTTGGTCGTTTTGAAGTTGGTCATTTTGCTGCGGCTCGTTTGCGCACGCCGTGACAAGCAGGAACAATGCGCAGCCCAGGACTGTTGCAACCGATCGAACAATTCTTCTCATAAAAACACCTCTTTATTTATATAACGCAGAAACCGCTCATTTTACTCACCAAAAACCATCGAGAAAAAAGATTCAAAGAAACAAGTTATTCGCGCGCAGGTCAGTCCCAAGAGGACGAGACATAAACGTTCAACACTGCATCGTGCGCAGGCATTTCGAAATGGTATTCAAATTCCCAACCTCTGTCCGTCGTGATCAATTCCCACGTTAGCGGGACGCCGTCGAGAGACACTTCTACCATCGCGTCCGTAATCGTGGCAACCTTGACGGTCACGGCTTCCCCCACCCGATAGGACTTTTTGAGCGGCTCGCGCAAAAGTCCTTCGCTCATGACCATTTTTTCGTCCTCAATGTTCAAACGGTATTTCGCCGAATTGCGCTCCCGAAAGATCACTTCGCCCGCTTCAAAGCTGTCGCTCTTTTTCAGTTCCGCAACATACGGAAGGAACAAAATATCCTCGCTCACGCCTGCGCCGGACGAGATATGGTCTCTCAAAAAACAGGGATAGAGCTTCCCCTCGTGCGTCATGATGTCGGAATATTTCATGTTATCCGAAGATCCTGCCCGCGCGCAAAATACCATCAAATCGTTTTCCGCGAAAAACCCCTCATTCCGATCGAGCGGAAGATCCGCCGCCGCATACGTCTCAAAGTCGCGGAAGATGACAACGCCGTTTTGCGTCTCTTGCAGAAACCCCTCGAAAATTTCGGGGTCTCCGATTTGTTCCTCGGCGACCTTGGTCGCTTCGATCCCCGAGGCGGTATAGCCCTTATACGGATCATTCGCGCACGCCGTAACGCACAAGAACAATACGCACCCCATAACTGCTACAACAGACCGAATCATTCTTTTCATAAAATATCTCCTTATTTTTATAACTTCATTATAGCACAAACCCGAGCGCTTGGACTTGCCGAATACGTCAAATTTTATGCAAAATACGACAAATTTACCAAGAGTTTTTCAGGGAAACAACCGAAAAAGCAATACTATGTCAGACATAATACTATGCAAAAGGGCAAAAAACGAGATTTGGCTGCTTGTTTTTGTGCTATTTTCCCCGACTAAGCCCGATCGTGCCGCAAATATACGGGAAAAAACGGACGAGGAATCGACCTGTCCGCTTTTTGCTTTTCAGTTTGTTGTCTCCCCTTGCCCGCAGTTTTTTCTCTTACGCCATACCGAACGGAACGTCGGATGAAGCGCAAAGCTATCAAGCCGCGGAAGTTTTGAAGGGATCAGTTCTTTGCCGCTTCTTTCTGGGCAACAACTTCTTTGCCGTCGTAAAAGCCGCAATTTCCGCAAACTCTGTGGGGAGTTTTCAGCTCGTGGCAATGAGGGCACTCGACGAGCGTCGGCGTCTTTGCCTTATAATTCGCAAAGCGTTTGTTCGTTCTGCTCTTCGATTGTTTTGTCTTGGGAACTGCCATTTATCTCACCTCTTTTCTTAATCTTCTCTGTACGTCGGAGCTTTGCAAGTGTCGCTGCAAAGTAGCGTCATGGGCAGGGAAAACGCCAATTCATCGCGCAAAAACTCACTTAGATCGATCGTCTTTCCGCTGTACACATAATCCCCGTCCTCGCCCTTTGCGCCTTGGGGCACAAAGTACCCTTCCGCCTCATACGAGACCGACCGTTCGGTCTCCTTCAAGCACCGCGAGCAAAGCCCCTTCAATTTGTATCCGATCGTTCCGAATACCTTGACGGAATTGTCCTCCAAGATCTCGTAGGACAGCTCGGCTTTGACGGGCGAAGAGACTTCGGCATACGGGAGTTCGATGAGCTCTTTGTCGGCTTCGAACTCAAACGCAAGCGTGCCCGAATATTTTTTTTCGGCAAGGGATCTTGCGATCTCCAATTTTGCAATCATTGACTTAAAAAGTATATTATTTTTCCCTTCGTTTGTCAATTCATTTTCGCGCCGAATCGCAAATTTTTTTAAGCGAAATGCGCATTTCGTCTACTTACAAAAGTTCCGCGGTCTCGCGCGCGATCACGAGCTCTTCGTTCGTGGGAATGACGAGGATCTTGACGCGGGAATCCTTTGCCGACACGTCGTGCACAGACCCGTCGTTCTTTTGCGCGTTCTTCTCTTTGTCGAGCTTTACGCCGAGCCCTTCGAGCCCTTCGACGATCTGCGCGCGCATACCTGCGTCGTTCTCGCCGACGCCCGCCGTAAAGACGATGCAGTCCGCGCCGCCGAGCGCCGCCATATACGCGCCGATATACTTCTTGCAGGAATAGGCGAACATGTCGAGCGCAAGCCTTGCGCGGTCATTTCCCTCGCTTCTCGCCGCTTCCAGGTCGCGGAAGTCGCTCGACACACCCGAGATCCCGAGCATGCCGCACTTCTTGTTGAGGTAGGTATTGCCCTCTTCCATGGTCATGCCCTTCTTACGGCAGAGAAACTCGCATGCGGCGTAATCGATGTCCCCGCTGCGCGTTCCCATGGGCACGCCCGCAAGCGGGGTAAAGCCCATCGACGTATCGATGCACTTCCCGCCCTTGACCGCGGAGATGGACGAGCCGTTCCCCAAGTGGCAAGTGATGATGTTGAGGCTCTCGGGCTTCTTCCCGAGGAATTTCGCCGCCTCGCCCGAAACGTATTTGTGCGACGTTCCGTGGAAGCCGTAGCGGCGGACCTTATACTTCTTATAGTCGTCAAAGTCGATGCCGTACATATAGGCATAGTCGGGCATGGTCGCATGGAAGGACGTATCGAAAACCATCGCCATCTTTTTGTTGGGCATGACAGCGCGGCAGGCGTTGATGCCGAGGATCGCGGCGGGATTGTGCAAGGGCGCGAGCTCGGAAAGCTCTTCGAGCGCCTTCATGCCTTCGTCCGTGACGAGGGTGGTCTTGGTGAACGTCTCGCCCGAAGCGACGACGCGGTGTCCGACGGCGTCGATCTCGTCCATCGAGCCGATCACCCCCGCTTCTTTGTCGATGAGCTTGCTGAGGACGAGGGAGATCGCCTCGACATGGGTGGGAAGTTCCTCTTCAAAGACGAAGGTCTTGCCGTTCGCCTTGTGGGTGAGCTTGCCGCCCGCAATGCCGATGCGTTCACAGCCGCCCTTTGCGAGGACTTTCTCGCTCTCCATGTCGATGAGTTGATATTTGAGGGAAGAACTTCCCGCATTGATGACAAGAATTTTCATGACCGTTCTCCCCCTTACTTTGCTTGAAGTGCGGTGACGGCGACCGCGCAGACGACGTCGCTCGCCTTGCAGCCGCGCGAAAGGTCGTTCATGGGTTTTGCGAAGCCCTGCGTGATCGGACCGATCGCTTGGAATCCGCCGAGCCGCTCTGCGACCTTGTATGCGATGTTGCCCGCTTGAAGATCGGGGAAGATAAAGACGTTCGCATGTCCCGCGACGTCGCTTCCGGGCGCTTTTTTCTCGCCGACGGACGGCACGATCGCCGCGTCGAATTGAAGTTCGCCGTCGAGTTTGAGATCGGGCGCTTTTTCCTTGGCGATACGGACTGCCTCTTGGACTGCGGTCACGTTGTCATGCTTCGCGCTGCCCTTGGTGGAGAAGGAGAGCATGGCGACCTTGGGATCGAGCCCTGCGATCTCCTTTGCGCTCTTTGCGGTCGCGATGGCGCATTCCGCAAGTCCTTCGGGGGTGTAGGTGGGATTGAGCCCGCAGTCCGCGAAGAAGATCTTCCCGTCGGGCACATATTGATTGCCGCCCATGGGCGCGACCATGAGCATGAAGCTCGAAACGGCAGAGACGCCTGGCGCGGTCTTGATGATCTGAAGCCCGGGACGAAGGGTGTTTGCGGTCGAGTGGCATGCACCCGAGACGAGCCCGTCGACGTCGCCCGCTTTGAGCATGAGCGCGCCGAAGAAGGTCGCTTCCTTTGCCTGTTCTTTTGCCTGTTCCTCGGTCATGCCCTTTGCCTTGCGAAGTTCATAGAGAAGGTTTGCATAGCCTTCGAGCTTGTCGGAAGTGAGGGGGTCGATGATCTCGACGCCTTCGAGGTCCACTTTGGGGTTGTTCTTTTTGATCTCGTCCGCATTGCCGAGAAGGACGATGCGTGCGATCTTTTCCTGCGTGCAAATGGAAGCCGCTTCGACGACGCGGGAATCCTCGCCCTCGCAGAGGACGATCTTCTTATTGAGTGCCTGCGCGCGTTTCTTGATGTCCTCGACGATCGTGCCGCTTTCTACGATCTTTCTGCCGAGCCCTTTCAAACTGTCAACAAAACCTGCCATAATAAAATCTCCGTTGAATTACTTTATTTTTCTCCGAATCTCGTGTATAATGGAGACGTCGGAGAACCATTCACCGACCATTATATACCATTTTGCGAAATTTGTAAAGGAACAAAGCGGAAAAAATGAAAATTTGTGCGGTAATTTGCGAATATGACCCCTTCCATAACGGACATAAGTACCAGCTCGACGTCATACGGGAAAAAAGCGGGTGCGATGCGGTGCTCTGCCTCATGAGCGGCAACTTCACCCAGCGGGGCGAGATCGCGGTGCTCTCCAAATTTGCCCGCGCGCGGCATGCCGTGGAAAACGGCGCAGACGCCTGTTTGGAACTTCCCGCCGCCTTTGCCGTTGCCCCTGCCGAACTCTTTTCTGGCGGCGCGGTCCATCTCCTCTCCTCCATTCCATCGGTCGATCGCCTCGCCTTCGGCTGCGAGAGCGGAAGCAGAGAAGATTTTCTCTCCGCGGCAAACGCGACGCTTGTAGAGGACAAGACCTTCAAGGCGCGCTTCAAGGAGAATATGGCAAGGGGGCTCTCCTATGCCAAGGCAAGGACGGAGACCGCGCTTTCGCTGAGCGACAAGCTCGATCCCGACCTATTTATCAAGCCAAACAATCTGCTCGGCGTCGAGTATTGCCGCGCGCTGCTTCTTGCAAAGAGCAAGATCTCCCCCATGCCCATCCCGCGGGTCGGCGGCGGATACTCGGACAGCGAACTCAAAGAAAATTACTCTTCCGCATCCGCGATCCGAGCTACGCTCAAAGACGGCGGGAAGAAGGAGAAAAAAATCTTGAAGGCAAACCTGCCCGAAGGAGTGCTTGACGATCTTGAAAATGCGCCGCAAACGGCTTATAAGGAAGCCGCGCTGTGCGCATTGATCGCAAAGCCTTTGAGCGACATCGCCCGCACGACGGACTGTTCGGAGGGGCTGGAAAACAGGCTGCGCGACCTCGCGAGGACGAGCCCCGACTATGATGAATTGATGCAAAAGGTCGTCTCGAAGCGATACACACTCTCGCATTTGAGACGGATCTTGGCGCAGAACCTTCTGGGGCTGACGCGGAAGGATACGAAGGAATATCTTTCGTCGCCGCTTTATTATAAACTGCTGTGCGTGAAGAAGGAGCGCAAGGAAGAGATATTGTCCGCGCTTTCCGAGGGAGAATATCCGCTGATCGCCAGAAAGAGCGACGAGCAAAAGTTGAAGAAATCTGCCCTATCGTGTTATGAGACGGACGTGCGCGCCAATGATTTATTCAATATCCTAACGAAGAGCTACACAAACGCCCATGAAACACTGTTTGTTTAAGGAAATGTTCTTCTTACTTTTACCTTGCTTTCACAGAATCTTCACTTGGTCGGTATATGATAAGAATGTAAATCAAAGCACAAGACAGCAGTCGAGTGCGACAAAACAAGTTTACACTCCACATTTTTTTCATATTCTCTCACAAGCAGAACCCCCCTCGGAAATCGAAGGAGGTTTTGCTTTTTTCTTTAAGGATCGTTGAGAAAACAGGCTGTCAGGGGCTTAAAACCCGAAACAGCCTGTTTTTTTATGGCTAAAAGTAATTTAGGACTTTTTCAGTCGCCCCAATGTAATGTGATAAGTCCGATCAATAAAATCTTCATAATCGTTATAAATAACGCCGTCAGCGAAGGGATCGCCGCTTATTTGGGTAGCGTACGTCAGCAAATCCGAATCATCTATTACCGACTGATAGTAAGTGGCATATTCTTTATCATCTCTATAATGATAGAGTGGAGCTTTCTCATTTAACTTTATTAAGACAACAAGCGTTTTATCTGGTGTATGGAAGAATACAGAAGGATCGTCTTTTGACAGTGCCAAGTATTTATCCATATTATGTGGAGTGATAGTGTCATACCGCTTAAAACTTCCTCCCTTTTCGTAATATGGAACTTTATCAAAAATGATAAAAATTTGGAAATATGGAATAGCATTTGAACGTATATTTGCCGTTTCTCCCAACATATTCTCAAAATAGTTGTTGCTGTTTTGAGAATAATTTCTCATCACAAATTTTACAGCATACCCTGCAACAACTTTTCCTGCTTTCTCAATTGTTATATCCACATTTTTTGGGTAGTATCTCCCCTCAATGCTACCTTCTTTATCATCTCCTAAACCTTGCGAGTGAATAGAAAAGCCACCTCCAAACTTTTCAGCCAAGTCTGTTGCAATGTGTCCATGTAATGTTTTTAATTTTGCGGTGCTTCGTGAGGTACCCACCCACAAATATGTATGGAACGAATCTTTTATGATTTTAAGAAAATCATCATTTGTCATCATGCTACAAGCCCTCCTTCGTAGGCTAATTTATAATCCAAAAACGCTTTAACATCTTTTGAAGAATAGGTGTAATAACCGCCACTCTTATATTTCCCAAGCAATGAGATATAAGCCACAAAGTCGTCTGACATAAGTGCTTCCTTCGCCATCTCAATTTTAACCGCATCTCCAACGAGATACAGACCGCTATACACTCCCACTCCTGCTGGTGCGGGAATCAATTTCAAATCATCGATTGTGCGTAATAAGGTGTTGATAGTTAATTTGTATTTATAAGTATCGTTAATGGCTTGACTCCTGCCAAAAGCATACCAATAGCTGTCCGATCCATTTTCGCTACTTCTTTTGATTAATTGTTTTTTGTGTGAAAGAAGATAATTATATAGGTTATCATCTTTTTTAATTTCACTTTCGGGAATTAGCCTTGAATCCCTTCCATAAGGATAGAAGATATGGGCATATTTCCCTGTGGACGCTTTGATAACGGGAATTATGTATGCCGATTCAAAATCGAAGTCCCCAATAAAAACTTCGTCGCAAAGTGTCGCATAACCATTTTTAACAGCTATATCACAATGTCCCAAGTTATAAAAGACCTTTTGCAATAAATGAAGGGCACTTTTATTGGAGAAATAAAAATGATTGCAAATATAATAGTCATCAGGAGTCAAACTATCCACATAATATGGAATCTTATTCTTTTCGTCGAATTGATAAAAAGACATAACGTCAGTATCTTTCGTCTTTTTCAGGATAACAATAGTCGTATATGTTGTCGCTTCAAACGCTTGATAATGCTTCAAATCAATTACTTTTTCAATTAAATTGTTGTTAATTAGGTGTTTTCGTAAAGCTTCGCCTGCAAGACTATTAAAGAACGAACTGGGGGTAATATAGCCCAAAACGCCGTTTTGATTCAGCATTTTTAGTCCGATTTCATAAAAGACAATATAGAAGTCTGTCATTCCCGATTGAGCGAATGAAAACTGTTTTACACGGTCAAACGAATCGCCTACGTTATGTACGCGAACATAGGGCGGATTACCTAAAACAAAATCCATTTTGCCATCGTATTCATGAACGTCCATTGCGTCAGCACATTTTATATCCCACGCAACGGAAGTTATGCCGTAATTCTGCGCAATCGCAGAAACATTTTGTATGCACTTATTACATTCTACTTCATCTATTTCTATGCCATGAATGTATTGACACAGGTCTTGGGCAATCTCATTTTGAGACAAACCAGCTTGTGTTGCACTTTTACAATAGCGCGCTACAATTTCTACGAGAAATGCGCCGTCGCCGCAACTGTTGTCTATAACGTGTTTTTTAATAATGCCTACGCCATAATAGCCAGACATATCTAAAATGTTTTGTACAATAAATTCGGGCGTATAAAACCGACCGTTTGATTTCTCGACTGAAATATGCTTTTCTCGACCAACCATATCAATACGTCCTTGCGCTACTTTTGCTTTTATATTATAACACAAAAATAAGACATTATCAAGTGTTCCGTATTGAATTCCGTGCCTAAATAAATTTCGTTATAAGAAAAACCGCCGACGAAGCGTAATGCTCTGTCGGCGGTCTATTTTATAATGAATTCTTTGGCGTGATACCTACCTCGCTTGATTTTCGTGTGGGTTTATGGTATAATGAAAACATGACATACAAGATTTACGATGAAAAATTTCCGCATGATCGCTATGAAATTGCGGAAGTTTTACAAAATTCAGACGGAACGAAGATCGTTTTGGAAGGTGTTTCGCATATTGTGACCGTCAATTTCGGCTTTGTAGAGGCGCTATGTATTTGTGACGAAGGCAGAAGAATCCAATCTTATCATCAAATTCCCGAAATTCAAGCCTATCGGAAGACAGACTTCGAGGGAAATCCCCTTTATATTGTAGAGGGTTCGGACTTTATGAATTGGCTTATGAAAGAAAGTTGCGGCTTTTCGTTTGATGACCTGCACTTTGCAATCATCACAGAGAACAATTTTCTTGACATTGCCGCGCCATTCCCGCCAAAAATCGACGCCAAAGAAAAAATATGAAGGAAGTTAAATAGAAAAAATGCCGACGAAGTTTTATGCTTCTCGGCAGTCTGTTTTTTGACGAAATTTAGAAAGACATGTCAAAGCCGCTCCCGACGGGAGCGGCTTTCTTATTGATCACTTCATGAAAACGACGGAAACCCTCGATCAAAAGATCTCGGCGTCGGCGGCGGTATAGCCTTCGAGCGACCCCGCCTTCACTTGGATGCAAAGATATTTCATCCCGCATTTCTCGGACGCAAAAAACCTGCGCTTCGCCTTCGGTTCAATGTGAACCCAATCCCCCGCCGAAAGCGGCACGTCCTTACCGTCGATCTCCGCTCTTCCCTCGCCTTCCAAAATGCAGTAGATCTCCTCATTCTTCTTGTGCGCATGCACGAACGGCACGCTCGCGCCCTGCGGCAATGCGTTCACGCTGATCTCCGCACCCGTAAGATGCAATGCGTCATGAAGCTCCGTTCTCGCTCCGTCTCCGACATGTACTTTGCTGAAATTGTCTGCCATCTTTTTACCCTCCAATAATTTTTATTTGCGCTTTTCTTCGCGACTTACTTTATAACACTTCTAAGATAACACTTCTAAGAAAATTTTGCACGACCGTTACAAATCTATTACCTTATAATAAAAACAATACCAAGTTTCTTTTTTGAACTATTGACAATTCCGTTGGGATATGATAAAATCAAAGACAACGAAAATTCAAGGAGAAACATCTCATGTTGACGAAGGAAGAACTGCCCGACTGCCCCGTCGCGACGACCGTGCGGCTCGTCGGGAACAAATGGAAACTCTTGATCATCCGCAATCTCATCTACCACGGAAAACAGCGGTTTACCGATTTTTTAAGATCGATCCCAGCGATCAGTAAAAAAGTGCTCACCGACAACCTGCGCGCCCTCGAAGAGGACGGGCTCGTCGAACGCCAGGTCTTTGCGGAAGTCCCGCCCCGCGTCGAATATACCCTCTCCTCGCTCGGCTCGTCCTTAAAACCCATCCTCGACGCAATGTCCGATTGGGGAACAGAGTACAAATCCTCTCTGCTCTGATTTTTCGCCTGCAAAGCAAATCTACTCGTTTTCCTGCAAAAAAGCCTCAAAAATCGGAAAAATTGCACTTCACTTCTCGTTTTTCGGCGGTTTGCATAGTACTATGCGTGACATAGTACTATCATTTTGCCAGTCAGCCCCCTTTCTCCCCTTTCACGCGCCGTATTGGAAGGCGGTGACGGTGACCGTCTCGGGCTCTTGCTCAAACGACAGGCTTCCGCCGAAAATCCCCTGCGAATAGCTCCCGCGATAGAGTTCGACCTCTACCTTGCCGCCGACCTCGACCTGCCCCATCGCATCGTTATAATCGAGAATGGACGTGATCTCCTTGCCGTTGATCTTTGCGATCTTATCGTACTGCTGAAAACTTTTGTCCGCTTTTTCCGAGAGTCCCGAAATGTAAACGACGGTCTGCGCCGCGCTGCCCATGCCGCTTGAAAGCGAACCTTCGGCAAGCTCGATCCCGAGGGTCGCCCGACCCACGAGGTAGCCGTTCTCGGTGAGGAGCGAATAGGCTGCCCTTGCGGCGTTTGCGGGGATCGCAAAGCACAGCCCTTCGATGCCCTCGTCGCTCGTCTTGGCGTTGACGACCCCGATGAGCTGTCCGCGCATATTAAAAAGTCCCCCGCCCGAGTTGCCGGGATTGATCGCGGCGTCCGTCTGCAAAAGCGTCATCGAATAGTTGCCGATCGCGATCGTCCTGCTCGTCGCCGAAAGAATGCCGTGCGTCACCGTCCCGCCCAAATTGCCGAGCGGGTTGCCGATCGCAAGCACAACTTCGCCGATTTGAAGCTCGTCGCTGTTCCCCCAGACCGCAAGCGTCCAAGTATCGTCCGTCTTGACCGTGATGACCGCAATGTCCGCGGAATCGTCGGACGCCACAAGCGACGCTTGATATTCCTTGCCCGCGCGAGTCCGAACGGTGATGTCGTTTGCGCCCTCGATGACGTGATGGTTGGTCACGATGAGATAGCTCCCTTCCGACTCGCCCACGATCACCCCGCTTCCCGCGCCCGAGACGATGTACTGCCTTCCGAAACGGGTCGTCACCGACTCCGTGGAGATCTCGACGACCGTATCCGCGACCTTTTTCACAACTTCCGTCATGGAACTTTCCACCGCGGACTCCGCCGCATAGTACGAGACCGCCGCGCGGAAGGTCTCTTCCTTCTCCCCGCAGCCCGAAGGCACAAACAGAAGCATCGCGCCCGCAAATATCGCCGCCAATCCGATTGCAAATTTTTTCATGTCGCCCTCCTTTTCGTTCACAATGAGATTGAATTTTATATCTCTTATTATATACTCGCTTTTTGATTTGTCAAGCCTTGTGTGAAAAATTCACTTCTTCCAAAACGCAGAAAGCGGCTCGGACAAACCGTCCGAGCCGCCCTGTTTGACCTTTTTTACTTCACATACGAGGCGAGAAGGTCATACAGCGTTTGGTAGTACTCGCCGAGATAGGACTTTGCAAGCGTATCCATCGCATAGGCTTCGAGGCGCGCCTTGGCGTTGGTCGTGACGTGCATGTAATAGTCCCTCACGACCAAAAACCTTTGGGGCGCAGCGAGCTTATAGTTGGGATTTTCGGGATAGGAATACGGTCCGAACTCGTTCCCGTCCGAATATGCCCCCTCATAGGCGAGCTGGTAGAGAAGATCTTCCTTGATGACGGCGATCTTGACCTCGGCTTCCGCATCGAGCTGTGCGCCGTAGTCCTCGACAAGGGTCGAGCGGGCGACGCCGTTCGATAAAAGGGTACGAAGGAATTTGTCCTTCTTCTCCTTGGCGTCCGAAAGGAGCTTGTCCTTCTGCGCCTGCGCCGAACGGATCATCGAAAGCTGCACGCTCGTCAGATTTTGAAACTCTTCCTCTTCCAAATCCACGATGTCGATCACCATGTCTCGTTCTCCTCCCGAAGATAAAATGTGAGGTTTTTGATCTTCGCGTGATCGCAAGAGGTCGAGATCCGAAAGGCGAAGCTCTCGCCCTTCACGGGCGCGGAAAAGCAAAGCCTTCTGTTCGCCTCGCCCGAAACGCACCGCCTTGCGCCGCGCGCACCGCGCGCTTCGATCTCAAAGTGTCCCTCGCCCTCGATCGTCACGCCGTCGAGGTATTTCCGCTTGACGGAAAGCCCAAGCCCCGTGCGGTCCAAATACAGCACGGCTTCCCGTCTGCCGCCGAGCGGAAGCCCCCGCCCTTCGAGGGTGTACCATTCGTCCTCAAAGCGGAAGAGAAGTTCTTTCCCGCCCACGAGAAGATCCGCACGCACGCCGAGAAAACAGCCCGTCTCCTCTTCGGGCGAAAAGCGGAACAGGAGCTTTTCCCGATCTTTTCCCGTGACCGAAGCGTAATAGAATCCCTTGGCAAAGACGCCGACTGCGCCCTTTTCAACGTCGATGAGCGAAGCGCCGCACCCCTTGACGCACTTTGCGCGCGTCCCGTCAAAGGTATAGAGCCCGCTCTCGGAGAGGAAGATCACTTTATCTCCGCAAAGGACGGCGCTTTCTACCGCGATGCGTCCGCCCGCATAGGGCGCGCGCTCGAAGCGGAAGGCGGTCGTATCTCCCCCCATAAAGAGCAGGTCGATCCCCGTCTCGCGGACGAGACAAACGCGGTCTTTCAAGGCAAAGAGCGCCTTGATCTTCCCCTTGTCCGAGGGCAGAGAGACGTGTCCCGCCTCTTGCAGGCTTTGCTTCCAGGTTGTTTGGGGCGAGAGGGGCTTGGACCAATACACGGTATCTCCGCGCGCCGTGACGAGCCGCTCGCAAAAGATACAGCCGCCGTCGCCCCCCGCCGCGCCCTTGATGGAAAAGGACATCCCCCCTTCCAAAAGTTCCACGCCGCTCTCGCGAACGCCGAGAAAGATCTCTCCCCTGTCGCCTTCGAAGCCGATCAGAACGCTGAGATCGGGCACGCCCGCAAACTGCCTTGTTCCCCCGACCTCGCGAAGGACGCGGTCGCTCCCCAGCGCAAAGACGCTTTGCAGCTGTCCCGAGGAAGTATAGACCGCTCTTTGCTCTCCTTCGAGTCCGTCGAGCTCTTCGAGCTTTTTCGCGCCATCGCAAAGGACGAGCGCGCCGTTTTCCTCGGTAAAGTGTACGCCTTTTGCAAGCAGCGCGCCGCTCTTTTCCTCATAGAGGGAGAGCTTTTTGGTGACATACCGCCGCGTGAGCGGCAAAGACTGCAAAGACTTCGGATAGATCATACCCATCTCCTTGCGCGAAGGCGTAGCGATCTTCGCTCGGTGTCCGCCGCCCGAATCGCCTCGCGGTAGCGTTTTTCCCAGACCGCCGCCTCGGAGAACTGCCCGCAGGACAGGCAGAACTCGAAGCAGACGCCGAACGAGAGCAAACGCGCGGAGATCTTGCCGCCGAACTCCGAGCAGGAATCGATACCCTTTTCGCGCGGAGAATAGGAATAGGTGACGGTAAGCTCATCTCCGTCCTTTTGCCCCGCCACGAGCAGGCGCGCGGGGCGCATCTCGAACGGGACGGGACGCATGCGCTTATCCTGCACGCCATAGACGGTCACGGGCGCGAGAGAGAAGCGGGAAAAGGCGATCTCGCCGCTTGAAACGGTCAGACGCTCCTGCTTTTTGAGCGGAAAGTAGTCGAGGGCGATCTCGTTCTCCGTCAAATTGTAACAGCGCAGGAGCGAGGCAAGTTCCCCGCTTGGCTCGCCCGCGCAGTCGTTGAGCGCATGGACGAGGTCCTCTCTTCCGAGATTTTCCGCCGCCAGAGACAGCACCCTTTTGACTTTCATACCGCCTTCCTTTACACTTCCGCGATGCCCGTCATGATGACCTGTCCGCAGGGACGGTAGCACATGAGTTCCGCATACTTCACGAGGGTCGCCGTAAAGACAGGCTTGCCGGGGACCTGTTTCAAGATCTTGCCGTCCTCGCCTTCGAGCCACTGCCAATCGCAGAGCTGGTGCAGTCCGAAGTCGCTCGTATTGATCAAATATGCCGTGTTCGGCGGGCAGAAACGGTCGGCAATGACGGGCACGCCGCTGTAACGGAACGCCGAGAAACCCCCTTCGAGCACCGAGCCGTTGATCTCGCGGAAGTAGGAAAGGTCTTTGAGCATGGAACGGCGCACCCCCGTCGAACAGACGATGAGGTCGATCTTGCTGCCGTAGTTCTCTTCCGCCATATCCATCGCCTTTTGAATGGTCACTTCGGAGAGCGTGCCGACGCTCTTATAGACGTTGGGACGCAAGAAGGAATACTCCTCCTTATCGAGCCCGTAGAGCTTGCCGCTATCGGCAAAGATCGCTTTGAGCCCCGTCATTTCAAGCTGATAGGAATTTTGCAGGACGATGAAGTCGCCCGCCGCAAGCGCGAAGTCCTCCGAGAAGGTGATCTTCTTGGCGGCGCGGTCGAGCGCTTCGACGACCACCCCTTTCTGTTTGGGACTCTCCCCAGCGGAGGGATAGACGTCCACCGTCATGCCCTCGCTCACATATTGCAAAGTGTCGAACACGGCGTCTTTTGCCGTGTCGCCCGCGGTCTTGACCGTCGCGAGCGTGCCGCTGCCGTCGCCGAAGAGCATTCTGCCGAAGTTATACGAGGAGCTTTTCACAAGCCCTTCCATTTCGTCGTTGAGAAGGCTGACGAACGCGCCCTCATTGCTTTGGGAAGCGCGGATCGCCTTGTCCGAGATCTCGATCGTGCCGTACAGGTTTTTGAGCGGCGCAATGAGCTGCGCATAGCGGTTGCCCTTTGCGGAGGGCAAGTCGCCTTCCTCCGTGCCCGCGCCCACGCCGCCGTTCAAGCCGACGCGGACGGTCTTGCGCACGTCCCTGCCCCATACGTCCGAGGTCGTCTTTTTGATCGCCGCGAAAAAGGGATTTGCCGACTTGTCGAGCGTGTCGCCGACGACGTCGAGATAGTACGATTTCAGTACGCTGTCTGCTGTTTGAGTGGTTACCATAATGTTTTCTCCTTATCTTTTTTCAGATCGAAAATAGCCGAGCGCAAGATCACCCGCTTCCGCGATCGACTTGGGACGGTACTTGGGCGCGCTCACGCCCGTTCCCGCCGACGAGAGCAGCGGAACGCCTTTGAGCGTCGAAAAATATTCACTCAAAACGCGTGCCCGCACCCCTTCGTCTTGCATGACGGCACGATAGAGCGCGTCGCTTGCGTCTGCGTTTTCCGCTTTTGCGCGCGCGACTTCGGACGCTTCGCTTGCGATCGCCTCTACGCTTTCGGACGCCGTCCCGTCCTCGCCCGCTTCGGGCGTCGCCGTTTGAAACGCGGCAGCGGGAGCGGAATGTTCTTTTTCTTCTTTCTCCGCTTTTTCCCGCTCCTCATACGCTTTCAGACGCTGGCAGCGGCGGGTAAATTCCGCTTCCAGCTCCGAATAGGCGTGCATGAGGGCGTCCACGCTCTTGAACTTGCCCAGCCGCGCGTCCGCCTTCCCCTGCTCCTTCGTATTTTCTCTCTCCGAAACAAGCTCATTTGCCTCCGCGCGCTGCACCTTGGTTTGATCTTCGGGGGAAATTTCCCCCGCGATGACGTTCTCCTCTTTCATATATCTCCTCATTTACTCTTGCGGCGTTAAAAATTTTTTATGGGAAGCGATGTGCCGCGCCATGCGCTCCTTGACGGCTTGGTCCTGTTCCGCGCCCGACAACAGCGCGCGCGTGTGCTCGGTGATGTGCAGCGCGTGGTCGTCATAGGCGTCTGCGTCTTTCTCCTCCGAGCCAAGTTCGAGATTTTCCCGCTCCGCCTTTTTGAGATGAAGAGCGGAGACGTCCCGCGCATTGTCGAGCGCGCCGTAGCCGAGCGCGTCGAGCAGTTTGTTGCGCGTATCATCCGAGAGCGTGCCGTCCTTGTCCTTCAAGAGCCCGAGCGAGAACAGCTCCAAGAGGTCCTTCTTGACCTGCTGCGGGTCGCGCTCGTAGCCCGTCTCGAACTGCACGTCCTCGGCGGAGACGTCGCTCTTGTCGAAATAATAGACTTCGGTCTCCCCGCCCGCGCCCGTCATGCGCAGCAGCCGCTTGGTCGAGGCAAACTGCTTGTAAGGTGCAGGATCTGCCTGCCCGTCTCGCGCACGGCGCGCTCGACGCTCTCGATGCTCATCTGCATGCGGCTTTGGTCCTGTTCGAGCAGCAGTTGCAGTCCCGTCGCCGACGTGACGTTCGTCGGGGTCGAAGAGTTGCGCGAGATCTCGCTCATGCCCGAGAAGAGCAGGAACTCGTTCGAGAGCCGTTCCTCTTCCTGTTCGAACTCCGAGGGCAGCGTGCCGCAGTCGAGGAAGTGCGGTTCTGCCGCGCCCTGGCGGTAGACAAGCACTTTCCCTGGGGAAAGCCCCTCTTCCGCGAGCGCGTCCGTGTCGAGCGAACCGTCCTCGACAGCGATCACTCCCCCGATGAGGCGGTTCAAAAATTCGTGCTTGCGGTTGCGCACGGCATTGTAGGCGCGTTGGAGCGGGATCATGCGGTCGATGACCGACGTTCCGAAGAACGCCCCGGGAAGCTCCAAACAGGTCTGCCGCACAAAGGGAAAGACCCGTTCGCCGCGGTCGCCGTTCTCATAGGGAAGATCCCCTTCGAACAAAAGCTCTCCGCCCGCCGCAACTTCGAGCCTGCCCTTCGGATATTCCGCCGAGGGACGGGTATACCGCTCGATCACGATCTCGCAGTTCTCGCGCGCGGCGGGTTGGGTGCGCGCGTCGGTCGGAAGTTTCCATCCGCTCGCCGCGCAGTAGGGCGTGAGAGCGAAGCCGTCCAACGTGCGCCCGCTGAGCTTCACGCCGTACTTTTCCTCGATCTCCTTGACGTCGAGCGCCTTCGCATGGATGAGGCTCTTGACCGTTTCAAGGCTCTCCGCGGAGAGGGAATCGGGATAGATCTCGAAGGGCGAAAGAGCGATGACGCTCACATCCCCCTCTTTGAGGGAATGCCCCAAGCCGTCCGAGCCGATGATCGCGCCGCCGTCATAGTTCCAGACGATCTTGTAAAACGCCGTGCCGCACACTTCCGACCAAAGGCTCGCGCGGGCGATGACGCGGTCGAGGTCCGTCCTCGCCCAAGCCGCCTTCAAGATATTCGAAGAGATGCGCGCCGTTTTCATGTCCCCTTCCGCGTCCGAGAAGGCGCGGACGGAGAGCTTGGGTCTCACTTTCGAGAGCCGCGCAAGGCGGGTGTCGATCGTGGGCGCGATGTGGTTGAACGAACGGCGGGATTGCCAATAAAAGGCGGCGTCCTCCTCTTCGATCTCCCCGAGCGGCGACACGTCGCAGAATTGGTTGCCGCTTAGAAAGTTCATATTGAGCTGCCAGCCGCGTTCAAGCTGCTTTCTCGCGCTTTGGCGGGCGAGGAAGTCCTCCTCGATCTCCCGCGCGAGCGCCTGTTTCCTGCGCTTTTCCCGCTCGGCGGCGATCTCCTCATCCTTCGTCGCAAGTTTCATGTTCAAGGTCAATTTCCTCCTTTAACCGTTTCAAAAGTCTTTGTCTTTCGGCTTGAAGCTCCTCGTCCGAAAGTGCGGAAAGGTCTTGCTTGTCCCCCAAAAGCAACTTTACCGCTTTGAGGTCGGGCGGAACGTCCTTCCTCGTCTCCTTCCGTTTGACGAGTTTGAGCTCGCCGTCGCGGGCGTCGTATTCTTCGGTGACCTCTTCGAGCGAAAACCCGAGCGCCACCTTCATCACGGCGTCCTTTACCTTGTCTTGCTGCATAAGTTTACTCCTCTATATTCAACGTCTTGAAAGTTTTCGGATGCGCCTGTCCTTGTCCCTCCCGATCGCGCTCTTCTCGGGAGACTTTGCCGTGCGCGGGCGGAGCGACGTCAGATAGTAGCGCAGTTCGTCCATCGCGTGGTCGTCCTTTTTGACGGGACTCTCCCCGCTTCCCCAAAAGTAGCTCTTGAACTCGCGGATCATGTTGACGCATCCCGAAAAGATATAGAGATCGGGCAGCCCGTTTTTGCGGTTCAGATAGCTTTTGACGGTCGCGACGCCGCCGAACACGTCCTTGTCGACGCGGACGTCGGGGAGAATGCCGCGTTCGAAAAAGAGCTCGGCAACGCTCTTCGTGCCCGAGAGCGTGCGCTGCCCCGCGGCGGAGTCGATGAGCGCTGAGAGCCTGCCCTTGGCGTCGGTCTTCCAGCCGAGACGCGCCGAGATCTCGCGGATCTTGTTTGCATGGTAGTCGATGTCCTCTCCCGCGCGGTAATGCTCGGCGACGACGTAGACGTTGCCGTCGAAGTCGGTACAGTACCAATGAGCGGACAGCGGATTTTTGAGCCCCGGGTCGATGGAGATCTTGTCCTGCCATTCGGGGGGAACGGGGAAGGGCTCGATGACGTGGACGCGCTCGTCGAACTCGGGATAGACGAGCCCCTCGCGGGTGCAGAATCTGCCATAGCGGCGGGAGAGCAGGGTGGTCTCGTCGAGGGCGTTTTGCATGTGTTCGATCTCCTTGGGGGAGAGAAAGGGATTGTCCGCCCATTCCATGAACTCATACCAGATCTCGGGGTCGTTCTTGCGGTTGAGAAAGATCTCCTCATACACGAACGTCAAGCCTTTGAGCGGGGTCATCGTGCCGAAGATGTCCCCCTCTTTGTCCAAGACCCGCATGAGGCACTCTTCATACACGTCGCGGGGCGGCTCTTCGTCGAACCAGACGAAATCGAGCGAACTGCCTTGGAACTTCTCCCTGCCCTGGTCGCAGCTCTTGAACCCGATGACGCTCGTCCCGCCGAAGCTGTTTTTGAGGACGATCTGATCGACAATGCCCGTCTCGGGACTGTCCTTTCTGCCGCTTTGCATGACGATGTCGAGGATATAGTCGGGTCGGAGATAGTGCAGGATTTTGCGCTGGGCGACGTCGCGTTGGACCTGCATGGAAAGCGAGACGACCCAGCCGAACACATCCTTTCTGTTTTCGCGGAAAGGATGGTTGCCGAGCGCCGTCCAGATCGCCTCGACCGCGCCGCACTCGGTCTTGCCCGAACGGTTGCCCCCGAACACCCAGCGGTTGCGCTTTTGGCACTTGTGAAAGGCGAGCTGCTTTTCGTGGACCTTGTCGCCGGAATTGTAGCGGGCGAGCACGTCCGACTCCTTTCGGCGGGCAAGTTCCCTGTCGATCGAGGCGATTTTCTCTAAAATCCCATCCGTTTCGCTAAAAATTCCGTTTTCATGCAATGCTGCGCTTTCTAAAATGGAGTCCATGAAACATTCCATCCTTTTGCTTGTATCGGCGCTTCTTGTGATGAGCGCCCTCTTTCTACCCGCCGCGGCAGGGCAGGTGTACGCCGATGAACTTCCCCAAGGGAGCAGTGATCTCTATGCCGTGGCGGCACAGTCGGACGTGTGGTTCTACGCCGCCGAAAACGAGGACACGGGGCTGTTCCTTCTGCCCTACACCTACTATGTGAAGGTCCTGCGCCGCGGGGGACTGTACTCCGCCGTCCAATACCTCGACGACGCCGCGCCCTATAAGGCGATCACGGGATATTGCAAGACGGACGCGCTCACCTTTGTCGACTTTGTGCCCCAGCGCCCCTATCTTCGGCGCGAGATCACGGTCTCCTACCGCGTGGAGAATGCGGCAGGGCCGCTCATGGGCAAGGGCACGTTCGACAAGGTGGAAAAGAGCTTCATCTACTACGGGACGAGCTATCTCGGCACGGCGCGCTATTTCTATGTCTACGCCGACGGCATGTTCGACTACGTTCCCGCCACGCAGGAAGTGCTGTATGACCTCAACACCGACTACCTTCAAGCGTCGTCTGGCGGCGTGGACGAGGGCGCAGGCGGCGGCGAGATCGAAGAGCCGAAAGACGGGCTTTCGGGCACGCAGATCGTCATCATTTGCGTTGCGGCGGCTGCCCTGATCGTGATCGCCCTGTTCGTCTTGCGCGGCAAGCGCTCTTCGCCCACCCCGCAGGAATTTCCCGAGTTCTGACAAAGCGCAAGCTCCTTTTTGCGGCGCTTGAACACGATCGCACGCTCCTTCCCCTCATGGAGCGCGCCGAGAATGCGCATGAACGGCTGAAAGGATGAAAACTCCCCGAAAAAACGCGCCCGCGTCCATCCCGCCGCCTCGAACTTTTCAAGCATCTCGGAAAGCAGCGCGGCTTGCATGCGGAAATAGCTCCGCTCGCAAACGCTCAGCGTAAATTCCCCGAACTGCTCTTTGAGCACCCGCTTCCGACGGAAATACTTGTATTCGAGAAGATACCGCTGCCTCATTCCGCAGCTTGCGACGATCTTGTCGAGATCGCGCTTCAAGAGATAGAGCTTTTTCGAAGTCACGATCTCTTCGGCGATGGTCTCGATGAGCGCCGCCGCGTCCATCTTCGAACGGAACGAAAGACAAGCTTTCACCTCTGCCCCGCTGCCGACCGCCTCCGCAAGTTCCCCGAGCTTCGGATAGGCGTACAGCAATACTTTCACATAATCAAACCTGTTCATGGCATCCTCCGCAAACATTTGTTTGCGTTATTATCATAGCATGGAAAGTTGACAGACGGTTGCCGATATGACGGAAAAAATTATGAAAAAGAAAGATTTTTTTTGTCAGTTTATTTGTGTTTTACGCGCGCGCGTGGTATAATGGGATATATGAGATCACAAAAGAGCAAAACTCGCAGCGCAATCTTTTATATTTTGACGGTTTTCATTGCTGCGGCGGTCATTTTCGCCCTTTCGGCGGGTGCGCCGAAACGGGCAAGAGCGGAGAGCGGACAAAGCACGTTGTTTTTGCCGGGGAGCGCCGAAGAATATCTTCCGCTTGAAAATCCCTCGGACATGGCGATGAACGGTTCGTATCTCGTGATCGCCGACAAGGACGGGCTGTACATCTTCGACCGAGCGGCGGGGCGATATGAGCGTTACGCGCACACGGGCGGCGGGTCGATCTCCAAGGTGCAGTTCACGAAGGACGGAAGGCTGTTCTTTTCCGACCAAGGCGCGCACATCTATCAATATGACTTTACTCTTCGGCAGGCGGTCTTACAGGACAACGTGCCGTGTTCGACGTTTGTGATCGACGGCGATACGCTGTATACGGCGGTGGTGACGAGCAGCGGGACGATCTTTTATGCCGTCCCCCACGCGCAGGGCGCGCTCTCGATGGACAAAGCGCAGCAGTTGGGCGAAGCGATCACCTCGACGAGCAGCCCGCGCATGTTCGTCTATGAAGGGACGATCTATTGCGCCGTCAACAACTATGTGCATGCCTATACCTATTCCAACGACGAAGAACGGTACATTTACACCTCCCATCTTTTGGCGGGCAACACGCCCGTGACCGAACTGACGTCGGTGTGCGTGTTTGAAAACGAACTTTACTACACGGTAAACGGGTCGTACAGCGGAGACGGGGTCTTTTTGACCCAGCTCGACGACAGCAGCACGCCCATGCTGCGGGGCAAGGGTTTTGCGGCATTGAGTGCCTGCGAGGGACGGCTGTTCGCGGTGGAGAGCGGCGCAGTGCGGGAATTGAAAAAGGACGAAAACGGCGGGCTAGTCTATACGGGCTATGAGATCTCGGCTGCCTCCCCTTCCCTGCATCGGCTTTCGGGCGCGGAGGACACCGTTCGGGCGCGCGATCTGCTCGTGATCTCGGACAAGGGCAACGCGCGGGTCTTGGTCTATCATTTGAAGGAACAAACTTTCTCGGCGCTTTCCTGCGGGGCAGCGGAGAAGATCGCGACGGACGGGAACGTGATCGCGGTGAGCTTCGGCGCGCAGATCCTGCTCTTCCGCGCGGGAGAGACGGAGAGCTTTGAAAGTTTTACGGCTTCGGGAAACTTGACGGGGCTTGCGGTCATCGACGGCGAATGCTATTACACGACGGAAAACGCGTGCGGGAGCGCGGAGAGCGGCGTTTCGGAAGCGACGAGAAAGACGGCGATTTCGGCGCTTTCGGGCGATCTCTTCGGCAATTTGTACGTCGTTGACGCGCTCGGCAGCGTGACGCGGTATACGCGGGAAGAGTTTTTAGACCGAAAGGCACAGGGCGAACCGCTCGGAATGACCCTACCGACGGGCTTTTCATCGCTGCGCGCCGATTTCGAGGGAAATTTATACTACCTCTATCAAGGGAAGCTGTATCGAAACGGCGAAGAAGTTGCGGATTTGAAGGACGAAGCGCTCGTCTACCGCGGAGGAGACACGGGCGAAGCGGTGTCGTTTGCGCTCGGGTTCGAGGACGGCGAGCTGTTCGTGCAGTACGGGAACTATATGGCGACGATGACGGCGGACATTGCGAATCTCAATGAGATCGCGGCGGGGAACGTGTTCGATGCTCTTTTGCGCGCGCCGCAGAAGGAGACACTGCTTTTTGCGGACGTTTCGGAAAAGGTCTCGGGCGTTGAAGTCGATTTGACGGCGATTGAGGAAGGGAGCGAGACGTTCACGGCGAAGGGATATGCGGAGACGGCAGGCGGACGGGGCGTGAAGCTCGGCGAGACGGGAAGGTATACCCTCGTCGCCTTGTACCGCGAGTTTCAGTACATTCCGACGCTGTTTTTGACGAAGGATTGCAAGATCGTCCTGCCCGATTGGCGGGAGACGGAAGCGAGCACGAGATACCTTTCGAGCGAAGTGGGGATGTATCGTTATCCCTGTTTTGAAGAAGGCTTAAAAGTGGGGATCTTGGAGCGCGGACGGAAGGTCACGATGTATGCGGAGGTGATCGCGGAAGAGGGAAAAGGGTTTGACTTTGCATATGCGGAGCTTTCGGACGGCACGCGGGGGTATGTGCCGCTGGGGTATTTGACCGAATATCTCCCCGCCCCGACCGAACCCGAGGGCTACACGCTCGGATATTTGAAGTCGAACACGGACGGCGTGACCTTCCGCTCGGAGAACGGGGATACGATCACGGTGACGGAGCGGACGCAGGTTCGGGTGTACGATCTCGGGGACGGGCGCTGTTTTGTACGGATGGAGAAAGACGGCGTGGAATACACGGGACAGGTGACGAAGAGCATGATCGAGAGCGGAGACCCGAACGCGCTTCGGATCAGTTTGATCATCTTCTTCTGCATTTTGGCGATTGGAATCATCGCCGCCTATGCGATCTTAGTCCCCAAAAAGAAACGAACGTAATTAAGGTGAAGAGCGTCGCACCCACGCCGCTCCCGCGGGCTCCTTTCGGTGCTTTGCGCCTGCGTCGTCGTTGATTTACGAAACGAACATAAAAAGCAAATAAAAATCCACCCGCATAGCGGGTGGTATTTCATTTTCGGGCATAGCCCTAATCGATACAGGCGGCGCACAAG
>CANRLK010000013.1 GCA_947631465.1 uncultured Clostridia bacterium
ACTTGTGCGCCGCCTGTATCGATTAGGGCTATGCCCGAAAATGAAATACCACCCGCTATGCGGGTGGATTTTTATTGCTTCTTTTTTAGCATAAAAAAGAAGCACGAAATAAAACGAAAGAGCTCGCATGAAACTTTCATGCTCATTGAAAATTCAATCTTTCTTGCATTAAGCCGCCGAGCGGCAAATTGAGTAGGGAATGACTGTGCCTCCAACTGCCGTTAAAATTATATAATTCACCCCCTGCCCCCCCTGAAAGGGGGGATTAAGGCAAGGTCTATTTCCGCCTTTTGCGCCGAAAGGGGTATGTAACGACCGTGCGCCAAAAATAAGGAGACACCCCCTCAGTCTCGGCTTTGCCTCGACAGCTCCCCCTCAACGCAGGGGGAGCCAAGTTGGGGGATAGGCGGTAGCCAAGATTGGGTCGGCAATGCGCCGCGTTCCTTGCTGTCCCATTGAGGGGTGGAGCATTGCACTTAGCCGACGGTTAATAACCGTTGTCGCAATGCAACAGGACTGAGCGCATCTCAGGCGCGAACGGTGACCGAACACGGGGTTCTACCCGTGTGAGACCGTGGTGCGTCTTTTGCGCCTATCCTTGCTGTCCCCTTAAGGGGAAAGTGGCGCGCGAATGCGCGCCGAAAGGGGTGTGTCGCAAACAAACCTTGTAAATAAGGATACACCCCCTCAGTCACGCGTAGGGAGCGATGCTCACCCAAACAAGGCAGTGGTGTTCGGCTATCCGATGCGCCGCCCTCGTTGGGGTGCGATTGATTTCGCTTTGCGGCGGCGCAGGGAGTGAAGGCGCAAGAGCTTGAGAAAAAAGCGCTGCGGGGTTCGGGACACATCGCAAGTGTCCCGAGCCTTTTTTGCTTCTTTTTTAGCATAAAAAAGAAGAATAAGAAAATAGCCTCCATCTGCCATTAAAATTATATAATTTACCCCCTGTCCCCTGTAAGGGGGATAAGAGCAGGGTCTGTTTCCACCCTTTGCGCCGAAAGGGGTATGCAACGACCGTGCGTCAAAAATAAGGAGACACCCCCTCAGTCTCGGCTTTGCCTCGACAGCTCCCCCTCTCCGTAGGGGGAGCCAAGGGAGTACGTCGCATTGTTTTCCTTGCTGTCGCATTGAGGGGAAAGGGGTGAGTTGCGAATGCGCTTATCTCGCGGGAATTTTCATTGCACTTGTATTTATCTTAAACCGCGGTATTGGTCTTTGGGCGGGGCTTTGCCGACAATGGTGATCGCCTTTTTGGGGCAGAGATTGACGCAGCGGTAGCACAGGGCACATTTGCCCGCGGGAACGATCTCGTCGCCTTCCTTTTTGAGGTTCTGCACGGGGCAGTGTTTGGCGCAAAGCCCGCAGCCGACGCAGCGGGTCTTGTCGATCGAGAGCTTCTTCCGCTTTTCCGCTTCTCCCTTGCGGAAATATTTGCGCTGGCAAAAATAGCCGACCGCATGCGATAGGGGAGAAAATCCCCGCCGCCGACCCTTGCCCCCGAGAATGTCCTTCGCAAACTTGTCAATACGCCGATTCGCCTTTTCAAGCGTCTGTTTTAAGGCTTCGCCGTTCTTGATCTGAAAAACTTCGCTGTCCGCAAGATTGTTGGGCATGTTGATGTGCTCTGCGGCGATCACTCTGCCGCCCGCCTTCTCGATCGCCCGTCCCAAGCTCGCCGCGCCGTCCCCCGAAAAGAAGTACTGCGTCTCCAAGATCACGACGTCCTTTCCCGAAAACAGCTTTTCGTATTTTTTGAAAAATTCCCGCATCGGATAGGGTGGCGCAGATCCGTAGATCGGAAAGGCGATCAAAATAAGATCGGCTGAGGAGAGGCTCTTCGAGAAGTCTCTCTTTTCCGAAATGTCGAAAACTTCCGCCTTGTACTCCTTCGAAAGCCGCTCCAAAAGCCGAAGAACGCAATACCGCGTGTTGCCCGTGCCCGAAAAATAAAATGCCGCAAGAGATCTCATATCTTTTATATATGCCAAATTCCCGCCGTTTGTTGCATGAAGAAACTTTCCCAGAAAAAAGTTAGCCAATGCGAACTTTTTTTGGAAAAAAGGGGCGAAAAACAGTTGACAAACCCTTTTTGGCATGATAAAATATGTCCGTCAAAAGCGCGAAAGGCGCTTTTTTGAGGGGATTTCGGTTCGCATAGACGAACTGAAATCCAAGGGAGCAGCCATGCCTTTGGTACTTGCGCCGATCGGGGCGCAGATGAAGATCGTCAAGATCATCGCGGACGACAAGACGAAAAAGCACCTCGCCAATCTCGGCGTGATGGCGCAGGCGGAGATCACCGTTTTATCTTCCAGCGGGGGCAGCACCGTCTGTATCGTAAAAGACGGACGGCTCGCGCTCGATCGGGACGTCGCATCCCGCATCTTCGTCGCCTGAACAATCGTTTTTCTGCGGTCCACTCGATCGCATTATTTTCGGCATAACGGTTCGCAGCTGCGAACTTAAAGAAAGAGATATTTTGGAGGCAAACATGCAAAAGACACTGGATGAATTTTCCGTCGGCGAGAGGGGGGTCATCAAGACCGTCTCGGGCGAGGGAAGGATACGGCGGAGGCTCTTCGACATGGGGGTGACGCCCGGGGCGGAGGTGATGCTTCGCAAAAAAGCGCCGCTCGGCGATCCCTTGGAAGTGACCATCCGCGGCTATGAGCTCACGCTTCGAAAGAGCGAGGCGCTTTGCGTCGTCATGGAGGTGCTTTCATGAAAAAATTCGCTTTGGCGGGCAATCCCAACTGCGGCAAGACGACGCTTTTCAACCTGTTGACGGGTTCTACGGCGTATGTGGGGAACTGGCCCGGGGTGACGGTCGATAAGCGCGAGGGGACGTACAAGCGCGGCGCAGAGCCCTGCGACATTGTCGATCTTCCAGGTATCTATTCGCTCTCGCCCTACACGCCCGAGGAAGTCATTTCGCGCAACTTCATTCTCGAAGAAAAGCCCGACTGCGTCATCAACATCGTGGACGCGACCAACTTGGAGCGCAACCTCTACCTCACGACCCAGCTCATGGAGATCGACGTGCCCGTCATCATCGCGCTCAACATGATGGACGCGGTCGAAAAGGCGGGGGACTCGATCGACGCAAAGGAGCTCGAACGCAAGATCGGGCTGCCCGTCGTGCAGATCTCCGCGCTCAAAAACCAGGGGATCAAGGAGCTCATGGACAGGGCGATCAAGGTCTCCAAGACCCCGCGGAAGGGGCAGACCGTGCTGCAAAATTCGGCGATCGCGCACTTGATCCGCGATGTGACGATCGCGCTCGAAGGGGCGAAGGTCGAAAATCCGCTCTTCCATGCGGTGAAACTTTCCGAGCTCGACGAGATCGAAGTGAAGATGCACCCCGAGCTCATCCATACCGTCGATGCGTTCAAGGCGACCTTCTCGGACGACACTTTCGGCACGGATTTCGAAGCGGTCGTCGCGGACGCGCGGTACAAATATATCTCCGCAAATTATTCAACGGTCGTCACCCGTAAAAATAAGACCAAGGAAAAGCTGACGAAGTCCGACAAGGCGGATAAAGTGCTCACGCACCGTATTTGGGGCATTCCGATCTTCCTCGTCATATTGTTTGCGATCTTCCATCTCACGTTCGCGGAGGACTTGTTCTTCCTCGGCGCGATCTCTGGGGGAAGGCTTCCGAGCCTCTTCGGGAGCGCGGCGGAAGGCGGGCTTGAATGGGAGGAAAACGCCTGGACGACTCTCGTCGCCTGTTTTTATGACGGCGCGGTGTTCTCGCCCGGGGTGATCTTGACCAACCTCTGGACCTGGTGTCTCGATTGGGTGGGCGCGCTCCTCGAACTCATCTGTGCAAGTGCGTCGCCCTGGGTGACGAGTTTCGTGATCGACGGCGTTTGGGGCGGGCTCTCCGCGGTCCTCGGCTTCTTGCCGCAGATCCTCGTGCTCTTTCTCTTCTTCTCGATCTTGGAAGATTCGGGCTATATGGCGCGTGTCGCGTTCATTCTCGACCGTATTTTCAGAAAATTCGGGCTGTCGGGCAGGGCGTTCATGCCCATGATCATGGGATTCGGCTGCTCGCTGCCCGCAATGATCAATACCCGTACGCTCGCGGACGAAAAGGAGCGTACCTCGACCATCCGCGTCATCCCAATGTTCTCCTGCGGGGCGAAACTGCCCATTCTCACCGCGATCGCGGGGGGGATCGTCGAAGTATTCGGCATCGGGAACGCCGACCTCATCACCTACGGCATGTATTTGATCGGCATTGTCACGGCGATCGTGTGCGTGCTCGTCATGCGATCGACGACCCTTCGCGGAGAGACGCCGCCGTTCATCATGGAGCTTCCCTCCTATCATGCGCCGCTCTTCAAGGGGCTCATGATCCACCTCTGGGATAAGACCAAGCACTTCGTCAAGAAGGCGTTCACGATCATCTTCGCCTCGACGATCGTCATTTGGTTCCTCTCTTCCTTCAATTGGCAGTGGCAGTTCCTGCTCGAAGAGATCGAGTACGAGGGCGAGACGATCATGGTCAACCTTCATGCGGACCAGAGCATTTTGGGTTCGATCGGCATGCTCATCCAACCCATTTTCACGCCGCTCGGCTTCGGCGCGCAGCTCAAAGACTTCGGCTGGGTGTTCGCCGTTGCCGCGATCACGGGGCTCGTCGCAAAGGAAAACGTCATCGCGACCTTCGGCACACTTGCGGCTTGCGTTGCGGGCAGCTATATCGCGACCGACGAGGGCATCTTGGAAGCGGTCACCATGATCACCGCAACAGGAATCACCGTCCCTGCGCTCATCGCGTTTATCGCCTTCAATATGGTCACGATCCCTTGCTTTGCGGCTTGCGCAACGGCAAGAGCGGAACTCCCCAAGGGCAAGTTCAAATTCACGCTCGCCTTTTGGCTCGTGGAATCGTACATCGTGGGCAGCCTCATCTATCTTGTCGGCAGCTTCTGGTGGACGGTGTTCATCTTCCTCGCGATCGCAGCCGCCGCAACGACCTTTATCGTGCTTTGGAACAAGAAACACCCGCTTGCAAAATATCATGACAGTGAGATCGAGTCGCTCAAACGGGAAGCGGCGATCTCGAAGGGGGACAAATAATGCAACCTTATGAAATCGTCATCATCGTGCTTGCCTGCGCGTTCGTGCTCGGGGTATGCGTGTGGCGGATCGTCCGCCATGCCAAGGGCAAGGGCGGCTGCGACTGCGGCTGCGGAGACTGCGGCGGATGTCCCGCTTGCAAGCATAGGGAACAAAAAGATCAATAACGCTCATACAAAAAACATCAACCTTCATAAATCTTCTGAAAAGCGGCAGACCCGAAAAATCGGGTCTGCCGCTTTTCAAAATTTTCTCAATACATCTTGCAATCACGAAAAATTTATGATACAATTTCTCTATGAAAAAACAGGAGGAATCGTTTCCTTGAAAAAATCCTTCAAGATCACGATCTTTGCGATTTTATTCGTCTTTGTCCTGCTTGTTCTCGTCATCTATCCGATCGTGGTATGGAACGTTTCGAAGAGCCCCGACGAGCTCTCCGACTTTCCCAAAAGCGGAAGATGGATATGCGAAGGAGAGAGTTTTACGATCGAGATCAACCTCAGCGACGAAGCGGAACGGACTTGGGACAACGCGATCGGCGCAAAGAGCATCACCTTTTCCTTCGGGGGAAGGGAATACCCGCTTTCCTGCGAGTGCAAGGGCGGGCACGGCACGCTGCTCGTTCCGACCGCACCCGCCGAGATCTTATGCTTCGAATCGGAAGGCGAGGGGGACGTGAAGATCAAATTCCATGTGAGCAAGTACAAGTTCGAAGCGGACTATTTTCTTCTTCTCGACATCTATCCCTTGGAACAAAACGAGGCGTCGTGCTTAAAAGAGGGGATGGATCTGCGCTTTGATCGTATTTTGATGACAGTTTCTTGACAATTTTCGAAAAAAGTGGTATAATAGCGGTATGGATGACATAGGGTATGATGTTGCGATCGTCGGCGGAGGGATTGCGGGCTTCGAAGCCGCGCTCACCTTAAAGACGCTGCGGCGCAAATTTTTATGGGTCGGCACGAAACAGTTCGGCGACAAGATCTTGCTCGCGGAACATGTCAGCAATTTCCCGTCCTTTTCGGGCACGGGAAGGGAGCTTTGCGCGCTCTTGAAAAAACAGGCACAGGCGGAAGAACTTCCGTTTTTGAAGGCGCGCATCGACGGGATCTATCAAAGCGGCGAAGAGTACCTGCTCACGGTCGGGGAAAAGACCTTCCGCGCGCGCACGGTGATCCTCGCGACGGGGGTGGAGACTTCGGGCGCGGTAAAGGGCGAGCGCGAATTTTTGGGACGCGGCGTCAGCTACTGCGCCGTCTGCGACGGCGCGCTCTATAAGGGCAAGACGGTCGCGGCGGTCCTCTCGTCCGCGGACTTCAAGGAAGAAGCCGAATACCTTGCGGGATTTGCGAAAAAGGTCTATGTCTTTTGCAAAAAAGGAGACCTCAGTTTTTCCAAAGAGAACATCGAGTCTTTGGACGATACGCCGCTCGAAGTGTTCGGAACGCGTCGGGTCGAAGGGCTCAAAACGGCGCGGGGGACGATCGAAGCGGACGGCGTATTTTTCTTAAAAGAGTCCGTGCCGCCGTCGTCGCTCGTCGGGGGGCTGGAAACGGACAAGGACGGGCATGTGCTCGTGCAGCGGGACATGGCGACGAACTTGAAAGGACTGTTTGCCGCGGGCGACGTGACGGGCAGACCCTATCAATATGCGAAGGCGGCGGGAGAGGGACTTGTCGCGGCATTTTCCGCAAATGCGTTTCTCTCTCTTCAAGATCGCGAAAATCAAGAAAACCTTTGAGAAAATTGATCGGGAAAGGGGCGCAAACGGTAAAATTACTTGCATTCTTTCTCGGATTTGTGTATAATAAGAGCGAAAAACGGCAAGAGCCGATTTTCGGAAGGAGATCATTCTAAATAAAATGGACGTTGCCCCATCTTCGGACATAGCCCCATACCTGCTCGCCGTGCGAAGCGGCACGGCAGTCGTACTCATTCTTGTTCTCATTGTTCTCATATTGCTTTCGGGGTGTTTTAGCGCGACCGAGACGGCTTATACGAGCTATTCCACCGTCCGCATGCGCCGTATCGCCGCGAAAAAGCGTTCTGCGCGTCTCGCGCTCAAACTCAGCGAAGATTACAACAAGGTCTTGACGACGCTGCTCATCGGAAACAACATCGTCAACATTGCCGCCGCGTCCATCGCGACCGTTCTCTTTACGTCCGTTTTGGGCGAGGATTTAGGTCCGACGATCTCGACCGTCGTTTTGACCGTCGCCGTTCTCATCTTCGGCGAAGTCACGCCCAAGACCCTCGCCAAGGAATCGCCCGAACGCTTTGCGCGCTTTGCGGCCTATCCGCTGTATCTTTTCATGTGCGTGTGCACGCCGTTCAACTTTATCTTCAACGTCTGGAAAAAATTCATCTTCCTCTTATTCGGGCTCAACAAAAAGAAGCCGAAATACACCGAAGAAGAGTTCAAAATGCTCGTCACCGACGTCAAGGACGAGGGAGTCCTTAACGAGACCGAGCACGATCTCATCACCAAGACGCTGCGCTATGACGAACTTCACGTCGGCTCGTGCATGATCCCGCTCGATCGGGTGATCGCCGTCGAGATCCGCGACGATTCCCGCCTCGTATACCGCCTCTTCCGCGAGACCAACTTCTCGCGCATTCCCGTCTATAAGGGGACGAAGCAGAGCGTCATTGGCATCCTGTACCGCGCCGATTTCTATGAAAATCTTCTGGCGGGCAGGACCAACTTTGAAAACATCGTCCGTCCCGTCTCCTATACGACGGCGGACATCAAGCTCTCGGAGCTCATGAAACGCATGCAGACCATGCGCGAACACATGATGATCGTCGGCTCTGCGGGCAACGCCTTGGGGCTCATCACGCGCGAGGACATCATCGAAGAGCTCGTCGGCGACGTCGACGACAAGTACGATCTCACGCCCATCACGTCGCCCTTGCAGCCGTTCATTCCCGAACCCGAAACGCCCGTCGCCGTGGACGAAACGGAGGAATGACCCCGTTCTTTCGAACGAAACCTTTCAGCCGCTCTGCAAAGAGCGGTTTTTATCGTCAAAAATCATCATTTTACCATGGAGAGGGGAGATATGGAACTCTTGATCCCATGCGCCTTCGGGCTTGAAAAGACCGTCAAGCGCCAGATCATCGCGCTCGGCTACGGCAATTGTCCCGCGCAAAACGGACGCATTCTCGTAAAAGACGCCGATCTTTGCGACGTCGCCCGCTTGAACGTCTTTCTGCGTTCGGGCGAGCGGGTGCTCTTGAAGTTGGGCGAGTTTCGCGCCGAGACCTTCGACGAGCTCTATGACGGCGTTTTTTCGCTGCCCTTTGAGGAGTATTTGACCCGCCACAGCAAGATCTTGATGGACGGAAAGTGCTATAAGAGCACGCTTATGGCGGTGAAGGCGTGCGGCGGGGTCGCAAAAAAGGCGATCGTGAGCCGCCTTCGCGACAAACTCCGCGCGAGCTCGTTCGACGAGCGGGGAGAGCGCGTCATCGTCGGCGTTTCGGTCTTTGAAAACGTCGTGACGGTCACCCTCGACACGTCTGGCGAAGGACTGCATAAGCGCGGCTATCGCATTCTTCCCTACGAAGCGCCCTTGAAGGAGACGGTCGCCTCGTCCATGGTCGAAAGCAGCGTCTATCGCGCGGGGAAGCCGTTTGCGGACCTCTTTTGCGGCAGCGGGACGATCCCGATCGAAGCCGCGCTCTACGCCCTCAACCTCGCGCCCGGGCGGCACAGAGCCTTTGATTTCACCGCTTGGAAGAACACGCCCAAGGACATTTTGAACAGGGCGTTCGAAGAGGCGGACGACGTGCGCGTCCGAACGAAAACGGGGCTCGGGCTCATCGGGTCGGACATTTCGCCGAAGGCGATCGAGACCGCAAAATTTCATGCAAAGCGGGCGGGCGTTGAAGAGCACATTACCTTTACCTGCGCCGATATGCGCACGTTTCGCTCGCAGGAAAAGTACGGGGTGATGATCTCCAACCCGCCCTACGGCGAGCGGCTCGAAAAGGGGACAGACCTTTTTGCGCTCTACCGCGATTTTGCCAAGGCGTTTCGCGCGCTCGGCGATTGGAGCTGTTATTTTCTCTCGGGCTTTTCGGGCGCGGAGCGGGCGTTCGGGCGGCAGGCGGACAAGCGGAAAAAGCTCTTCAACGCCAATTTGGAGTGCGGATTTTACGGCTATCTCGGCGCAAAACCGCCCAAGGGGTATGAAAATCCCTCGAAAAATGAAAACTAAATAAAAAATGTGCTTTCACGGTTGACAAGGTGAATAAATATTGGGTATAATAAACGTGATATACCAAATGTTGGAAACCATAAGGCGGTCGCTATGCTCAAATTAAAAGGGATCAAAAAGGATTATAAAGTCGCGGACGGATATGTCCACGCATTGAAGGGGATCGACCTCGACTTCCGCAAGAATGAGTTCGTCTGCATTCTCGGGCAGTCGGGCTGCGGTAAAACCACTCTTCTCAATATCATCGGCGGGCTCGACCACTACACGGAGGGCGATCTCATCGTACAGGGCAAGTCCACGAAGAATTTCAAGGACCGCGATTGGGACGTCTACCGCAACCACAGAATCGGGTTTGTTTTCCAAAGCTATAACCTCATTCCTCATCAGACGGTACTCGGCAACGTCGAACTCGCGCTCACGATCGCGGGCATCGGCAGAGAGGAACGCCGCAAAAGAGCCGTCGAAGCCCTCGAACGGGTCGGGCTCGAAAACGAGATCAACAAGCACCCGAACCAGCTCTCGGGCGGGCAGATGCAGCGGGTCGCGATTGCGCGGGCGCTCGTCAACAATCCCGACATCCTGCTTGCGGACGAACCGACGGGCGCGCTCGACTCCAAGACGAGCGTGCAGATCATGGACCTCATCCGCGAGATCTCGGGCGAACGGCTCGTCATCATGGTCACCCACAACCCCGAACTCGCGGAGGAATACGCAACGCGGATCGTCAGATTGAAGGACGGTCTCGTCGAGTCCGACTCCGCGCCCTACGATTCAACGGGCGAAGAGGAGCAGTGGAACGTTTCGCGCGAATTGGAGACGATCCAAGCGGCGCAAGCGGAGCAAGAGGGCAATGGAAAGCGCAAGAAGAGCAAAAAAGCGCGCGCCCGCATGAGCCTTCTCACTTCCCTTGCACTGTCCGCGAGAAATCTTCTGACCAAGAAGGGGAGAACGATCTTAACTTCGGTCGCAGGGAGCATCGGCATTATCAGCGTCTCGCTCGTCTTGGCGCTTTCGAGCGGCTTTAACAACTACATCCGCCGCACGGAAGAGGATATGCTCTCCTATTATCCGCTCTCGATCTCCGAGAACACCTTCGACATGACAGCGGTCATGGGCAATATCATGAGCGCCAATGAAATGCCCGACATGTCCAATTTGCAGGATAAGGCGTATGTCAACTCCTTTTTGACGGGGCTCGCGCAGAAAATGGCGGTCACGAACGACATCAGCGAGGAATACCTCGACTACATCGGAAAAATGGACCCGTCCCTCGTCAATACCGTGCAATACAGCTACGGCGCGGGGCTCTCGGACAACTTGTTCACGAGCGTCACGGTCGGCGGTATCAACGACGAGATCAAGGAAGAGACCGTAAGAAATTTCTCCATTTCCCAGCTCAAAGCCTTCTACATCAGCGAACTGAGAACGTACGCCCCGAGCTATAACAACCTCTTGGGCATGGCGGACTTTTTCGGGAACATCGTCCATAAAATGCCCGGAACGGCGGATACGACCGCGGACGACTACGGCGATTTTGTCCTTTCGCAGTACGACGTGATCGGCGAAAACGCCCATTTCCCGCAGAACGCGAACGAGATCGCGCTCGTCGTCGGCGAGGACAACCGGATCACCGATATGACCGCCGCACAGCTCGGGATATTGAGTGAAAAAGTGTTTATCTCGCCCTTCCTCGAAGAGAACGGCACGGCGGAAGAGGAGTGGGATCACCTCATCGACCTTGGCGACATCATCGGCAAGAAGTACATTCTCTATTTCAACGACGAAGTCTACAAGGAGACGGGGGAGCTGCCCATGACGGGCGGGTATCCGTTTGAATATAACGGTGAAAAAGAGACGCTTGCCGCAAACGGCGAAGAGGGGATCGAACTCACCGTCACGGCGATTCTGCGCCTCAAAGAAGGATTCACCTACGGCTGCCTCACGGAAGGGCTCAACATCACCGAAGAGGCGACCATGCAATACATCGAAAAGAACATGCAGTCCAAGATCGTGCAGTGGCTCAAAAGCGACAGTGCAAAAGTTCCCAAAGAGCTCATCGACCGCTACGGCGCGGTCATGGAAATTCCTTCGGGGATCGACCTTTACTTCTCGCCCGCAGCGCACTTAAACGATGAGAACGGCTTTTTCAGCGCGGGAACGATGAGCTTCACTTACAGCATTGACTCGGTCACGCGGCTGCTCGGCGGCGACAATACGCCAAACGCGCTCTCGATCTATCCCAAGGATTTCGACACGAAAGAGGACGTCTTAGCCTATCTTGACTCTTGGAACGAGCTCGAAACGACCGATGAAAGCGAGAAGATCACCTATACCGACACGGTGGGGCTGCTCATGGGCATGGTGCAGACCATGCTCGACGTCATCACCTACGTCTTGGTGGCGTTCACCGCGATCTCGCTCGTCGTCTCGTCCGTCATGATCGGAATCATCACCTACGTTTCGGTCGTCGAACGGGTCAAGGAGATCGGCGTTCTGAGATCCTTGGGCGCGAGGAAACAGGACATCAAGAACCTGTTCAACGCCGAGACCTTTATCATCGGGCTTACCGCGGGCTTGATCGGCGCTGCCGTCACATACCTCTTGGAGATCCCGATCAACGCGATCATCTTTGCGCTCTCGGGCATTTCGGGCATCGCGTCGCTCCCGATCTTGACCGCAGGGATCATGGTGCTCATCAGCGTCGGATTGACCCTCATCTCGGGCTTGATCCCCGCATCCGCCGCCGCCAAGAAAGACCCCGTCATCGCCCTTCGTACCGAATAACAACATTTTTCAAGAGGTTGAGGGCGCGGCAGAATAAAAGGGGAGCGGTTTGGGCATACTGACCTCAAACGACGAAGTGCGAGGTGTCTATGTCAAAAAAACAGAAACTTCCGAAACTCACCGACGAAGAATACGAAGAGTATTTGCGATCTCTGCTCAAAAAATGACTTATCAAAAAACGGAAAAGCCGAGGAAACTCCTCGGTTTTTCCATATATCGTTTACGGCGCGGCGAACGGGATGCCTTTTCTTGCGGCGAATGGGGATATTCTTCCTTGCGTGAGGACGCCAATTTATTTGCCCCGTGCGGCATGCAGTGCTTTTCCTGAAATCATGGTGCTCTACGGCATTTTTTTGCGCCGAGCCTCCCTCATGGGGGAGCGAATGAAAAAATTTGAGGTCAAAAGACAAAGATATAACTATTCGCAAAATCACGGTTTTACGAAGAGTTGGGAAAGAAAACGGGGGGATACGGCATTTTCGACGGTTTGCCTGCTTTTCGTGTGTGCTTTTCGTCGTCGCGCAGATGATTTAACGAGATATTGCCGCCGTGAGATTTGACAAATGATTCTCGGACGGTTTCTCACATGATCTTTGTTTACGCTTCGCTTAAAACTGCAACGGTGTGCGGTTCGATGTTGAAATGCGACGCATAGTTTGTCTCGCTCAGCTCCTCGAAGAACGGCTTATCGAGTTCCGCGTAAAATTTGCCAGAAGAATGGTTCACGATGACATAGACGGCTTTGTCCTCAAATTTCCGCTCGAAGGCGAAGATCCCGCCGTCTGCGTAAATTTCGCGGTAAACGCCTTGGGCAAAGACGGCGCGATGTTTTTGTCGGATCTCTCCGAGTTTTCGATAAAATCCGACAAGATCTTCCCTGAGGTGTTCCCAATCGAAGCAGGCGCGGCAGAACGGGTCTTTGCCGCCTTCCATGCCGTTTTCGTCGCCGTAATAAATACAGGGAACGCCCGGCAGCGTAAATTGCAGCGTTGCCGCGATTTTCAGCCGATTTTCCGCCAATTGCCGCTGCGTGCCCGTAAGGCGCATTTTGGACGCCGTCTCCTTGTCCACGTCGCAGTTTAAGCCGCCGAGCACCGTCAAAATACGCGGCGTGTCGTGCGTCGAGAGAAGGTCCATGCACACGTCGAGCGCGTCCTTCGGATAATGATCGATGAGCCGTGCGAGCGTTTCGCGCAGTGCCTCGCAGTTTCCCGTGACGGCAAAGCCCACGATCGCATCTTTCAACGGATAGTTCATCACGCCGTCGAGCTCTTCGCCTTGAAAATATTCCCGCCGTTTTTGATAGGAAATTTTGTCGGACGCGTCCTCCCAGACCTCGCCGAGCAGGACGGCGTTTTGATCGGTTTTTTTGACCGTTTTCCGCAATTCCTTCAAAAAATCGTCGGGAAGTTCGTCCACGACGTCGAGGCGCAATCCCTTGACCCCAAGCCCGAGAAGATACCGCAAAACGCCGTCTTTTCCGAACAGAAATTTGCGGTACTTTGGATCGCTCTTGTTGACCGCGGGCAGCGTATCGATCTGCCACCAGCAGTCGTAGGAGTTTGGATATTCAATAAAATGAAACCAAGAGAAGTAGGGGGATTTTTTGGATTGATATGCGCCGAGCGAGGGATAAGTGCCGAAACGGTTGAAATACACGCTGTCTGCGCCGACGTGGTTGAAAACGCCGTCCAAGATCAATTCGATTCCCGCGGAATTTGCGGCATGGACGAGCGCTTGAAAGTCCCCCACCGTCCCCAAAAGTTCGTCAAATTTGAAGAAATCGCCCGTATCGTAGCGATGGTTGGAATACGCCTCAAAGATCGGGTTCAGATAGATCGCCGTCACGCCGAGCGATTTGAGATATTCGATCTTGCCTTGGATGCCCTTGAAATTCCCACCGAAAAAGTCGTTATTGAGCACTTTTCCCGCCTCATTCGGGCGAAATTCGGGCGTATCCCCCCACTTTTTTAAGACCCGCCTTCCGCCGTGATCGTCAAATCCGACGCTTTTATCGCGGCAGAACCTGTCGGGAAAGATCTGGTAGATCACTCCCCCTTTGAGCCATTCTGGCGTTTGGAATCCCGTTTCATAGACGGTCAGCTGCCACATTTTCTCGCCCCCCCAAGTCCCCTCTTGCAGCCTGCCGCAGGAGAGCCTCTTTCCCTCCACAAGGAACGCATAAAAATACAGTCCATTTTTGGAAAATTTCAAAGAAATTTCAAAAAAATCCTGCATTTTTTGCATGGGAAAGGTCAGAACTTCTTCCCCGTCTTTGCATAAGAGAAGCTCGGCGGCGTCGGGAAGGTTCTGTTGTTCGCCGTAGAAAAAGAGGCGAAGGGTGAGCGTTTTGCCCCGCTCGATCGCGCCGACCGTGCTCTTGCAGGCGGGGTCTAAGGAATTGAAATAGACGGTCATATCACTTTTTCAAGGGGGAAAGTCCCCAAATTTTATCCGCGTACTCTCTCACGCAGCGGTCTGCGGAGAAATATCCCGCGGCGGCAATGTTGTGCAGCGATTTTTTGTTCCATGCCCTTTTGTCGGTTTGATATAAGTTCGAGAGCGTGCGCTGCGTTTTTGAATACGATTCGAAGTCGCAAAGGCACATATAGGGGTCGGCGACGGGCGATTTGCGCAGAAGATAGTTCGAGATCTCGGCAAACGAGCAGCCGTTGAAGCCGACGATGAGCGATTCGATCACTTTTCTGATCTCGGGATTTCGGTTGTAGTACGCGCTTGAATTGTACCCCCCTTTCCAAATTTCGCTCACTTCCTCCGCGGTCAAGCCGAAGATGAAGATGTTGTCCTGCCCGACGCGCTCGGTCATTTCGACGTTCGCCCCGTCGAGCGTGCCGATCGTGAGCGCGCCGCCGAGCATGAATTTCATGTTGCCCGTCCCGCTCGCCTCTTTCCCGCAGAGCGAGATCTGTTCGGAAATTTCTGTCGCGGGCATGAGCTTTTCGGACATCGTCACATTATAGTTTTCAAGGAACACGACTTTGAGCTTTTTGGAGATCTCCTCGTGGCTTGCGATGTCCTCGGAGAGATAGCAGATGAGCTTGATGATCTGCTTTGCCATGTCGTATCCCGCCGCCGCCTTTGCCGCGAAGAGATAGGTCTTGGGCACGAAATCCATCGAAGGATCTTCTTTGAGCATGTTATATTCCTCGATGATGTGCAGCGCGTTCAAAAGCTGGCGCTTATACTCGTGCATGCGCTTTGCCTGGACGTCGAAGATCGTGTCGGGGTCTAAAAGGATCCCCTGCGTCTTTCGGACATAATCGGAGAGCCTGCATTTATTTTCGCGCTTGATCTCGCCCAAACGGCGGAGGACGGAGTCGTCGTTTTCGAACCTTGCAAAGTTCTGCAACTTTTCGGCGTCCTTGACGAACCCGTCGCCGATACACTCTTGAAGCAGCGAGAAAAGCGCGGGATTGGATTGGTCGAGCCAACGGCGGTGCGCGATGCCGTTCGTGATGAACGAGAACTTTTGGGGGGTATAGTCGTTGAAATCCGAAAAGACGCTCTCCTTGATGATCTTGCCGTGCAGTTCGGAGACGCCGTTCACGCTGTGCGCGCCGTGGATACAGAGATTTGCCATGCGCACGAGCCCGTGCGACAAGATCGACATGCGCGAGATCTTGTTCCAATCGCCCGGGAACGCCTTCCAGAGGTCCTCGCAGAAACGGCGGTTGATCTCCTTTAAGATGGAATGGATGCGCGGCAGAATGCGCGCGACAAGGCTCTCCTGCCATGTTTCGAGCGCCTCGGAAAGAACGGTATGGTTGGTGTAGGCGATACAGCTCGTCGTGAGCGCCCAAGCCGTGTCCCAATCCAAGCAATTCTCGTCGACGAGAATGCGCATGAGTTCGGGGATCGCAAGCGCGGGATGGGTGTCATTGATATGGATGGCGGCGAGCTGCGGAAGCAGCATGAGCGAACCGTAGCGGCGTTTATGGTCGGAGATGATACATTGCAGGGACGCCGAAACGAGAAAATATTGCTGCCGAAGCCGAAGGGACTTCCCCTCGATGTGATTGTCCGACGGATATAAAACTTTGGAGATGAGCTCCGCTTCGTTCCCGAAGCGCATAGCGGCTTGATAGTCCCCCCGCGAGAAGAGGTCCATATCGAAGGTGTTCTCCGCGCGCGAACGCCAAAGCCGAAGCACGCTTACCGCCTTGGAATCCTTCCCCGAGACCATCATGTCGTACGCCGTCGCCTCGACTTCCGTCGCATTTTTATAGATCGTCTCCATGCCGTGTGAGGTCCATTTTTCCTCGATCTCCCCGTCGAAGCGCACGGTAAATTGCTTATCCGTGCGCTGGAAGAGCCAACACTCTCCCCCGGGAAGCCAGACGTCGGGCATTTCGATCTGCCAGCCGTCCACGATCTTCTGCTTGAACAGCCCGTATTCATAGCAAATGGAAAACCCCATCGCGGGATAGTCTTGGGTCGCAAGTGCGTCCAAAAAACAGGCGGCAAGCCGTCCGAGCCCGCCGTTCCCAAGCCCTGCGTCGGGCTCTTCCTCATACAGCTCTTCGAGCGTAAAGGGCAGTTTCAGCCCCTTCATCGCCCCGAGAAGCGCGTCCTCAATGCCGAGATTGTAGACGTTGTTTTTGAGCGAACGCCCCAAGAGAAATTCCATGCAGAGATAATAGACCCGCTTCATGTGCGCGCTCTTTGTCTCGGTATGGAAGCGGCGGTGCTTCTCGATCAGAAGGTCTCTCACCCCCGAGGCGATCGCTTGATAGAGCTGTTCGCGCGTCGCCTCCATGGGTGTGACCCCGAAATAGCGGGAGAGCTTTCCGCTGATGATGTGTTTGAAGTCTTGTTCGGTATATTTTGCCAAGGTCTCTCCTTTTTCACTTTAACATGTCGAAGTACAGGTCTTTGTATTTGCGGGCGGAATTTTCCCAGGAAAAATCGGTCGTCATCGCCCGTCTCATGAGCGCCGTCCAGGCTTCTTTGTCGCGGTAGAGACTCAACGCCTCGTTTAGGACATAGAGCATATCGTGCGCGCAGAAATCGCGGAAGGTGAACCCGTTTCCCCCCGCGCCGACGGGAAAGATGCTGTCTTTCAGTCCTCCCGTCTCCCGAACGAGCGCGACCGCACCGTAGCGCGAGGCGATCATTTGCGATAGTCCGCACGGTTCGCTCTTCGAGGGCATGAGGAAGAGATCCGCGCCCGAATAAAGTTTCCGCGATAGGTCGGGATTGAAGGAGATGATCGAAACGACTTTCCCGGGGTATCGCCTTGAAAGGTCGGTGAAATATCCCTCATATCCCCTGTCCCCCGTGCCGAGGATCACGAACTGCATGTCGCTCCGAAGCGCCTGTTCGATGACTTCCTTCACGAGATCGAGCCCCTTATGCGCGACGAGTCGGGTGATCATGGCAACGAGCGGTGTCTCCGCTTTGACGGGAAGATTGAGCATCCGTTGCAGCTCTTCCTTGCAGACGGCTTTGCCGTGCAAATCGTTTGCGTCGTAGTTTTCGAAGAGCGCCTTGTCCGTTTTGGGGTCGTAAGAAGTGCAGTCGATGCCGTTCAAAATGCCGCAGAGCTTGTGCTCGTTGCGCCTGACGATCTGATCGAGCCCGCAGGAATAGAAGGGGTCTTTGATCTCCCCCGCATACGAGGGCGAGACGGTGGAAAAGCGTTCGCTGCACTCGATCGCGCCCTTCATGAGGTTGAGACAGCGATCATACTCAAGGAGCGGGCGGAAGTAGTTCGGGATGCCGAAGAGATCCTCCAAAATGTCGAGCGAAAACTTGCCTTGATATTCAATGTTGTGTACCGTAAAGAGCGCGCGGATAAATTGATATTCCCGACGGAAACAGTAGATGGTTTTGAGATACAGCGTGCAGAGCGCGGCTTGCCAGTCGTGGCAGTGCAAGATCTCGGGATAGAAGTTCAAAAACGGCAGGACTTCCATCACGGCGCGGCAGAAAAAGGCGAACCGTTCGCCGTCGTCGTAGTAGCCGTACAGCCCCGGGCGTTTGAAATAGTATTCGTTGTCCAAAAAGTAGAAGATGACCCCCTCTTTTCGGTATTCAAACACGCCGCAGTATTGGTTGCGCCAGCCGAGCGGAACGGACAGGCTTCCGAGATAGCGGAAGTCCTTGCGGAACTCCCGCTTGACGTCCTGATAGAGCGGGAGCATGACGCGAACGTCCAAGCGTTCATCCCTTGCAAGCGCCTTCGAGAGCGAGCCCACGACTTCCGCGAGCCCGCCCGTCGAGACGAACGGCGTCGCCTCGCTCGCAACGAGCAAGATCTTCTTCTTGGGTTCGATCGCGATCTTTGCCCGCTCCGTTGTCTTTTCTTTCAGCGCGCCTCCGCTCGGTTGGATTTCCACGAACGCACTCGTAATTTGATCGGTTTTCATACGGTCCTCCTTGGGATATTCCCCTTTTTTGCATTCCTCTATACATATTCGGGGAAAGTTCGTAAGTTTACAACATTCTTCCCTTTCCGATAAAATACGGGAGCGCTTCGCAGCCTGCAAGGTGTCTGCCGTCTCGGATGACCGCGCCCTTGTCCGAGATGACGCTTTCGAGCCAGACCCCCATGCCGATCAAGCAGTCCTGCATGAGAATGCAATTGCGCACGACGCTCCCCTTTCCGACCTTGACCCCGCGGAACAAGATGGAATTTTCCACCGTCCCCTCGATGAGACAGCCGTCCGAAATGAGCGAATTTTTGACCGTCGCGCCCGCTTTGTAGAGGGTCGGTGCGGAATCGCGCACCTTGGTATAAACGTCGTGAGAGCCGAACACTTCGCCCCGAACGCTTCCGTTCAACAGTTCCATGCTGTGCTTGAAATACGCTTGAAGGGAATCGATCCCCGCATAATATCCCGAAAACGGATAGCCGAAAATGCGCATTGTATCGACGTTCTTTGCAAGGATGTCCCGCCCGAAGCTCGTGTAGCCGTATTGCGAGGCGTTCTCGACGAGGTCAATGAGGTATTCCCGCCGCACCACCATGATGTTGATATAGAGCGGCAAGAGCTCCCCGTTCACGGCGGGGTCGATTTTCAAGGACTTGATCCGTCCGATTTTGTCGGGCGATAAGGCGATGGAATAGGACGAGGAAATGCGCTCCGCCTCATGATAGACCATCGTGATGTCCGCCTTGTTTTCGTCATGGAAGCGAACGATCTTCGAAAGGTCGATCCGCAAGACCCCGTCGCAGTCGCAGAGCACGACGAAGTCCTCTTTTCGGTGTTCGAGAAAGCTCTTGATGGAAAAGAGCGCTTCGAGCCGCGAAAAATAGGGTTTGTCGGACTCGTTTGAATAGGGCGGAAGCAGGATGATGCCGCCGTCCTTTCGCGCCAGATCCCAATCCTTGCCGCTCGACAGGTGTTGAAGCAGGGATTGATAGTTGTTTTTCGTGACGATCCCGACCGTCGTGATCCCCGAGTTCACCATGTTCGAGAGCGGGAAATCGACGAGGCGGTAACGTCCGCCGAACGGAATGGACGCCATCGTCCTGTGCTTGGAAAGTTCGGGGATCTCCTCGTCATGGATGTTGGAAAAGATCACGCCGACCGTGGAATAGCTCATTCTTCATCTCCTTTATAGTCGCCGTCGAGGATCTTCCCCGCCGCGACCTTCGCGCCCGAATAGACCGAGAGATTGCGTCCGAGCACGGCAATGCCGCCCGTTCCCGCCTTGCGCTCCCCCACCCGCGCTCCTTCGCGGATGGTGACGTTCTCGGCAAGAATGGCGTTTTCGACGACCGCGCCGCGCTTGATAATAGAGCCCGCCATCACGACGCTGCCCCGAACGAGCGCGCCCTCTTCAACTTTGACCCCCGTCGACAGAAGGGAATCTTCGATCGTGCCGTCGATCTCGCAGCCGAGCGCGATCAAGGAGTTCTCCACCTTCGCCGATCGTCCCAAGTATTCGGGCGGCGCGATCGGGCTTCGCGAATGGATGCGCCAATCGGGGTCTTCGAGCGAAAAGAGCGGCTCGTCGCCCAAAAGGTCCATATTTGCCTGCCAGAGCGATGAGACCGTCCCAACGTCCTTCCAATAGCCCGAAAAACGGTAGGAATAGAGCTTTTCGCCCGCGCGTAGCATTGCGGGAAGCACGTCCTTTCCGAAGTCCTTGCTCGATCTTGGGTCTTTGTCGTCCGCTTCGAGATAGCGATAGAGCGTCTCCGCGTCGAAGATATAGATCCCCATCGAGGCAAGATCTCCCTTGGGCACTTTGGGCTTTTCCTCGAACTCATAGATTAAGCCGTCCCCGCGGACGTTCAAGATCCCGAAGCGCGAGGCGTCCTTGATGGGCACTTCGATCGCCGCGATCGTGCAGTCCGCGCCTGTCTTGATATGCGCTTCGAGCATCTTCGAATAGTCCATCTTGTAGATATGATCGCCCGAGAGGACGAGGATATAGTCGGGGGAATAGGTTTTCATGAATCCGATGTTCTGATAGACGGCGTTTGCCGTTCCCTCGTACCAGGAGCTCTTCTTTTTCGCTTGATAGGGCGGCAGGATATGCACGCCCCCGAAGGCGCGGTCCAAATCCCACGGCTGACCGTTGCCGATATATTCATTGAGTTCGAGCGGCTCGTATTGCGTGAGCACCCCCACCGTGTCGATGCCCGAATTGATACAGTTGGACAGCGGAAAATCGATGATACGGTATTTCGCGCCGTAGGCGACCGCGGGCTTTGCGACCTCGTTTGTGAGCGCGTACAGCCTGCTGCCCTGTCCGCCCGCCAGCAGCATTGCAACACATTCTTTTTTTCTGAGCATGTTTCCCCTTTACTCTCCTTTGTTTTTGAGGCGTTTCAAATAAACGAAACTGAGCTTTCCCATCGGAAGCCGAATGGAATACTTTTTGCCGTGCGAGGGATGGGCTATGGTCGGAAAGACTGTCTTTCTGCCGAGCTTGCCCCTGCCGCCGAACGCCTTGTCGTCGCTTGAAAGAAGCAGTTTGTACTTTCCCGCGCGGTCCACGCCGAGCATGTAATCGTCCGCGTCCGCGCCCGAGAAGGAGACAACGGCGACGATCTCTTCCCCCTTCCGATCTTTTCGCACAAAAGCGACGATGTTCCGATCCCGATCGTCCGCCGCGAGCCATTCAAAGCCCTCCCAGGAGTCCTCGATCTCATAAAACGCGGGCGTATTGAGATAGAAAAAATTGAGGGTCTTGACAAAAAGCGAAAGTTTCCCGTGCAGTTCATATCGATCGCGCAGGAAAAATTCCAGCCCTTCCTCATAGTTCCATTCCTTGAACTGACCGAACTCATAGCCCATAAAGTTGAGTTTTTTCCCGGGATGCGCGAACATATAGCCCAAAAAGACGCGAACGCCCGCAAATTTATCCTCATATGTTCCGGGCATCTTTCCGATGAGCGAGCCCTTTCCGTGGACGACTTCGTCGTGCGAGACGGGCAGGACGAAGTTCTCCGAAAAGGCGTACATCATCGAAAAGGTGAGCTTGTTGTGCGCATTCATGCGGAAATACGGGTCGAGCGAGAGATAGCCCGTGACGTCGTTCATCCAGCCCATGTTCCACTTGTGCGTGAACCCCAGCCCGCCCACTTCGGGCGGCTTGGTGACGAGCCCCCAGGCGGTCGATTCCTCGGCGATCATGAGCGCGTACGGAAAGCGCGCAAAGACCGCCTTGTTGAGCTTTCGAACAAAATCGATCGCTTCGAGATTTTTGTTCTCGCCGTAGATGTTCGGCAGCCATTCCCCGGGTCGCTTATCGTAATCGAGATAGAGCATGGACGCGACGGCGTCCACTCTCAGCCCGTCGCAGTGGAACTTGTCGAACAAAAAGCATGCGCCCGAGATGAGGAAGGAGACGACCTCTTTGCGTCCGTAGTCGAACCGCCGCGTTCCCCAGCTTTTGTGCTCCATCCGATCCCACATTCCGCTTTCATAGAGCGGCTCGCCGTCGAACTCATACAGACCATGCGCGTCCTTCGGAAAATGCGCGGGCACCCAATCGAGAATGACGCCGATACCTTGGGCATGGAAGGCGTCGACGAGCGCCATGAAGTCTTTGGGCGTGCCCATGCGCGAGGTGACCGCAAAATAACCGCTCACTTGATACCCCCACGAGCCGCCGAAGGGAAATTCTGTAACGGGCATAAATTCTACGTGCGTATAGCCCATCTCCTTGACGTAGGGCACGAGCTCGCGTGCAAGGTCGAGATAGGAATAGACGTTCCCGTCCGCATGCCGCCGCCAGGAGAGAAGATTGACTTCATAGATGTTCATCGGCGCGCGGTACGGGTCTTTTGTTTTGAGCCGCTCGAAATATTCTTCGTCTTTCCAAGGAAAGCCTTCCAAATCGAAGAGCTTCGAAGAGGTCAAGGGCGGCGTTTCGGTATGAAATCCGACGGGGTCGCATTTGAGCAGTTTCCTTCCGTCTCTTGTTGTAATGCAGTATTTATAGAGATCGAACGCCTTGACGTTTTCGATGAAGAGTTCGAAACTTTCGCCGTCCTTCATGCGCCGCATGACGTGGCGTTTATCGTCCCAGCCGTTGAAATCCCCGACGACGGAGACCTCGCGCGCGTGCGGCGCCCAAACGCGGAATAAATAGCCCGATTTTCCTTCGAACGTCTTGGGATGCGCGCCGAAGAGGTCGTAGATTTGATCGCCCTTTCCGTGATGAAAAAGATACAGCGTAAGATCTTCCGTGTTGCCCTGCATGTCGTCTCCCCTTCTTGGAACGCGCGTAATTTCGCGCCGCCGCCCGCTCCCCCTTTTATCCTATATTTCTTTTTGGCTTTCCATGCAAAAATCGAAAAGATTTCGGGGGCAAACGGACGCTAAATTCAGTTTTTGCAAAATCTCAAAAAAAAGTCCTTCGGTTGCCCGAAAGACGAAATTTGTTTTAGTCCAAGATCGTTTTGACCGTCTCGAAGATGTCCCCCGCGCCGAGCACGAGGATGAGATCGCTCGGTTCGAGCCGCTCTTGAAGGCGGGATCTAAGCTGCTCCGCCGTCTGCGCGTACACCCCGTCTTTGAGCCGCGAGACGAGCGCATACGCGCTTCCCGAAGGGTCGAATTGCTCCCGCGCCGCAAAGGTCTTATAGAGAATAGGTCGTTCGGTGGAACTCAAAACGGAGACGAACTCCTCCATGAAGTCCCGCGTCCGCGTATAGGTATGCGGCTGAAAGACGACGCGCACCGTCCCGAAGCAAATGTTTCTCGCCGTCGAAAGGACGGCTGCGATCTCGCGCGGGTGATGGGCATAGTCGCAAATAACGGGCACGCCCTGAAAACTTCCGACCGTCTCGAACCGCCGTCCGACGCCGCGAAAACTTTCGAGCCCTGTCTTGATCTCCTCGGCGGAAAAGCCCAAGAGTCTTGCCGCCGCAAACGCCGCAAGCGCGTCAAGGACTAAGACTTTCCCCGCGCAGGCGAGCTTGATTTGGACGAGCGGAATGCCCTTCTCGGTCACGGTGAAATGATACTTTTCCCCGACGCTCTTCAAATTTTCCGCGCGGATATCCCCGCCGTAGAGTCCGAAACTGATCGAATGCGGGAGCGTCCGCGCGCGGACGTCGTCGGCGTTTACGACGAGCTTTCGCGCTTTTGCCGCGAACATGCGGTAGGCTTCGAAGAGTTCGTCCTCGTCCTTGTAGCAGTCCGTGTGGTCGAGGTCGGTATTGAGGATGACCGCGATCTCGCTTTTGAGACTTAGAAAGCTCTTTTGGAACTCACACGCCTCGGTCAAAAAGTATTCCCCGCCCGTCTGAAAATAATTGCCGAGACGCAGGTCCTCTCCGCCGATGTGACAGGTAAAGCCCCGCTTTGCCGCAAGGAAGATGTGCGCGAGCATCGAAGAGGTGGAAGTCTTGCCGTGGCAGCCCGCGACGGATACGACATGCGGGAAGCTGTCGGCGATCATGCCGAGGAGTTTGGGACGGGGAATGAGATTCTTCCCCGCAAGCCGCGCCCGCCGAAGCTGCGGGTGGTCCTCTGCAATCGCGCCCGTATAGACGACGTTTTCCTCTTCGATCTCTTCCTCGTCGCCGATATGGACGAAGATCCCCTCTTTTCGGAGCATTTCGGTGAACCTGCCCGCCTGCATATCGCTTCCGCGGACGGAATAACCCAAATCTTTCAAAAGGCGCGAGAGCGCGGACATGCTCACCCCGCCGATGCCGATAAAATAATACCCGCCATGGGGCAACTCGTTTTGCAGCATAATTTATGCTATGCCGCAAAAATTCAAACGCGTGCAAATGCGTTAAAATAAGGTTTGAAAGACGAACGCCGCCCGAGCGATTTCGCTCGGGCGGCGTCTTTGTTTGCGTTTACGAAACGGGCACGACGTTGATGGCGCGCAGCTTTCCGCTGTCTTTGGGATCGGGCTCGGTCTCGAACGTGACCTTCTGTCCCTCTTTCAGCGAACGATAGCCGTCCTGTTGAATGGCGGAGAAATGTACGAAAATGTCCTCTCCCCCGTCGTCGTTGGAAATAAATCCATATCCCTTTCCGTTATTGAACCACTTTACGGTTCCGTTCATAAAAATACCTCCTGCGGCACTGCGATAAAACTTTGGAATTTGCTTATAAAAAACAGTTTCCATGCAATACCGAACTCATTATACCAATCTTCGGAGAAAATGTCAAGGGCGGAGAGGAAATTTTTACCGTTTTTCCAAATATTTTTGCATAATCTCCGTTTGTCCCGAGGAGAACTCCTCGATCTCTTCGGGTTTGAGCTGGCGATAGGCAAGCAGGGCAAGGAGATAGATCTGGGTCGCGATGAGTTTTTGCTCGTTCTCGTCGGCGGTTTTGAGGGCTTGGACGCAAGGCGAGCTCAAATTGACGACAAGGGTGACTTCCGCGGCTTCCTCGCCTGCCATACGGTAGAAGCTGTTCATTTCGGACATTCTGCGCATAAATTCTGCGACGTTGATGACCGCGGGTACAGACCCCGTCTTGAACTTCTCCGTGCGGACCTTGACCTTCTTGCCCTCAAGCGCGCTTTCGAAGAGTTTCTTCACCGCCTCGTCCTCTTCGGCGGCGTCCTCTTTGAGCTCTCCCGCAACGTCCGCGTCAATGCGCAAAAATCTCACCCGTTTGGGGTTCTTGTATTCAAGGAAACTGATGAAATGCGGGTCGATATAGGCGTCGCACACTGCGGCGTCGAGCCCCGCTTCCTTGAACATCTTGATGTACTGCGCCTGTTTGTTCTCATCCGAGACATAATAGACGGACTTGGGCTCTGTTCCGTTTTTCGCGTCCTCGTCGGAGACTTCCTCGCCGAAAAAGCTCTCGACGGGACGGTATTTCCCTTCGAGGTCCTTGAAGATGACGATGCCCTTGACCTTGTCATAGAATTTCTCGTCCTTGATACAGCCGAACTTGACAAAGGTCGAAAGGTCGTTCCAGCTGCTCTCGTACTTTTCGCGGTCGTTTTTATAGAGCTCTTCGAGCTTGTCCGCGACCTTCTTCGTGATGTGGCTTGCGATCTTTTGGACCTGCTTGTCGTTCTGCAAAAAGCTCCTCGAAACGTTCAGCGGGATGTCGGGGCAGTCGATGACGCCGTTTAAGAGCATCAAAAACTCGGGAATGACCTCTTTGATGTTGTCGGCGATATACACTTGGTTGCAATACAGTTTGACCTGTCCCCGTTCGAGCTCGACCTGCTTTTTGACCTTCGGAAAGTACAAAATGCCTTTGAGACGGAAGGGATAGTCCATGTTGAGATGGATCCAGAACAGCGGGTCGTTGAAATCGGAGAAGGTCTCGCGGTAGAATGCCTTGTACTCCTCGTCCGTGCACTCCTTGGGCTGTTTGAGATATAAGGGCGACGTCGTATTGACGGGCTTGTCGTCCTTCCCCTTGGGGTTCAGGAAGATGTCATAGGGCATGAAGGAACAGTACTTATTGAGAAGGGTGCGAAGAGTAAATTCTTTCAAGAACTCCTTCTCTTCCTCGGCAAGGTGCATGACGATCTTCGTTCCCCGTTCCTTTTTGTCGCATTCTTCGATCGTATACTTGCTCTCGCCGTCCGATTCCCAATGCACGGCGGGTGCGCCCGAAAAGGATCTGGTGAAGATCTCGATGTTGTCCGAGACCATATAGGCGGAATAGAAGCCGAGCCCGAAATGCCCGATGATGCCCTCGCCGCCCGCTTTTTCGTACTTATCGAGGAAGTCCGCCGCCCCAGAGAAAGCGATCTGGGTGATGTAGCGTTCGACTTCCTCTTCGGTCATGCCGATGCCGTTGTCCTCGACGGTGAGCGTTCCCGCCGTTTCGTCTGCGGTGACGGTGATCTTGAACGGTTCGCCGTCGTCCTTTGCCTCGCCGATCTCGACGAGTTTTTTGAGCTTTGCGATCGCGTCCGACGCATTTGCGACGATCTCGCGCAGGAAGATGTCCTTGTCCGAATACAGCCACTTTTTGATGATGGGCATCATGTGCTCGCTCGATATTTTAATGTTTCCCTCTCTTGCCATGGTAACACCTCTTGATATTGATTTCTTAGCTCATAAATAACCGAAAAAATCCGTTCTGAAACGGATTTTTTCGAAGTTTCGTAAAGTTTTCAAAAAACGTGCTCTTTTCAGTCGGTCTCAGCCGATTTTCTCCTTTCTCTCTCCAAAGTGCACCGCCTCGGGCAGGATCGCCTCGGGCGCAGAACTCACCTCGTTCGCCGAATCCTTTGCTTCGGAATGGATTTTGTTATAAAATTCGATCGCGCGATCCATTTGCGAGGTGAAATGTTGGGGATTGCGTGCAACGTCCGTCAACATATAGATGACCACGCCCTCGGAGTCGATGATCACCGTCGTCGGCCAGCCTTCGAATGGAGGTCGGCTCGTCTCGATTATCCTTGCAAGTTCGGGACAATATGCCATCATCAAAGGCAAATTCCTTGCCTGAATATTGTATTTATTCATATAAGTGTTCGGGTTCTTCTTAAAAGTACGCATGGTCTCCTTGGTCTCGGTATCGCTTCTTCCGAGCATCATCATCGCAACTTCATCGCCGTATGACTTGCCTGTACTGCTCTTCATCGAATACGAGTTTACGAGATAGTCGACCTCCGCAAGACATCCTGGGCAAGTTCTGAAATAGATGTTGATCAAGATCGCCTTGTAATCTTTCAGCAAATCGGAAATTTTGACCGTTTTATCGTCGGACGCATTTAAGCCGACAATTTCGAGCTCCTGGTCGTACACGACAGAGCCCGCCTTATAAGTGGTAGACGACGGCGCGCTGTCCGAGATGAGCGCAGCGGGAATGGTGACCGTAAGGTTGGGGTTCTCCGCAGTGAGGTGATAGGTCGTCTGTTCGAGGGTATACCCCTTCGGGATATTGGTGATCTCGACGTCGTATGCCTCGTCGGGATCGAGGGCTTCGCGCACCGACATCTCATAGGAATACAGGATCTCTTTGCCCGCACTGTTCTTGACGCTGATGCGCACCCCTCTCGATGCGGGGAACAGCTCGCCCGACGAACGCTGCACTTTGATGACGAAATCGATTTTATCGGTGGCGATCATGGGGATCGTCTCGGTCTCTTCCCCGTCGCAGCCCTCGCGCTTGCAGGTGCGTTTCTTTAAGCCTTCCTTCGTCGTCGTGGGGTCTGTGACCGTCTCCCACTCGCCGAAGTCGTGCCCGAGCTTATCGTGCTCCGTCACCTTCCGCTCGCCGCAGACAGAGCAGATCTCGACGGTCGTCCCTTTCTCGGTGCAGGTCGGGGCGACAGACTCTTCTTCGCTGACCTGAAAGCTGTGTTCGGTCTTGTCGAGCTTCACCTCTTTGCTATCGCCGCAGGCGCAGTAGTCCCTTGCAAGCCCCTCTTGGTTGCACTTCGCCTCGGTGACGATCTCGCGCCGCGCAGTATAGTCGTGGATGTGCTCTTCGTTTGCGCTGTTTTCGCCGCAAGCGCCCAAAAAGAGCGCCATTGCGCCCGTCGCAAGCGCGGTGACGGCAAGCAACAGTCCTTTGCCCGTTTTTCCGATCTTCATGTGTTTCCACCTCCGATATTCTTTCATTTTCATTATAAACGTTCTCTTTCGCTTTGTCAACAAAAATAAAATTTTTTATTTCTCATTATTTTGACGATTTTTCATCTTCCCTCACGTCGGGATCTGGCGGCGGGGGAAATTCCACCCAAAAACAGCTCCCGACGCCGACCTTCGAGGTCACGCCGAAGGGAATGCTTTGCCGCATCAAGACGCTCTTGACGATCGCAAGCCCCAGCCCCGTGCCGTTTGCGGCGCGTTTGTGCGTCTGTTCGGAGCGATAATACCGCTCCCAGATCGTGTCGATCTGTTCGGGCGGGATGCCCTTGCCGCTGTCTGAGACTTCGAAGCGCGCGGCGTTCCCCTTCCGATACAGACGGATGACGACCGTCTTATCGTCGCCCGTATAGTTGATCGCATTCCCGATGAGATTGTATAGCACCTGTTCGGCGCGGCGTTTGTCCGCATAAGTGTAGAGGTCGTCCTCGATCTCGGCTTTGATCGTATACCCCTGCTGCAAGGCGAAGCCCTCGAACCGTCCCGCAACGCCGTAGAGGTCCTCCGAGAGGTTGAACACCGTCCGCTCGGGCGTTTCGATCCCCGCCTGCAATTTGGATAGATCGAGCAGATCGCCGACCAGCGCGGCAAGGCGGTCCGCCTCATCGATGATGACCTTGGCGTGCTTTTCGCGCTTGACGGGGTCGTTCCCCGAGATCTCGCTGATCATCGACGCATACGCCTTGATCATCGTGAGCGGGGTCTTAAAGTCGTGCGAGACGTTCGCGATGAGCTCCTTTTGCATCTTGTCCGCCTTGGAGATCTCCGTGCTCGCATAGTCGAGGACGTTCGAAAGACGGTTGAGCTCGGAAAGGAAATAGCCCTTGTTGAATCTCACGTCATAGTTGCGCTTTGCGAGCTCTTCGGCACGCGCCGTGAGGTCGGTGACGGGGCGCGAGACGACCATGGAGATGAATCCGCTCACGACGAGCGAGAGCGCGACCGCAAAGATCCCCGTGATGAGCGAGAGATACAGCGTGTCCCGCTGCATGTTGTTGATGTGTTCGAAGGAAGTGAAAAGATAGAGATAATAGTCCTCGTTTTGCCAGGTGATGATGGAAGCGAGGCTTGCGGAATCGTCCGAAGTGAACACGAGCTGCGCCATTTTCGCCGTCTCGGGGTCGAGCTCGGAGAACTTCTCCTTGATGAACTCGTACGTCTCCCGATGCTCATCCTCTTCCGTTGAATCGAAGGGATAGACGAAATTCCCGTCCGTCGAAAAGAGATAAGCCGAGACCGAATACTCGTTGGCAATGCGGAGCATGGTCGCGCTGATCTCGTCGGGATATTCGAGGTTGAGCATGCTTTTGAGCACCGTGCCCGCTGCGGAGAGGTTGTCCTCTTCCCGCCTGCGGAAATGATTGTTGATGATGAGTCCGTTCAATACCGTAAAAAGCACGATGAGGACCAACGCGAACAGCAAAAAGGAGAGCCACAATATCAAATTCAGCTCCAAAGAACGGACGCGGCGCTTCCCGCCTCCGAGATTCCCCTTTTTGTTCTTTTTCAATCCCAAAATCAGACCTTTTTTTGTTTCACGCTTGATAAGATCAAGTCTCGAACTTATAGCCGAGCCCGCGCAGGGTGACGATAAACTTGCGGTATTCCTTCAAATTCCCGCGCAGCATCTTGACATGCGTATCGACCGTACGGTCGTCCCCGTAAAAATCATATCCCCACACTTGATTCAAGAGCCGCTCGCGCGTCAAAGCGATGCCCTCGTTCTCGACAAAGTAGAACAAGAGCTCGTACTCCTTCGGCGTGAGATCGGCGCGCTCGCCGTCGACATACACGTTTCTGCCCGCGATGTCGATTTTGAGCCCCTCGAACTCATAATAGTCCTTCTTTTGCGAAGAACTCTGCCCCGCCGACCGCTTCGTGACCGCATGGATGCGCGCCATGACTTCCTTCGGCGAGAAGGGCTTCGTGACATAGTCGTCCGACCCGATCTCGAATCCGAACAGCTTGTCGTATTCCTCGGAACGGGCGGAAAGCATGATGACGGGTGTCTGCGAAAATTTGCGGATCTCCTTGACGGCGGAGAACCCGTCGAGCTTGGGCATCATGACGTCCATGAGAATGACGTCGAAATTTTCTTCGCGGCACATCTTGACAGCTTCCATTCCGTCCTGCGCCTCCGCTGCCTCGTGCCCTTCGAACTCGATGTATTCACGCAATACCGCGCGGATCATCTCTTCATCATCAACGATCAATATCTTCATTCTACACCCTCCGTTTTCGAGTTTATCACCCACTTATTACAATAATTTCACAATTTTGTGAAAATTGCGTGAAATCATGATAACATAATAAGCGATCGGTTGTCATTTGAAAAAATTTTCGACTTTTGCGAACAAATGTTTGACATTCTATTTCGGATATGTTATCATAGAGACATGATCGACGCAAAGAGACTTCAAATTCTGACCGAGGCGGCGCGGTTTGACGTATCGTGTTCCTCTTCGGGGAGCGCGCGCAAAAATGCGGGCGGCATGGGCAACGGGTATGCGGCGGGGCTTTGTCATTCCTTCACGCCCGACGGACGCTGCGTTTCGCTTTTGAAGATCCTCATGAGCAACGACTGCGTCTTTGCCTGTAAGTATTGCATGAACCGCTGCGATTTAGACGTTCCGCGGGCGAGCGCGACGCCCGAAGAGATCGCAGAGCTTACGACCGACTTTTACAAGCGGAACTATATCGAGGGACTGTTCCTCTCCTCGGCGATCGTCAAGAGCCCGAATTATACGATGGAACTGCTTTTGCGGACGGTCAAGCTGTTGCGGCAAACGTACCGATTTTTCGGGTACATCCACGTCAAGGGCATCCCCTACGCGGACGACGGGCTCGTGGAAGAGGCGGCGCGCTATGCCGACCGCATGAGTTTCAACATCGAGCTGCCGAGCGAGAAGAGCCTCAAACTCCTCGCGCCGCAAAAGAGCAAGGAGGGCTTGCTCGTCCCCATGCGGACGCTGGAAAAAAAGCGGGAGATCTTTCGGGAAGAGCGACCCAAGGAGCTGTTTCTGCCCGCGGGGCAGACGACGCAGCTCATCGTCGGGGCGACGCCCGAGACGGACGGCGCGATCGTGCGGCTCTCCGAGCGGCTGTATCGCGGCGCGAAGCTCAAACGGGTGTACTACTCGTCCTATCTTCCCATGGTGCATGACAGTCTGCTTCCCGACCGTCCCGCAGGGCAGCTGCGGGAGCACAGGCTGTATCAAGCGGATTGGCTGCTGCGCTTTTACGGCTTTACGGCGGATGAGATCGCGCCCGAGGGCGAAAATTTGCCCCTCGATATCGACCCGAAGTGCGCATGGGCGCTTCGAAACTTGCAGTATTTTCCCGTCGAAGTCAACCGAGCGCCGCTCGAACTGCTCTTGCGCGTCCCCGGGGTGGGCGGCAGGAGCGCGGATAAGATCCTCAAAGCGCAGCGGTATACCCGTCTCACCTTTGACGATCTCAAAAAGATGCGGGTCGTCCTCAAACGGGCGCGGCATTTTCTCACGGCGGACGGGAAATATTACGGTGCGAAAGACCTTCAAACGGTGCGCGGACTGCTCGCCGTCGCCGAGCAAAGCGGGACATGCGAACAATTGAGTTTGTTCGATCATGCAACGGCGTATTCTGCGCTGACGGGAGAGTTTTGAGATGATCTATTTCACAGACGGTACGAAAGAGAGTTTTTTGACGGCGTTTCTCGCCGCCTATTCGGACGACGAGGCGTACATCACGTCGTCGCAGGCGCAGCTTGCCTTGGGACAGAAGAGCGTCTTTGTGGGCGCGAACCCCGCGCGGGCTGCGCGTGCGGAACAGCGGCTCTTGTCCTTCGACAAGGACTGCATCGAGGAGCTTACAATGCTTTTAAGGAGCGGCGAGCCCGAGCGCGAACAGCTCGCCTTCGGCTATTTGAAATTTTTATCGGAAGAGCGCCGTCCCGTCCGCGGGATGCTCGCAAAGAGCGAGGTGCTCGCCGCGCAGGAATGTCTTGCGCGGGTCACCCGTGAGATCCACCGCCTGCACGGGTTCGTGCGCTTTCTTGAATGCGAAAGCGGCGCGCTGTATGCCCCGATCGTTCCCAAAGCCGATATTTGCGACCTGCTCGTCCCGCATTTTCAAAAGCGGCTTCAAGGAATCCCCTTTGTCTTGCACGACGTCCCGAGGAAAAAAGCCGCCGTGTGCGACGGCAAGCGCTGTTTTGCCGCCCCGCTCGAACAGGCGCAGATCGTGCTCTCCGCAAGCGAGACCCAATGGCAGCAGCTGTGGCGCAAATACTATCAAAGCGTCAATCTGCCCTCGCGCGAAAAGCTCAAACAAATACGCGGCAACATGCCCGTGCGCTATTGGCGGGTTTTGACCGAACTGCACTAAGTATTTTTCTCGATCGCGGAGGCGATCGTCTGATTTTCGGCTTGTTCGGCGTGGCGTTCGACGTCGAGCGACAGGTCCTTGGGATGGACGAGACAGCCCGCGCCGTTGACGCAGCCGCCCGTGCATGCCATGCCCTCGATGAAGTTGACGTCCGAGTTGCCCCTCGCCTTTTTCATGAGCGCGGCTTTGCATTCGTCGATGCCGCTGCAAGAGACGGCTTTGAGGACGAAGCTGCTCCCCCGTTCTTTGAGCGCCTCGCCGACGGCTTCGGCGACCCCGCCCGAGCGGGCGAATCGTCTGCCGAAGGGCGACGCGTCGTCGAGCGGTTTGGGGGGAAGTTTCTCCATGTCGATCCCCTTGCCGTCGATGAGCGCTTGCATTTCTTCGAAGGTCAGAACGCAGTCGAGAAGTCCCTTGGCTTCCTCGCGCCTGCGCTCGGTCTTTTTGGAAAAGCATGGACCGATAAAGACGGTCTTGCAGGAGGGATCGCGGTCTTTGAGATATTTTGCGAGCGTGCCCGCGGGCGAGAGGCTCTTCGAGAGGTGCTCTTTGAGCTTGGGGAAGTTCTTTTCGACATAGGTCACGAAGGACGGACAGCAGGAGGAGAGCAAGAAGCCCTTTTCTTCGAGCTCCGCCGCCTCGCGGGATGCGACAAGATCCGCGCCGAAGGCGACTTCCTTCACGGCGAAGAAGCCCACTTCTTCGAGGGCTACGACCGCCTGCCCAAGCGCAAGATGCGGGAACTGCCCCGCAAACGAGGGCGCGATGAGCGCATACGTCTTGTATTGTCTGTTCCCCTCGCTGCGCTTCAAGAGGTCGATCGCGTCGAGAAGGTACGAGCGATCGGTGATCGCGCCGAACGGGCAGGCGCTGACGCACGCGCCGCAAGAAAGGCAGGTCTCGTAGTCGATGACGGCTTCCTTGTCCTTGCCCATCGAGATCGCCTTGACCTTACAGCTCTGTTCGCAGGGGCGTTTATAGTTGTGGATGGCGTTGAACGGGCAGGACTTTGCGCACAGCCCGCATTCCACGCAGCGGGACTTGTCTATGTATGCCTTTTGGTCGCGTCCGAAGGTGATTGCGTCCCGCTTGCAGGCTTCATAACAGCGATGCGCGAGACACCCCCTGCATGCGCTCGTGACCTCATAGCCGCCCGTCGGACAGTCCTCGCAGGCGATGTCGATGGTCTCGACGATCTTCTTGTTGTATTGATTCCCGCCGATCGCAAGCCGCACGCGTTCGGATAAGATCGCCCGTTCCTTATAGATGCAACAGCGCATCGTGGGCTTTTTGCCCGAGACGATCCGCTTGGGGATCTCGGTGACGTTTTCGAGAAGGGAATCCTGCCAGGCGAGCCTTGAAACCTCTCGCAATACCTGATAGCGAAGATATTGCACCTGCGTTTCGAATTGTCTCATTTAACCGTTCTCCTCCTCGATCCATTCCATGAAGAATTTGCGCTGCGCGCCCGTCGCCTTGATGAGCTGAGCCGCCGCAACGAGGGGCATCCAACGCCGAAAATAGACTTCGTCCACTTCGAGCGAACGGCAAATGAGCGCCATGTATTGTTCGGCGAGTTCGTTTTCGCCGCTCAAACGCAGTAAAAAGTACGATTTGACGCCGTCCGCCGTGGCATTGCCCTGGCTCGCGTGCGACCAATCGAGAATAAAGGGCGTGCCGTCCTTGGTCAAGATCACGTTGCTCGGGTTGTAGTCCCCATGGCAGACGTGGGTATGGCGGGGCATGCCGTCGACGCGCATGCTCAGATCGTACCGCGTCGAGGCGGAAAGATCGGACTGCATGATCTTCATTTTGAGCTTGTCGGCAAACTTGGTGAGCAGCAAATGCCGCTTTTGATGGATCTGCCGCTGCACATCGACGAAGAGCCGCAAGAGCTCTTCCTTTTTTTCGGGGTATTTTTTCATGAGCGATTCCACCGTGTCGCCCACAACAAAATCCATGACGATCGCCGCGCCGCCGTCGGACAGTTCGACGTCATGGATGCGCGGGATATTGAGCCCCGTCTCCGCTACCCGCGCCTGGTTGAGCGCCTCGTTCAAGACGTCCGACTTCGAATAGCTCTGGTCGAACTTTTTAATGAGCTTGTCGCCGTCGCGATAGAATATTTTGTCATGCCGCTCGAAGATCTTCTCCATTCTCTCCTCCCGATTGTATTTTATAAGAAAAATTCAAATTTGTCAAGTCTTGTCGAAAACTTCCTCGGCGTTTGTTGTCTTTTTTCGCGAAAAGAAGCAAAGGAGCGCGGCGTTTGCGCAAAACACGAACAGTTCGGTCAGGGCGAGGGCGAAGAAGATCGCCTGCCCGCCGAACAGGACGGGAAGCACGAACGCCAAGAGCCCGCTCAAAAGCATGCCGCGGACGAGTGCCATGATCCACGCGCTCGTCGCATGGAGCACAGCTTGAAAATAATAGAGCAAAAAGACGTTGCACGGCATGAGCGGAAACGCAAGCGCGAACTTTCGCAAAATGGTCGGGGCGAGCAGGTCGGTTTCGGGGCTCGTTTTCATGAATACGCGGATGATCGCGCGCGGAAAACATTCCGAAAGCGCGCAGGAGATCACGCCGAGCACGAGCGAGACGGCAAGGCTCATCAAAAAGACCTTTCTCACGCGCAGCGCATTCCCCGCGCCGAAGTTCTCGGAGACAATGGGCTGCGACGCCTGCCCGATGCCGTAGGCAAGCGATTGGATGAGAATGAAGAGATTGATGGACGCGCCGAAGATCGCAAGCGCGTTCGTGCCGAGAAACCGTTGGATCTGCTTGTTGAAGAGCACGCATAAAACGCCCACCGAAAAGTCGGCGAGAAAGGGCGAAAGCCCCGAGATCACGATTTTTGCAGACGCTCGGAAAACCCCCTTTTCGAGCCGAAGGGCGATCTTTTTCCGCTTGGAAAAGAAATGCAGGCACAACACGATGAGGGCGAGCGATTGCCCGAGCACGGTCGCGATCGCCGCGCCGCGCATGCCGAGATCAAAGACAAAGACGAACAGATAGTCCCCCACGATATTGACGACCCCGCCCGTCAGCACGGCCGCCGTCGCAAGCACGGGGTTGCCGTCGCTCCGAACGAAACAGGAGAGAAACTGCCCCACCGTGAACACGGGAAGGGCATATTTCAAGATCGCAAAATACCGCTCCGCAAGTTGAAGCGTCTCCCCCTCTCCGCCGAAAAATTTCAAGAGCGGACCTGAAAAGAAAAAGAGCAGTAAAAAGACGAGAAAGGAGACAGCGAGGCAGCAAATAAGCGACACGGTGAAGAAGAAATTTCCGCGGCGCAAATCGCCTCTGCCGCGCTCGACGCTCATGAGAATGGAGCCGCCCATGCCGAAAAGCAGCCCGAGGCTGAAAATGATCGTATACATCGGCATGACGACGGCAAGCGCCGCCGCGCCGACCTCGCCCTCGTATTGCCCCACCATGACCGAATCGACGAGCGAATACACGGACGCAATGATCGCGCCGCCGAGTGCGGAAAACAAAAATTTCGGATAAATCTTTTTGAGACTGTCTTTCAAAAGATCCATTTTTTCACCCTTTCTGCGACTTGTTCAAAGGACGAACATAAAAAAAGGACCGAAACAAAACCGCGGGCGCACCCCCGCCATCTTGTCCAGTCTTTGCCGTAGCGACGGCATACCCTCCGATGAACAAACCGATTGTAACAAAGATCTTATCTTTTGTCAATCACATTTCATGATAAAATCCAAACGAAAAAGCGAACTTTTTCCTAAAAAATATCCTCAAAACCAAGTACTATGTCAGACATAGTACTATGCTAAACCCCGAAAAACGCAAGCTCGCCTTTCAATTTGCGTTCCTTTTGCCCTATTTTTGCTTTTCGCGCTCGAATTTCATATACTTTTCCAAGCTGTGAGATTCAAGGACGAAGCCCAAGACTTCCATGGCATTTTTTTGGAGTTCGCCGAGGGTGATCCCCCCTTCTTTTCCGAGCGAGCGCAAAAGCGAGCCGCCGAAGCGCTTGAATACGACGTCGCCGCCGGGCATCAGGACATTGACCCCCGCGCGGACGCGATAGGCGTTGTTCTTGATCTTCGGAAACTCGGGGCTCTTTGCGTTTTTCATCCACCAATCGGTCATGACGCAGCCCGAAAAGCCCCACTCTTCGCGCAAAATCCCCCTCACGAGTTCGTAGTTATAATGCGTCCAAACCCCGTTGAGCTTGTTGTACGAGGTCATGAGGGTCTTGGGCTTCCCCTCTTTCACGCAGATCTCGAAGCCGCGAAGATAGATCTCTCTGAGCGCGCGTTCCGAGACGCGCGAATCGTTCTGCTTGCGGTCGTACTCTTGGTTGTTGCAGGCGAAGTGTTTGGGGCATGCCGCAACGCCCGTTTTTTGCAGTCCGCGCACCGCAGCCGCCGCCATCTTCCCCGAAAGGAAGGGATCTTCCGAAAAATATTCAAAGTTCCTGCCGCCGAGCGGGCTGCGCTGGATGTTCATCGCGGGCGCGAGCAGCACGTCCGCGCCGCGCTCTTTCATCTCCTCACCGACGGCTTCATAGACGTTTGAAAGGAGCTCTTTGTCGAAGGTGCAGGCAAGGAGCGTCGCGCACGGGATCAGGGACGCCGAAGTTTTGAGCCGAACGCCCGAAGGACCGTCTACGGCGGTAACGGGCGGCACGCCCTTTTCCCGAAGCGAGGGCAGTACTCCGCCGAGCACGCCCGCATTTCCCGCAGGTCCGAGCGCGCTATTCATCTTCAAATCCCCCCGCGAGAGCGCTGCCAGCTCCTTCAAATCGAGCTGGGACACGAAATCTTCGAGGGAGATCTTGCCGAGCTTGACGTCGGTCAGTTTGTATCCGAGACTGCCCGTAAACGGAAGCGCGGGCGGGAGCGACGAGAAGATCTCCTTTTTGAGGTCCTTGTCGGAAAATCTCGGAAGCTCGTTCCGCGGACCTTTCGTCTTGATGAGGAAAAACTCCTTGGGCGCGCATTGCGAAAAGCACTGCTCGACGATCTTCTCCTCTTCGAAGGAAAAACTCGCGATCTCTTTGGCGTCCCGCACATTGTTTCCGCAGTAGAGTTTATATTCGCCTTTGAGACGCACAAAGCACGACCTCGTCTCGTCATACGAACAAAAATCGCGGTCGGAAAGCTGTATCGTCCCCTCTTCCTTTTGGAAGGAGGAAAGAAGTTCGGTCTTATGAAAGCCGATGAGTTCGCGCGCGGGGTTTCCCTTTCTTCCCTGCGGCTTTTCGACGTAGATCTGGACGACATCCTTCCCCGCCCGTGTTCCGACGTTCGTCACCGTAAAATGCACGGCGTTTTCGGCTTGATTGAAACTCCCTTCGATCTCGAACGAGGTATAGCTCAAACCGAATCCGAACGGGAAACGGACGTTCTGCTTTGCAAAGGTCTCGAAATGGCGGTAGCCGACATAGATGTCCTCGCAGTATTCGCTCGCCTTGGCGTTTCCGAAGTTCTTGGACGAGGGATAATGCCGATACTCCGTCGCAAGGGTCATTGAGAGCTTTCCGCACGGGTTCACGTTGCCCGCAAGCAGTCTTGCCGCGGCGTTGCCCATCTCCATGCCCCCTTGGAAGAGCACGAGGAGCGAAGAGATCTCAAATTCATCGAGAAAGCCAAGGTCGATCGGATTGGAGATGTTGAGAAGAACAATGGTCTTGGAAAAGCAGGACGAGACGTTTGAAAGAAGAGCCCGCTCATCGTCCGTCAGATAATAGCCGCCTTTTTTGAGGGGAAAATCCGCCTCTTCGCCCGCACAGCGTCCGATCACGACGACCGCCGTTCCCGCGCGGAGAGAGATCTCCTTGATTTCTTCCTTGGTAAGCGGCATTTCGGGGAAACTGTTTGTCCAATTACCCCAATATCCGCGGTCTGCGGGATGTTCGAGACAGAATTTTTCGTATCGCGCTTTCAGTTGCTCGTCCAAGTCGATCATCGGGTTTTGGGAGAGCCCTTCGAGGATGCTCACGCGGTAGGGTTTGAGCACGTCCCCGCCCGAGCCGCAGCCCGCATAGGAGCAATCGATCTGCACTCTGCCGAAGAGCGCGACCTTGCCCGAGAGCGGGAGCGCGCCGTCGTTTTTGAGCAGCACCGCCCCCTCTTCCGCCGCCCGCCGCAAAAGCTCGGGAACGCCCATCGCGGGAAGCCGTCCCCCTGCCGTGTCCACCCGGTCGCTCTGCCTGAGACTGTTGCCCACGGTATTGACATAGATCTTTGTGACGAAATTCATCAGCTTTCGCTTCAAATCGCGCATGTTTTCGCCTCCGACTCATTCCTTGAAACCTTATCCATTTTAACATATTTGAAGCGGAATGTCAATGCCCGATTCACTTGATTTTCTCCCGGAAAAGGATTATAATGAAGAAAAAAAGGCTGGTCCTGTCATGAAAAATTTATCTAATTATCTCGAAACCTCATACACCGCCTTTCAAGCGGTGGAAAACGCGAAGAAACTGCTCGAAGAGCACGGCTTTGAAGAACTCTTCGAAAACGCTTCCTTCTCCTTGAAGGCGGGCGGAAAGTACTTTGTCATCCGCGGCGGGAGCGCGATCATCGCCTTTACCGTGGGTGCAGGCTCAAAGTGCAAGATCGTCGCAAGCCACACCGATTCGCCCTGTCTCAAACTCAAAGAAAACCCCGTGATGTCCGCTTCGAAGTTCCAAAAGCTCAACGTCGAACCGTACGGCGGCGGGATCTGGTACTCCTTCTTCGACCGTCCGTTGAAGCTCGCGGGACGGCTCATCAAGGAGGAAGCGGGCAAACTCGTCGCCCAAAATTTTGTCAGCGATTTTTGCGTGACCATTCCCTCGCTCGCCGTGCACATGCAGCGCGACGTCAACGACAAATTCGCGCCAAACCCGCAGGTCGATCTTCTGCCCCTGCTCGGTATGGACGAGATCGAGTTTTCAAAGCGTTTGGGCGAGCCCATCGCCTACGATCTCTTTGCCGCGAGCGCCGAAAAGCCGTTTGAAAGCGGCGCGAACGGGGAATTTCTCTCCTCGCCCCGCATCGACAACCTTTCGAGCGTCTATTCCTCCCTTGTCGCCCTCGCGACGGAAGAGGTGCAAAGCGGCATCTGCATGGCGGCGTGTCTCGACAGCGAAGAGGTCGGAAGCCGTACCCTTCAAGGCGCGGGAAGCGACTTTTTGAGATCGACTTTGCTCAAAATTTTCTCCGCGCGCGGGCTTTCGGAATGCGAGATGCTCTCCATGCTTCGCTCCTCGCTTCTGATCTCGCTCGACAACGCGCATTCGCTCCATCCCAACCATCCCGAAAAGTGTGACCCGACCAATACGCCCACGCTCGGCGGCGGGATCGTGATCAAGGGACATGCGGGCGGCGCATACACGACGGACGCGCTCACTTCTGCGATCGTCAAGAAGATCTTCGACAGGGCAAACGTGCGCTATCAATGCTTTTTCAACCGCTCGGACATGCGGAGCGGCAGCACTCTCGGCGCGATCTCCCTTTCCGAGATCGGCATTCCGTCGGTCGATCTCGGGCTCGCCCAGCTCGCCATGCACTCCGCCGTCGAGACAATGGCAAAGAGCGATTTCGAAGAACTCCTCAAAGGGCTTAACGCCTTTTATCGAAGCGAGATCGAAATTTCGGGCAATTGCGTCGAAATAAAATAAAAATATACCGTCGCATTATTTCTCAAAGTAGATCGCGTCGATGATCGTATGCGCGAGATCGTCCAAGCTCCCCTCGCAGTCGTGTTCGAGCCAGAGCATGGAGATGTTGAATACCATGCCCGCATAGAGATAGGGCGCGTATCGGTCGTCTTTTTCGTACACTTGCCGAAAGGTTTCTGAAAAACTTCGGTTGAGAAAATCGAGATAGAGATATTCCAAGTGCGCCCGCTTGATGAGTTTGAAGCATTCCTTATTCTTGCGGAATTTTTCGAACAAGTTACGGACGAGCCTAAGATGATCTTCTCTGCAACGCGGGATGTATCGCTGCTCAAAGACAAATTCCTTTGTATTGCGCGAAAAATAGTACTCGATCACGTCCTCTTTGCGCTTGAAATAGCGGTAAAAGGTCGCCCTTCCCACCCCCGCTTTCCGTGCAATGTCCGTGACGGCGATCTTTTCGTACTCATATTCGTTCATGAGTTTGAAAAGCGCCTCGACAATATAGTGCTTTGTGTACTCCTCGGGCAAAAATTCCACGATACAACCCCTTAGGCTTTGTCTCATTTCAACGGACAATTTTCGGGGATTTGTCTGATCCCCCGTTTTATTGATCTATGAGTATACGGGACGGAAAACAGAAACACAAGTCGGAGCTTACTCGGCTCGAACGGCAAGCCGAAGAGACACTTGCGACCCTTTCGCGGCTTCAAAGCTCCAAGACGGCGGGCGCAAATGTCTTTCCCTACCTTTTCGGCATTGCGGCGACCTTGCTTCTCGGCGGCGGGATGTGCCTCGTGATGCTCTATGACGTGATCGCGGCAATGACCGTCGGCATTCTGCTGGGCGTCCTTGGAATCGCCCTATGTAGCGTCAACTACTTGATTTATCAAAAGATGGTCTCCAAAAAGACCGCGGAAGTGCTGCCCGTCATCGATCGGACCGAAGAAAAACTTGCGAATTTGCTCGAAAAAGGCAACGAACTGTTGCGCGCAGAGCTCATCTGAAATTTGAAAAGGAAAAAAGCCCATGAAATCTCTTGTCCGAAAATATCGCGCGCTCACGTTCGAGGAAAAGATCGTCATCAAGACGATCATCGGGCTT
>CANRLK010000014.1 GCA_947631465.1 uncultured Clostridia bacterium
TGGAATTGGCAGACGCGCTGGACTCAAAATCCTGTGGTAGAAATACCGTATCGGTTCGACCCCGATCACCGGCACCACGTCGCAACGCGACACATTTTGCAAGCCCTTGTCGTTCGGCAAGGGCTGTGCTTTATTCATTGTCTCGCATGGACGTTTTTCAGTGCATGCGGGCGAAAAATGAGGTTTTTACCGAAGAACGGTCTTTCGGCGGGTATTTTTTCGCGTCCGTCGGAGATAATGAAGCAAAAAAGCATTTTCGTTCATCAAATTAAGGGAATCAACATGCAAAATTTTCAAACATCATATGAACTTTGGAAAACTTCACCGCTCTTTGACGAAGAGACCCGCAAGGAAGTCGCTTCGCTCACCGACGAGAAGGAGATTTTCGACCGTTTTTATAAGGATCTCGCGTTCGGCACGGGCGGCATGCGCGGGGTCATGGGCGCGGGCACGAACCGCATGAACCGCTATACCGTCGGCAAAGCCACCCAGGGACTCGCGAATTATCTTACTCGCGCTTACAAAACTCCAAGCGTTGCGATCGCCTACGACAGCCGTCTCAATTCCCGCGAGTTCGCCAAGGAAGCCGCGCGCATTCTCACGGCAAACGAAGTGAAGTGCTATCTCTTTGAAGATCTTCGCCCGACCCCCGAGCTCTCCTTTGCCGTCCGAAGCCTCAAAACTTCGGCGGGGATCGTCATCACGGCGAGCCACAATCCCCCGCAATACAACGGCTACAAGGTCTATTCCTGCGACGGCGGACAGATCGTTCCGCCCGAGGACGGCGAGATCGTCAAGAGCATTGCGTCCGTCCAAGATTTCGGCGCGATCAAGCGCATTTCTCTTGAAGAGGCGGCAAAGAGAGGACTTTTGGAGGTTTTGGGCGAGGAGACCGACCGCGCATATCTTGCCGCCGTCAAGCGGCTTTGTCTCAACGCGGAGACGTCGAAAAGAGCGGGGAAGACGCTTAAAATCGTCTATACGCCGCTTAACGGCACGGGGAATGTGCCCGTGAGACGGATCTTGAAAGAGACGGGCTTTGACAACGTCTATGTCGTGCCCGAGCAGGAATCGCCCGACGGGCATTTTCCCACCCTTGAATTTCCCAATCCCGAAGACCCGAAGGCGTTCACGCTGGCGCTGAAATTGGCAAAGGAAGTGGACGCGGACCTCGTGCTTGCGACCGACCCCGACGCAGACAGGCTTGGGGTGTATGCGAAGAATGGGGACGGGGAATATCTGCCGTTTACGGGGAACATGAGCGGGATCTTGATCGCGGATTATCTTCTTTCCGAGCGGGCGAAGCGGGGGATGTTGCCCAAAGAGCGGGGGAAGGGCGCGCTTGTGACGACGATCGTCTCGACGGATATGGCGAAGGCGCTTGCGAAGGAGTATGGGCTGACCCTTGTCGAGGTGTTGACGGGGTTCAAGTACATCGGCGAGCAAATGAAGCGGTTCGAGGAGACGGGGGAGAAAGCGTTTGAGTTCGGGTTTGAAGAGAGCTACGGCTGCCTTGCGGGGACGCACGCGCACGATAAGGATGCGGTGATAGCGGTCTGTTTGTTGTGCGAGGCGGCGGCTTGGTACAAAGAGCAGGGGATGACGCTCTGCGATAAGATGACGGAGCTCTTTGAGAAGTACGGATATTACCGCGAAGGGCTGGTGAGCTTGACGCTTGCGGGCGCGGAAGGTGCGGAGAAGATCGAGCGGATGATCAAGGAGCTGCGGGAAACGCCGAAGGATAATTTTGCGGGAGAGAAGGTCATAAAGGTCTTGGACTATTTGACGGGGAAGAGTGTGAATGTTTTGAGCGGAGAAGAGGGGAGGTTGACGCTTCCGAAGAGCAATGTATTGTATTATGAATTGGAAAGCGGGAGCTGGGTGTGCGTGAGACCGTCGGGGACAGAGCCGAAGATCAAGTTTTATTTCGGAGTGAAGGGAGCGACGGCAGAGGATGCGGAGAGGAAACTATCGCGTTTGGAAACGTCGATCCGAGAAATGGTTTGAGAAAGGACGGTACGGAATTAAATAAGGTATGGAATAAGGATAAGAGATAAGGGAAATAAGGATAACATATAAAGAAAAAGCAGCGCGCCGAAGTCCCTTCGGCGCGCCGCGCTTATAAATAAGGTGACACCCCCTCAGTCTCGGCTAACGCCTCGACAGCCTTGCGGCGGTCGCCCCCGCCGCAAGTCCGCCTCGCCACCAGCTCGGCTGTATTCGCCTTCGGCTCGTGCGCCTCGAATGGATAATCAATAGAATGGCGCGTCTTCGCATTGCGCCAATGGTTGATAACCATTGGCGCAATGCGACAGGAGTGAGCGCATTAGAGGCGCGAACGGCGACCGAACACGGGGTTCTACCCGTGTGAGACCGTGGCGCACAAACGTGCGCCGAAAGGGGTGTGTTGCAAACGAGTTCGACAATAAGGCACACCCCCTCAGTCTCGGCTAACGCCTCGACAGCTCCCCCTCCGATGGGGAGCCAAGGGGGGGGCTTGCTACCCCCTCGAAGGGGGGAGCCAAGAGAGGGGCGCTCGCGCCGCTCCGCCCAATGGAGACAGCGAGTGGGGTGACGATGCTCACCCAAGCAAGACAGTGGGGTTGGGATACCCGATGCGCCGCCCTCGTTGGGTTGCGATGTGCTTGTTTTGCGGCGGCGCAGGGAGTGAAGGCGCAAGAGTTTGCAAAAATGCGCTACGGGGTTCGGGACACATCGCAAGTGTCCCGAGCCTTTTTTGCTTCTTTTTTTCATTGAAAAAAGAAGAACAAGAAAAACGATATGTTTGCAAGATTCTTTCATGCCCTTAAAGAACAATCCTTTCTTGCATTAAGCCGCAAGCGGCAAATTGAGTGAAAGCATCATCACAACACCATCTTTATCTAAAATTCGTATAGCATTTTTTAGGCGGAATGGAGATAAATAAATCCGCGACATGCTTCGTTTCTAAGCCGCAAGCGGCAAATTGGGTGGAATATTCTCATCATATTATAGCGTCACGGGTTGGATTGTTTGACGCCCCCTCAGTCACGCGCAAACGCGTGATAGATCCCTTTGGGCGGCAGAGACCCGCCCAAAGCCCGTACTTTGCGCTACGCGCTCGTGCCACCTAAGGAATCATGACAGTAGAAAAGCGGGGCGCGCCACCAGCTCAGCTGTACTCGCCTTTGGCTCGTGCGCCTCGCATGAAATAACAATAAAATGGCGCGTCTTCGCATTGCAGCTCACAGCCCACTGTTGAGCAAAATTTACAATGCTCCACCCCTCAAAGGGGAGGGGGTCAAGTGGTGGGGTGACGGGGGGTGCGTTTCGCGCCGCTACACTGTAAAATAGAATTTGCGCTGCTCCACTCAACGGAGACAGCAAATTTTTGGCATCAGCATTAGCCTTGCTTGAACCACGCGACGATCACGTGGTTTTCTTTGTAGACTAAAAATGCGCGCCTTCCCGAATGAGGAAGGCGCGCAGCCGTTTTGTGGGAGATATTATTTGCCGAGGACCTTTTTTGCCTTGTCGACGACGTTCTGGACGGTGAAGCCGAACTTCTCGAAGAGCTGCGGGGCAGGTCCGCTCACGCCGAAGGTGGTCATCGAAATGATCTCGCCCTCGTCCGTGGCGTATTTGTACCAGCTGTAAGGGCTTGCCGCTTCGACGCAGACGCGCGCCTTGATCGAAGAGGGCAGTACGCTCTCCTTGTATTTCTCGCTCTGCCGTTCGAAGAGTTCGAAGCAGGGCATCGAGACGACGCGGGCGTTGATCTTTTCCTTTTCGAGTTCTTTTTTCGCCTTGACGCAGAGCTCCGTTTCAGAGCCCGTCGCAATGAGCAGGACGTCGGGCGTGCCCTTGCAGTCATCCAAGATATAGCCGCCTTTGAGGGCTTTGAGCCCGCTCTCTTCGTATTGGGGAAGGGATTGGCGGGAGAGGACGAGCACGGTCGGTCCTTTGCCCGTGAGCGCTTCGACCCAAGCGGCAGCCGTCTCCTTGCCGTCCGCGGGACGGAATACCTTCAAATTGGGAATGGAGCGAAGCCCGACGAGCTGTTCGACGGGCTCATGGGTCGGTCCGTCCTCGCCGACGCCGATCGAGTCGTGCGTGAAAAGGTAGATGACGGGAAGATCCATGAGCGCGGACATGCGGATCGCGTTCTTGCAATAGTCGGAGAAGGAGAAGAAGGTCGAGCAGTACACTCTCAGTCCGCCGTGCAGGGCGATACCGTTTGCGATCGCTGCCATCGCGTGTTCGCGAATGCCGTAGTGCAGGTTTCTGCCCGCGTAGTTTTTCGGCGAGAAATCGCCGAACTTTACTTTGTCCGTATCCTTCATCGCCGTGAGGTTGGAGGGCGCGAGGTCCGCGCTGCCGCCGACGAGGTCGGGCACGAGGGCTGCGACCCGCTGTAAGATCTTCTCGGACGTCTGGCGGGTCGCCATCGGCTTGTCAAAGGAGAAGAGCTCCTCGTCCGCTTTGACGTCATAGATGTCCCTGCGCATCGCCCGCTTATAAAGCCTTGCAAGCTCGGGATACCGCTTTTCGTACTCCGTGAACATGAACTTCCATTCACGCTCGCGCTTTCTGCCCCTGCGTCCCGCCGCCGCCGTATGGCGAAGAACTTCCTCGGGTACTTCGAAGGGAGGCATCGTCCAGCCGAGCTTTTCCTTGGTCTTTTGAAGATTCTCTTCGCCGAGCGGCGAGCCGTGGCACTTTTGGCTGCCTTCGAGCGGCGAGCCGTACCCGATCTTGGTCTTGCAGATGATGAGCGAGGGCTTCTTGGTCTCCCGCTGTGCTTTTTTGATCGCGTTGGAGATCAAAAGGACGTTGTCGGGGTGGTTGACGAGATCGACGACGAGCACTTGCCAGCCCTGCGCCTTGAAGCGGGTCGCCACATCCTCATTGAAGGTGATGTCGATGTTGCCCTCGATCGTGATGTCGTTCTTATCGTAAAAGACGATGAGCTTTCCGAGTTCGTTCGCGCCCGCAAACGAGCAAGCCTCGTAGGAGATGCCCTCTTCGAGGCAGCCGTCGCCGACGAGCGCATAGGTGAAGTGATCGACGACGGGGAATCCCTCGCGGTTGAATTTTGCCGCAAGATGCGCTTCCGCCGCCGCCATGCCGACCGCCGTCGCAATGCCCTGTCCCAAAGGCCCTGTCGAGGTCTCGATCCCAGGTGTGTGCCCGTATTCGGGATGCCCAGGCGTGCGGCTGTCGAGCTGACGGAAATTTTTGAGGTCGTCGATCGTGAGCCCCAGCCCATAGAGGTAGAGCAGGGAATAATTGAGCGCGGAGCCGTGCCCCGCAGAGAGGACAAAACGGTCGCGGTCGTCCCATTTCAGGTCCTTGTTGTTGAACTTCAAAAAGTTCTGCCACAGGGCATAGACGATGGGCGCTGCGCCGAGCGGAAGCCCTGGATGTCCCGAGTTCGCCTTCTGGATCGCCTCGCAGGACAAGATCCTTATGGCATTGATGGTGGTCTGTTTCATAGTATCTCCTTGTTATTTGGTTTCGCTGTTCAATAGTTGTTCGGGCGATAAGAAGTCGTATTCCTTCATCATCTCATAGAGGATTCTTCGGATCTGATCGACCCCTCCGATGCTGTCGCTCTCGCAGTTGATCGGCAACACGGGGTCGTGCAGGCTCATCCGCACGAGCGCCCAGCCGTCGCCGTGGGCTTTGTCAAAGTCGATGCGAACGCCCTCATAGTTGTTGGGCGCAAGCGAAAGCCCGTCTTGCCGCTGCGCCTTTTGTTGAAGCTCTTCGATGACCTTCGCCCCGAGCGCCTTAAAATCCGTCCCGACCGCAAAGGAAAGACGGATCTCCACAGCTTCCGCGGGCTCTTGAAGGTCTTTGATGAGGTCGGTGAGCTTTTCGCCGCGCTTTTTCGCGTTCGCAAGCTCGATCAAAAGTCGCGTGACGAGGTATGCCCCGTCGTCGAGGAAGAAATTCTCTTGGAGCGCGGCATGTCCGCTCGTCTCGATCGCAAGGGGAGTTCTGATCCCCGCGGCATTCAGCCGTTTTGCCTCGTTGATGACGTTTCGGTATCCGCGTTTGAAACGGTGATGTACCCCGCCGTGCGCTGTGATAAACGCCGAAAGCCCGCGGCTCGTGATCGAGTCGGTCACAATGCACCCGCCCGCCTCTTCTTTGAGCAGGATCGCCGAGATGAGCGCGATGAGACGGTTGCGGTTGATCTCTTCGCCGTTTCCCGCGACTGCGCCCGCGCGGTCCACGTCGGTGTCGAAGATGATGCCAAAGTCCGCCTTATGCCGCTTGACCGCGCTTGTAAGCGACGCCATCGCTTCTTCGTTTTCGGGATTGGGGACGTGATTGGGGAAGCGTCCGTCTGGTTCTAAGAACTGCGAGCCGTCCGTGTCCGCGCCGAGAGGGCGCAAAACGAGCGTATCGTAAAACCCGCCCGCGCCGTTTCCCGCATCGAGGACGATCTTCATCCCTTCCAAGGGGCGCATTTCGCCCGTGCCTTGACGGACGAGCGCGCAAAGACCGTTTGCGTATTGCGCCATGTATGAGCGTCGGATGATCGAGCCCTTTTGAGCCGCGGGGGGGAAGTCCTCTTCGCCTGCGGCTTTGAGGAGGGCTTTGACGTCGCTGCTTTCAAGCCCGCCGTCTTTCAAGAAGAACTTCATGCCGTTTTTGCGGTAGGGGAGATGGCTCGCGGTGATCATGACAGAGCCCTGCGCGCCGAAGTCGTCCTGCAAGAGCATGAACATGGCGGGGGTCGAGGAGAGCCCCGTCAAGATGACGTCGCCGCCGAGGGAGACGATCGCCTCGGCTGCCGCTTCTTCAATCGTCTCGCTTGAAAGTCTCGGGTCATGCCCGATCGCGATGCAGGCGCGCTGTAAGCCCGTGCGATCGAGGACAAGCGCGTAAAACGCCTTTGAGATCGCTTGGACCGCTTCCGCCGTCAAGGCGGCGGGGTCGTTTTCCGCGGCGATCGCCGTCCCGCGCACGTCGCTTCCGTTTTGTAAAGACAGATAGTCCGTCATACCGACCTTCTTTGAACTTCGTTTCATAACATATTATAACGTCCTTTTGCTTTTTTTTCAAGAGGTTTTCGGGTCTTTTCGGCTTTTTTCCCGCACAACGGTGAAAAATTTACGCGTGGCGGGGTTTTTTTCGAAAATTCCTTGCATGCTTTCGAAAAATATGGTATACTGTCCGTATCATGAAAATGGGGGAGCATTCATGCACCGCTTTACGGTTTCGACCGATTCCACCTGCGATCTTTATCAAGATTATATTGCCGAAAACGACGTCAAGATCGTGCGGCATGTGTTCACCGTCGAAAAGGACGGCGCGATGGAAGAGCGGCTCGACGACTTTCAAAGCCTCGACGACTACGTCTCCTTCTACAAAGAACTTCGAGAAGGCGCGTTTTCGCGCACGTCCATGCTCAACTATGAGCGGCATCTGAACCACTTTCTTCGCCTTGCAAAAGAGGGCGCAAAGGACGTATTGCACTTTACGATCTCCTCGGGGCTGTCGCCGACCAAGGACGTCGCGGCAAAAGCCGCCGAAGAAGTCAAAAAACAGTATCCCGAATTTCGGGTGCTCGTCGTCGACCCGCTCACGGCGACGATCGGGCAGGGCGCGCTCGTCATGCTCGGCGTCAAATGGCGGGACGAGGGCAAGGGCGCGGACGAGACGTATGAATATCTCAATTCCCTCCGCCTTCACATCCAGCACTTCATCGTGGCGGACGATCTCAAATACTTGAAGAAGGGGGGACGCATTTCTTCGGCGGCGGCAGCGGTCGGCGGGATGCTCTCCATCAAGCCCATCATCTCCTTCGACAACGAGGGCAAGCTCTTCGTCCTCGACAAGGTGCGCGGCGCAAAAAAGGCGATCTCCTTCATCAAGAAAAAACTCGAAGCCGAAGGACCTGACGAACTGCACTATATCTTCGTCATCCATACCGACAACTTCCCCGCCGCCGAGGAGCTTCGCGCTCTCGTCAAGGAGATGTTCGGCTACGAGCCCCACGTCTCGCTGATGGGTCCTGTCATCGGCTCGCATGTAGGGCCGGGGGCGTTCGCGCTCGGGTATATTTCGAAGAGCCTTCGGAATACCTTCTGAACTTTTTTTGAAACGGCGAAAGGTTCTCGTTTTCTGGGACAACGGGACTTTTTGATAGATTGGCACAGGCGTTTTATGTTCTGCGCCGAGACGGCAGTAAAAATTTATTTTTGGGAGAGGAAACCATGTACAAATTCACGCTATCGACCGATTCGACCTGCGATTTGTATCGGCAGGAATACGACGAGAACGACATCAAGCACGCGCCGCTGACCTTTACGGTGGAGAAGAACGGGAAAATGACCGATCATCTCGACGATTTCACCGAGTACTCGCAGTATGTGGACTTTTACAACGAGCTTCGCGGGGGCGCGTTTTCCAAGACGTCCATGCTCAACTATGAGGCGCACCTCAGCCACTTTACCAAGCTCGCCGAAGAGGGCGCGGAGGACGTGTTGCACTTTACGATCTCTTCGGGGCTTGCGCGGACGCGCGAAGTCGCGGCGCAGGCGGCAGCCGATGTCAAGGCGAAGTATCCGAGGTTCAACGTCTATGTCTGCGACCCGCTCACGGCGACGGTCGGGCAGGGTTGTCTCGTGCGGCTCGCGCTTGAATGCAGGAACAAGGGCATGACCGCAAAGGATACCCTCGACTATGTCAATTCCCTGCGCCTTCACATCCAGCATTTCATCGTCGCCGACGATCTTCAATACCTCAAAAAGGGAGGCAGGATCTCGCCCGCGGTCGCGGCGATCGGGAGCGTCCTCAACGTCAAGCCCATCCTCTCCTTCAACAAGGAGGGCAAGCTCGAACCCATCGCAAAGGTCCGCGGCGTCAAAAAGGCGATCGCCTTCATCAAGGAGAAGATGGAGACCGAAGGTCCTGACGAGCACAAATACGTCTTTATCGTACATACCGACAACGAGCCCGCGGCAGAAGAGCTGACCGAGTACGTCCGCGAACGCTTCCATATCGAGCCGCACACCCAGATCATGGGTCCCGTCATCGGCTCGCATGTCGGACCGGGAGCATTTGCGCTCGGTTATATTTCGAAAAGCGAACGCAACGAGTTCTGAAACGGGGAATTTTACGAAAATTCAAAATTTCCCCTGCATTTTATCGACAAATCCCAAAAGATATGGTATAATGTACCATATCTTTTTGTTAGATCGGAGAACAAGATGGCAAAAGACAATCAATTTGTTTCACAGATCGCGGACATCGAGACCGATTTTCCGCAGTGGTACACAGACGTTGTGATCAAGACCAAGCTCGTCGACTACGGGCCTGTCAAGGGGACGATGGTCATCCGTCCCTACGGGTATGCCGTTTGGGAGATCATCCAGAGCGAGATGGATCGCCGTTTCAAGGCGGCGGGCGTTGAGAATGCGTATTTTCCGCTGCTCATTCCGATGAGCTTTATGACGAAAGAGGCGGAACATGTGGAGGGGTTCGCTCCCGAAGTTGCCGTCGTGACCCATGCGGGCGGGGAGAAGCTGCAAGAGCCCTTGGCGATCCGTCCGACTTCGGAGACGATCATCGGGCACATGTACGGCAAATGGGTGGAATCCTGGCGGGATCTGCCGCTGCGCTATAACCAATGGTGTAACGTCATGCGTTGGGAAAAGACCACCCGTCCCTTCCTTCGGACGAGCGAGTTTTTGTGGCAGGAAGGGCACTCCGTGTTTGCGTCCTCCGAGGAAGCGGAGCGCGAGACCCTCGCAATGCTTCGTCTCTATGAAGAATTTGCCGTGAACGTCCTTTGCATGCCCGTTTTGACGGGGAAAAAGACCGAAAAAGAGAAGTTCGCGGGCGCGCTTGCGACCTACGGCATGGAAGCGATGATGCACGACGGCAAGAGCCTGCAATCGGGCACGACCCATTACATGGGACAGAACTTCGCGAAGGCGTTCGACATCCAATTTACCGACAAGGACGGCACGCTTCAATACGGATATACGATGAGCTACGGCGTATCGACGAGGCTCATCGGCGCGCTGATCATGACGCACGGCGATCAAAGGGGACTTGTCCTGCCGCCGCCCGTTGCGCCCGTGCAAGCCGTCATCGTGCCGATCGCGGCAAAGAAAGAAGGAGTACTTGAAGCGTGCGGCGCGCTCTTGAAGCGGCTCAAAGCGGCGGGGATTCGCGCCTCCCTTGACGATTCAGACAACTCCCCGGGCTGGAAGTTCAACGAGTGGGAGATGAAGGGCGTGCCCGTCCGTATCGAGCTCGGACCGCGCGACATCGAGAGCGGGAAGATGACGATCTTCCGCCGCGACACCTTGGAAAAGGCGGACGGATACGATCTTGCCGAGGCGGAGACGGTCGTTTCGGAATTGCTCCAAGAGATCGGCAGAAATCTCTATGCGAAAGCGGAGAAGCGGATGCACGACCGCATTGTCGATGCGGAGACTCTCGACGAACTGCTGAAAGGGGTCGAAACGGGCAATTTCGTGCGCGCGGGCTGGTGCGGTTGCCGCGAGTGCGAGGACAAGGTCAAGGCGTATTCCCAAGCGACGGCGCGCGTCCTCGATGAAAAGCATACCGCAAAACGCTGTGTTGCCTGCGGGAAAGAGGCAAAGCATACCGTGTTCTTTGCAAGGGCATATTAAAGGGCTATTTCAGGGAGAAGGATCATGAAGCATACCGATATTTGTAATATTTTGAAAGATCCTGCCTATGTGGGCAGGGAAGTGACCGTCTGCGGGTGGGTCAAGACCTTCCGCGATTCTGCGAAGGTCGCCTTTTTGGAGCTCTTCGACGGGACGAGCTTTTCACGGCTGCAAGTGGTGCTCGACAAAGAGGCGATCTCGTTCGACCCCGAGTGCACCCACCTCGGCGCGAGCGTTGCGGCGGAGGGGATGGTCGTCAAGGCATTTAAGGGCGAGGGAAACGAACTGAACGCCAAAAAGCTGACCTTGCTCGGCAAGTGTCCGAGCGAGTTTCCCATCCAAAAGAAGCGCACGACGCTGGAATTTTTGCGCGGCATCCCGCATTTGCGTCTGAGGACGAATACCTTTGCGGCGGTGTTCCGCGTCCGTTCGGTCGCGGCGCAGGCGATCCACCGCTATTTCGCGGAGCGTAGATATTACTATATGAATACGCCGCTCATCACGGCGAGCGATTGCGAGGGCGCGGGGGAGATGTTCCGCGTCACGACCCAGCCGTGGAAGACGGACTGTAAGAGCGAAGAGGAGTACTATAAAAACGACTTTTTCGGCGTGAAAGCGGGGCTTTCGGTGTCGGGACAGCTCGAAGGGGAAGTTGCGGCGACCGCGCTCGGCAGGATTTATACCTTCGGCCCTTCCTTCCGCGCGGAAAATTCCAATACGACGAGACATCTCGCGGAGTTCTGGCATGTCGAGCCCGAGATCGCCTTTGCGGAGCTTCCCGATATTTTGGAAGTTGCCGAAGAGATGTTGAAGTATCTCATCCGCGCGGTGATGGATGAATGCCCCGAGGAACTCAAATTCTTCGATTCCTTTGTCGAGAAAGGACTTTTGAGCAAGCTCGAACACGTCGAGGGGAGCGACTTTGCGGTCTTGGAGTACACCGAGGCGGTCAAACTCTTGGAAAAGGCGAACGTCAAGTTCCAATTCCCCGTCTTTTGGGGATGCGATCTTCAAACCGAACACGAACGGTATCTCACCGAGGAAGTGTTCAAGCGTCCCGTGTTCGTCATCAACTATCCGAAGGAGATCAAGTCCTTCTATATGAAGCAGAATGCGGACGGCAAGACGGTGGCGGCGTCCGATTTGCTCGTGCCGGGGATCGGCGAGATCATCGGCGGGAGCGAGCGCGAAGCGGACGAAGAGAAACTGCTTCGGGCGATGAAAGAGCGCAAGATGGACCTTTCGGCGTATAAACAGTATTTGGATCTTCGCGTCTTCGGTTCAGTCCCGCACGGCGGGTTCGGGCTCGGGTTTGAGCGGTTCTTGATGTATGTGACGGGGATGGAGAACATCCGCGACGTCACGCTCTTCCCGAGAAGTGTCAAGAATATCATGTGAGAAAGAGGGCGCGACAATTGCCCTTGTAAATAAGGAAACACCCCCTCAGCCGCTCCGCGTTGCGTCGCTTTGCCTTGCGGCGGTCGCCCCCGCCGCAAGTCCGCCTCGCCACCAGCTCGGCTGTACTCGCCTTCGGCTCGTGCGCCGCGCATGGAATAATAATAGAATGGCGCGTCTTCGACGGCGCAGTTCGCAGCCCACTGGGCTGTCGAACAGAAGTTGCGCCGCTCCACCCTATTTGCGCGCCACTGCACGCAGGTTGTTAAATAAGGCATGCAAAGTGGCGGGCGATAACGTTCCATGAAATCAACAATGCTGAATCCTCGAAGGAAATATTTCAAGCGCAGCGCAGAAAGATTTCCTTCGAAACTAAAAAAGGAGTAATTATGAAACTCATTCTATTATGTGATTACGGTCTCGATGATGCGGCGGCAACGGTCGACGCACTGTTCCATGCCGAAGCGGACGGGTATTCCTCGGTCGATCTCGTCGCGGTCGGCGGCAACGTCCCGTGCGACATTGCCCTCAGAAACGTCAAAAAGCTCGTCTATGCGCTCGATTTTCCGCATCCCAAGATCACCATCGTCGATACCCGCGCCCTGCCCCAACCCGCCGTGTTCTTGCAAGACATCCACGGCTGCGACGGCATGGGCGACTTGTTCGCCGATTCCCCCGAGGCGGACGCGCTTGAAAGCGTCGAATTTTCAGATTGGATCGAATGTATTTCGGACGAGTTCGATCTTGTGAGCCTCGGTCCTATGACCTTGACGCCCTACGTTCTTGAAAAGAATCCGCATAAATTTATATTCATGGGCGGAAACATCAACCAGCCGCCCAACTTCCACGGCTATGAATTTAACCATTATATGAACCGCGAAGCGTTTGCGTGTTGCGTGAAAGCTCCGCACGTCGCGATCACGATGGACACTTGCATGAACCCTGCGCTCGACGCGATGAAAGGGGACTTTTGCGGTTGCGAACTGCTTCAAAGGATCATTCTCCGCGCGCGGGAGCTCGCAATGAGCCGCAATGAGCAAAATTGCTACGTTTGGGACGACATCGCCGTGAAATATCTTCGCCACCCCGATTGGTTCGAGCTCTCCTGCGAGACCGACCGCGATTGCAATTTGCTGAACGTTGCGCATTACACGCTCTGTGCGCCGTATGAGGAGATCATCGATCTATAAATTTTTGAAGGAATGTATATTTTAAGACAGTTTGCGGCGCGCCGAAAATTCGGCGCACCGCTTTTATCAAGTAATCGATTTTGAACATTCAGTCGCGTTTCAAGTTACGGCGTGACAATGACCGTCGTGCCCGCCCAGCGGCGGATGGACTCTGCGGCGCTCTCGGCGCTTGTGCGGGTCTTGTAGTCGGCGCTCGTCGCCAAGAGCCGCCCGCTCGCGTTGTTGATCTTCACGAAAAAGCTCCCGCTCTTCGTCTCCACGATTTCCAGCCGCCCCGCGCTCACGTTGTCCTGATAGGTCTTAATGCCCGATTTCGCGCTCTGCAAGCTCGAATAGGGCGCGCTGCTCAAAAGCATCACCTCGCCGTTGGACGCCACGAGCTTGAACCCGAACCCGCCGCGCTCCTCTTCATAGATGATCCACTTCCCGCCGCTCGCCGTCTTTTGCGCCGCCGCCGCAGCAAGCGCGGGCGCAGTCTTTTTCTCGGGCGCAGGCGCGGGTTTTTGCGCCGTCTTCTCGGGCGCGGGTTTTTGCGCCGTCTTTTGCGTCGCGGGGGCTTTCTGTGCGACTGCGGGCTTTTGTTCCTTCTTCTCGGGTGATTTCTTCATTTCCTCGTTCTCCTTTTTCTCTTCGGTCTCGTTTGCGCACTCGCTCTGCGCGTCTGCGCTATTTTCTTCCGCTTGCGCCGCTTGCGATTCCTGCGCTTCCTCGGGCTTGTCCTTCAAGGGCGCTTCTTCGGCTTCGGCTTCCGCATGTTCCTCCGTTTCTGCGGGGGGCGTATCCGATTCTTCGGGATGTTCTTCCGAAGGCTGTTCGGCGGTTTTCCTGCGGTCTTTTCTGATTTGAAGGATCAAGAGGATCGCAAGGACGACGATGAGCACGAGAATGGCGATCATGGCGATGGTCAAACCGATCTCATCTTTCATATATTGAAGTAGACTTCTCGATGATGTAGATAAAAATTCATTCATACCAACATTATAACAGTGAAATTTCGATCTGTCAACCCTTGACAAAATTTTTTCGGCGTGTAAAATGGAAATATGAAAAAAATAGCGATCATCGGGGGCGGGGCGTCGGGCATGGCGTGCGCCGTCCAATTGGCAAGGCGGGGGGCGGACGTGACCGTGTTCGAACGCGGCGAACGGCTCGGGCGCAAGCTCTCCGCAAGCGGCAACGGGCAGGGGAACGTCACCAATACCGACATGTCCGCCGCGCATTATTTTTCGGACGACAACGAAAAGGTCGCCCGTCTCTTGTCGCGCTTCGGCTTTGAGGAGACGATCGGATTTCTCGAAAGCATGGGCGGGCTGTTTTTGCCCGACGGGCGGGGCAGGGTATATCCCGCGTCGCGGCAAGCCTCGGCGGTGACCGACCTTCTCCGCTTCGAACTTGCCCGTCTCAACGTGCAGACGGTCTTTCGCGCGCAAGTCAAGAGCCTGACCTTTTCGAAGGATTTCTTTCTCGCCTATGACGGCGGGGGCGTACATGCGGACGCGGTCGTGCTCTCGGCGGGGGGGATGGCTGCGCCCAACTTCGGGACGGACGGCAGCGCGTATCCCTTAGCCGAGGGATTTTCCCATACCGTCGCGCCGCTCTCGCCCGTGCTCGTGCAGCTCAAATGCGACCCCTCGTCCGTGCGCGGGCTCAAAGGTATCCGCGTGGACGGCATTCTTCGCGCCGTAAAAGACAGCGGGGAATTTTCCTGCCGCGGGGACATCCTCTTTACCGAGAGCGGCATTTCGGGCGACTGCGCCTTCCGCGCTTCGTCCCATGTGTCCGCGGGGGACAAGATCGAGATCGACTTTTTGCCCGACGTGCCCATAGAGCGCCTTAAAACTGCGATCGAGCGGGGGGAGTCGGACGATACGCGGCTTCTTTGCATTGTCAACAACGGGCTCGGGCGGGTTTTGCTCAAAAAAGCGGACGGGGACAAGGACACCCTTCTGCGCCTTCTCAAACATTTTCCGCTCGAAATCACGGGCACGCTCGGCTATGCGTATGCGCAGGTCACGCGCGGCGGCATTCCCTTGAAGGAGACGGACGATCATCTCATGAGTATCTTTCAACAGAATTTATTCTTCACGGGCGAGATCTTGAACGTGGACGGCGAGTGCGGCGGCTACAACTTGCAGTGGGCGTTCACGTCCGCGTATGCCGCCGCGGAGGGGATCTTGTCATGATCGTCAAGGATCTGTCTCTTCCGCTCGGCGCGCGCGAGGAAGAGCTCTGGGCGCGTTGTTCCAAACTGCTCCGCGCTCCCTGCAAGGATCTTCGTATCCTCAAAAAATCCATCGACGCAAGGAACAAGCGGGACATCCGCTTTGTCTATACCGTTGAGTGCGATACAAAGCCGCTCAAAAAGGAGACGCCCGTCTATCCACAGATCACAAAGCCCGCGCCTCGGGTGGTCGTCGCGGGGGCAGGTCCTTGCGGACTTTTCTGCGCGCTCACCCTCATAAGGCACGGGATCAAGCCGCTTGTCGTCGAGCGCGGCAAGAAGGTCGAAGAGCGGAAATCGGACGTCATGCGTTTCTTCGAGACGGGAATCCTCGACACCGAGAGCAACGTGCAGTTCGGCGAGGGCGGCGCGGGGACGTTCTCGGACGGGAAACTCAACACCCAGACCAATACCCCCGAGGGGAAGCGCGTTGCAAAGCTCTTCGTCGAGTTCGGCGCGCCCGAGGAAGTCGGTTACCTTGCAAAGCCCCACGTCGGGAGCGATCATCTCGGGAAGGTCGTTCAAAATCTTCGCAACTACATCCTCTCGCAGGGCGGGGAATTTGCCTATTCGACGCTGCTTTCCGATCTTGAAATCAAGGGCGGGAAACTGACTGCCGTCTATTTGAACGGAGAGAGGCGGGAGGTCGATCATTTGGTGCTTGCGATCGGGCACAGCGCGCGGGATACCTTTGAAATGCTGCTTGCAAGAGGGCTCAAAATGGAACGCAAGGACTTCGCGGTGGGGGTGCGTATCGAGCATTTGCAGGAAGAGATCTCGAAGGCGCAGTACGGGGAGATGTTCCGCCTGCTGCCCGCCGCCGATTATAAACTCGTCTCGCATGCGGGCGAACGCGCCGCCTTCACCTTTTGCATGTGCCCGGGCGGGGTCGTCATTCCCTCTGCGTCCGAAGAGGGGGGCGTCGTCACGAACGGCATGAGCGATTTCGCCCGCGCGGGGAAAAACGCAAATTCCGCCTTGATCGTGCAGGTCGGCGGGGCGGATTTCGGGGACGAAGGTCCGCTTGCGGGGGTCAAATTTCAGCGCAAGCTCGAACGCGCCGCCTTTCTCGCCGCCAATGAAGCGGGAAAAGCGGGATACCGCGCGCCCGTCCAGCTCGTCGGGGACTTCTTGGAAAACAGGGAGAGCACCCGCTTCGGAAAGATCTTCCCGACCTATGCCCGCGGCACGGCGTTTGCGCCTATGCGGGCGATCTTCCCGACGTTCGTCACCAATGCCATGCAGGCGGCGATCATGGATATGGGGAACAGGCTCAAAGGCTTTTCCGAGCCCGACGCAGTGCTCACGGGCGTGGAATCGCGGACAAGCTCGCCGCTCCGCATTTTGCGGGGCGAGACCCTTGAATCGGTCTCCTGCGAGGGGATTTATCCCTGCGGCGAGGGCTGCGGCTATGCGGGCGGGATCACGTCCGCCGCCGCCGACGGCATCCGCGCCGCCGAAGCGATCGTAAGAAAATATTTGTAAAGCTGTGAACGGATTTCATGCGGCGCGCCGAAATTCTTCGGCGCGCCGCTTTTCGGAATCATCGAATGAATTTTTCAAAATTTTGGAATTTTCGGGCACTCAAATTCATGAATATGTAAATTTTTTTGTTTTGTCTTGACAAAATAGCCGTCCGATGGTATCCTTATAATAAGGATAAGTATCAGCATATATTCTGCGGACAAGGAGGTCGTCATGAAAAAGAATAAAAATGTAAAATTTATCATGCTCTTATGCGCCTTTGTCCTGTGTTTTGCCGCGCTCTTTGCGTTTTCGTCCTGCGGCGAAGAAAACGACGGTCACGTCCACGACTACAAGGATTGGGAGCTGTCCAAAGCGCCCACCTGCACCGAAAACGGCTCGGAGCGCGCCGTCTGCACGATCTGCGGCAAAGAGGGCACGCGCTCGGTCGAAAAACTCGGGCATGATTACAGCGGCGAGCCGATCGTCGTTGAGCCCGCGACCTGCCAAAAGGAAGGCGAAGTGCGCTATGTCTGCAAAAACGGCTGCGGGATCGACAAGACCGAGCCCACCGCGCGCACCCAGCACGATTTCAGCGGCGAGGAGAAGCTCACCCCCGCGACCTGCACCCAAAACGGCGAGAGACGGGTCAAATGCCTGCACTGCGACGAGGAAAAGGTCACCGTTCTGTCCCGTCTCGGACACCAATACGACGAAGAGGGGTCTGTCACCAAGCCCGCGACCTGCGAAGAGGACGGCGAGCGCGTCTTTACCTGCGAGCGCTGTAAGGAGACCGTCACCGAGACCATCGAAGCGCTCGGACACGAATACGGCGATTTTATCGTTGACAAGCCCTCGACGTTTACCGAGGACGGGCAAAAGTCCCGCCATTGCATTCACAAGGGCTGTATTTCGACCAAGGACGTCACCCGCCTTCCCGCGGGGGAAAACGTCGAATATTGTATCATTCCCGTCCGAAGCGGCGGGATAGACTATCCCTTCCCGAGCGAACTCTCCGTCGTGCTCTATGACGAAAACGGCGAAAAAGCCGACGTCGGTCCTTATAAATTGAAGGACGGCGCTGCGACGTTCACCGTCAAAGACCGTCCTTACCGCGTCAAGATCGAGGGATTGAGAGAGGGCTACGCGCAATCGCGCGAGGTCGTGCTCAGCCGAAACGAAGTGGACGTCAAGGTCGAGATCGGGGCTTCTCTCGTGCTCGGGGAAGAGAAACAGCCCAAAACGCCGCTCTTCACGGGCGATCCGATGCACGATTTCCTCGTATACGACGTGCACAGGGACGGCGGGGCGGTGAAGTTCTCCGACCTTTTGAAGGGCAAGAAAGGAGCGTATTTGTACTTCTTCTATGTGGGCTGCGGCGCGTGTTCGTCCCAATTCCCCGTGTTCGTCGAGGCGTACAACGCCTACGGCGAGAAGAAGAACGATCTGCTCGTGATCATGATCAACGTTTACAGCGAGGATATGAGCGGGCAGAGCCGAGCGGATATGAAAAAATACGCCGAAAAATATCCCGAAGAGATCTTGATGACGACGGGACGAAGGGACGGGATCTATCTTTTCGATTGGGTGGAGCATACCTATAACGCCGTGCCGTTCAGTTATTTTATCGACGGCGAGGGCGTGATCGACGAGATCGTCTACGCAAACAGCCGCGCGGAGCTTGAAAAGCAGTACGATCGGGTGCTGACGCGCCTTCTCGGCGAGCGTCCCGCGGGGGAGAGCGGGGCAAAGCAAGCCGCGCTCTTGCCGCAAAACGGGCGCAAGCAACGGTTCGTATAAAGAGGTTTTTATGGCATCGATCATCAACAGCACATTTTTCAACCGTTTGGAGTCGCTGTCCCTGCACATGGACCGCAATCTGCGGGGCTTTTTCGGGGGCAAACATCTCGTCAAGTCCTACGGGCAGACCATCGACTTTGCGGACTACCGTGAATATGCCCTCGGCGACGACATTCGGCGCATCGATTGGAATCTCTATGCACGGCTCGACAAATATTATATCAAGATGTTTACGGACGAACGGCAGATGCACGTTCGGATTTTCCTCGACTGTTCCGCGTCGATGGGGCTCGACCCCGCGAAGGGGGAGTATGTGATCGGCGTCTTGGCGGCGCTCGGCTATTTGGCGGTCCGAAACATGGATAAGCTCACGCTGTACTTTTTGAAGGGCGAGAAGGCGGAAGACCCGTTCGGCAAGATCATCGGCAAGGATTCCTTCTTCCGCATTGCGCCCGAGATCGAGCGCGTGCGCTTCGAGGGAGAGACGGATTTCGCGCCCGCCATCACGCGGTGCGACCCCGACAGCGCGAGCGACGGGCTGTGTATCCTCATCTCCGACTTCATGACGGACAGCGATTGGAAGCGGGCGGTCAAATTTCTTCGCGCCAAGAAAAAACAGGTGCTTTTGCTTCAAGTGCTCACGCCCGACGAGGCAGACCCCGCCTATATGGGCAGAAACCACTTGATCGACGTCGAGGCGCAGGACATCTTGGACGAGCGGAATTTGCGCATGCGGATCACCCGTTCCATGCTGCTGTCCTATGAGGAGGTCATGAATGAGATCTACGGCGAGATCCGCGCGTTTTCGATCTCGCAGGGCGTCGATTATGTCTCGGTCAGAACGGACGTGCCCGTCGAGAAAATGCTCTTTTATCAATTGCTCTCGCGGGGCGTGCTCGTATGACGAGAAAAAAGGAGGGGAAGTTTATGAAAGGTTTGATCAAGGCGTTTTCCGTCGTGCTCGGCGCGTGCATGGGCTTTTTGTTCTGCGCCTGCGAAAAGCAGGAAGCGCATGTGCATATCTATTCCGACGAATGGGCTTACGACGAAAACTATCATTGGCAAGTCCCGCTCTGCACGGATACCGACGAGATCGCAAACAAAGGACCGCATAACTATGTCGGCGGCGTATGCCATCTCTGCGGGTATTCCCCGAACGCGGGCGCGGAAGAGGAATACTATACCGTCCGCTATGCGGTGGACGGGATCGGCGGAAGTATCAACGGGCAGACCCAGCAGCGGGTCAAAAACGGCGGGGACGCTTCGCCCGTCGAAGCAATTCCGAGCGAAGGGTTTTTGTTCGTCATGTGGAGCGACGGCGAGATCGACCCCAAGCGGCAGGATCTCAACGTCAAGAAAGATCTCAGCCTTCTCGCGTCATTTGAACCCGACCCCGAAAATCCCGACATCGACGACGATGAGAATTTCGGCAACGATCACGAGGACGAGGATGATGAAAAAGAGGACAACGAGCAGGGGGGAGAATCGGACGAGGAGAACGGGCTCATCTTCACCGAGATCAAGACCCTCACGGACGACACCGTCACGGGCTACTCGGTCAAACAGGCTCAAAATACGAACACGAACGTCGTCATTCCCAAAGAGCACAAGGGCTTGCCCGTCTTGAAGATCGAGGACAATGCCTTTTCGAATAACAGTTGGATCAAAACCGTCTCCATTCCCAATTCTATCACGAAGATCGGCAACCAATCGTTTATGAACTGCTTTTCGCTCCAAGAGGTCGAGATCCCCGATTCCGTGCTCGACGTCGGCACGCAGTGCTTCCAAGGCTGTTCGTCGCTTACGCGCGTGAAGCTCTCCGAGCAGATGGAAGGCGTCTGGTATAAGATGTTCTTCAACTGCACTTCGCTTCAAGCGATCGAACTTCCCGACAGCGTGCAATCGGTCGGAAGATACGCGTTCTATAAGTGCCCGATCAAGTCGGTCAAATTCGGCAAGGGGATCAAGAAGTGCGGCGCGAAGTCCTTCCAGGAGTGCCGAAGCCTCGAACGGGTGGAGATCTCGGACATCAAGGGCTGGTGCGAGGCGACGTTTGACTTTTTCATGCTCGCCCTTTCGAGCACGTTCGAGAGCAACCCGCTCTACTATGCGCATAACCTCTATTACGAAGGAGAGCTTGTCGAAGATCTCGTCATTCCCGACGGCACGGCGCTGATCAATTCCTATGCCTTCATCAATTGCAAGTCGCTCAAAACCGTCAAAATTCCTTCGAGCGTCAAGATCATGGGAAAGATGGTTTTCAGCGATTGTTCGGAGCTTGAAGAAGTGGAATTTTCGGAAGGGCTCATCTCCATGCAGTATTCCAATTTCATGCGCTGTTATAAGCTCAAAAAAGTGATCTTCCCCGATTCTCTCGAATCGATGGGCATAGACCCCGAGGCGATGGAAAAGCTCTATAACTACATTTTCTTCGATTGCGATGAGCTCACCGAAATCACCCTTGGGAAGGGGCTCAAAGACTTCGAATTTCTCCTCTGCGCGGGCAGTGACAAGCTCGCAAATATCACCTTCCGCGGGAGCGAGGAGCAGTGGCGCGCGTTGGAGCGTCCGAAAGGCTGGCTTTCGGGCTGCGCCGACATCGTCACCGTCCACTGTGAGGCGTCGAATAAAGATATTTCCTATCGCGCGACTTGGGTCGTCGAGGGGAGTCTCAGATATTTGGATTATCTTGAAGGATAAGGAGGAAACACGATGAATACGAAGGGTTTATTCAAAAAATACTATCGGCGGGTCGCGTTGCAGGGGCTCTTGAAGGCGTTTCTGCTGGCGGCTGCGGTCGGCTTTGCAGCGGACTTTTTCGCGGCGTTCGTGCTGTGGTTCGTAAGCCCGTCGGCGAAGGTCGTCCTCTTGGGCGCGGCGTTCACGTTCTTGGGCGCGGTCCTCATCGCGCTGCCCGTGCTGTATTTCCTGTTCTTCCGCCCGACAACGCAAAAGATCGCAAAGCTCATCGACCGTCTCGGGCTCGAAGAGCGCATGATCACGATGGTCGAAATGGAACAGGACGAGTCGTATATCGCGCTCTTGCAGCGCGAGGACGCGAAGGAGAAGCTCAAAAAGGTCTCCCCGCGGCAGATGAAGTTCTCGCTCTCGCGCTTTACGCCGATCGCGCTCGCGGTTTCGTTCGTGCTCGCGGGGGCGATGGTCACCGTCTCCGCGCTTGCGGCAAACGGGATCGTGCGCCCCGGGTATGAGGTCTTTTCCCCGCCCGACGACGAGGATAAGGACGAAGAGGAAGAAGAGAAAAAGGAATATGTGACGATCGACTATCTCGCGAGCGAAGGCGGCTTTGTGAGCGGGGAAGCCCATCAAGAGATCGAAAAGGGGAAGGACGCCGACCCCGTCACCGCGACCCCCCTCGAAGGATATGTGTTCGTCGTTTGGAGCGACGGCATTTTGACCGAACAGCGCTGGGATTGGAGCGTCATGGAGGACCTTGAAGTCGAGGCAATCTTCGAACTTGCGCCCGAGGGCACCGGCGACGGCGACACGGGCAAAGAGGGAGAAGGCACCGAGGGCGAAGGCGGCGAGGAAGAAACCGAGGGCGACGGCGGCGATGAGGACGGCGGCGACGAGGGAGACCAAGACGGCGACGGGAACGGCGAGGACGGCAGCGGCGACGGGCAAGCGCCCGGCGAAGGGGATGGACAAATGGGCCAAGGCGGTCCGAACGGCGAAGGCAACACCGACGACACCGAAGGAAACGGCGATGGTGAATCGTACGGCGGCGAGGACGGCGGCGGCGAAGGACACGGCAACACCCATGAAGGGCAAGGCGCAGGACCCGGGTCATCGCCCGGCAAAAATACCGACAATAACAACATCATCGACGGCAAGACCGACTATCACGACGCGGTGGATACCGAAAAGAACAAGCAGGACTTGGCGGAGGACGACTCCATCCCGCCCGCTTTGAAGGATATCCTCGACGGCTATTTCGACAGTTTGAAGCCGTAACTGCTTTTTGGGGCAGACGGCGTAAATCTTTGGTTACACGGGGTGCGTTATGACGCTACAATGGCTGCTTCCCATCGGCTTTTTGGGGCTGCTCGGGATCGGCATTCTCCTACTCATCTATATCATCAAGCCGAGCTATCAAAAGAGGGTGATCTCATCCTCTTATGCTTGGCAGCGGGTGCTCAAACGGCGAAAGGAACTTCCGATCGACCGCTTCCGCAATATCTTGCTCTTTCTCGTGCAGGCGCTCATTTTGGCGGCGTGCGCCTTGATCTTTGCGCAGCCCAATCTGATGTCGCCCGAGATGATCGACACGGCGTATGAAAAGCTCATCGTCATCGACGCGTCGGCGAGCATGCGGGCGCGCTATGCGGGCGATCCGCAGGGACAGACCCGTTTCGACCGCGCGCTCGACGAAGTTCGTATCGCGATGGACGACGTCGTCATGAGGGGGGACGGCTTGCTCTCGGTGATCGTCGCGGACGAAGAGCCTTACTATCTCATCGACCGCATGGACAAGAGCGGCTATGCGGACGCGATCGCCTCGCTCGAAGGCTTGTCCTGTTCCTACGGGCACGGCAGCGTCGATAAGGCGTTGGAGCTTGCGCGCGACAGAGTGTACAATGCCTCGACGGACGTCATCGTGTATTCGGGCACGGAGTACGGCGACATGGGCGCGGCGATCGAGTGCGTCAATCTTGCCGACCCGCTCAGAGAGTGGAACGTCTGCGTGGCGGGCTGCGACGTCGTCGACGAGGACAACGAGTTCGTGTTCCGTATCGAACTTTGCGCGTACGGCACGGTCTCGATGAACAAGATGATGACGGTGCGGATCAAGGGTGCGGACCTCGGCGCGGAGGAGCTCTCCGACCTTCCCGCCCTGACGATCCCCGTCCATTTCGAAGTCAACGCGGAGAGCGCGGGCTATGAACAGCGGCAGACGATCGAAGTCAAGGCGACCGACGAGTCGATCGGCGGCAGAGCGGATTTCTATTATTCCTCCTTCCAAGAGGCGGTGATCCGCGTCGAGGGACTGGAAGATTCCATCGCCGACGACGATGCAATGACCGTCTACGGCGGCATTAAGGACGTCATCAACGTGCAGTATTGCAGCGGGGAGACCAACGTCTTTTACTATCTCGGCTTTACCATTTTGCGCGACGCCATGCGCGCCATGCGGGACATCTCCTTCAAGCAGCTCGACGTGGAGGCGACCCCCGAACTTTCGGGGTATGACCTCTATATCTTCGAGCACCGCATTCCCGACGCCGTGATCGCGTTCGGCTTGCCGACGGACGGCGTGATCTTGCTCGTCGATCCCAACCGCGACCTCGACGAGCTTGGACTCAAATTCGGCGACAAGGTCACTTTTAACGAGATGAACCCCATGCGGGGCGGCGAGGCGCATCCGCTCACCCAATACATCGACCCCGCGCGGAACGGCATTTCCGAGTATACGCGGATCATGGAGTACGATTCGAGCTTCACGCCTCTTCTCTATTGCGGAGACGACCCCGTCCTGCTTTGCAAGAACACGCCCTCGTCGAAGATCGTCGTCATGCCGTTCTCGCTCAACATGTCCGACTTCATCTCCTGGGATTTCGAGACGCTTTTATACAACATCATCGAGTACTTTTTCCCGCTCACGGTCACGAAGTACAACTATGAGCTCGGGGACACGCTCACCTTGAACTGCAAGGGGGAGTCGCTCGTCATTGCGAACGACTTTACGTCCTACGTCATGCGGACCTTCCCGACCGAGCTCGTGTTGGACAGGCTCGGGGCGTATTCGTTCACGGTGCACTCGGGGCTTCAAAAAGAGGACGAAGTGCGCAAGATCATGGTGCGCATTCCCCATTCCGAGAGCGCGATCTTTTCGGTCGCCGACGTGAAGATCACCCTCGACAGGGGCGAGATCTATGCGGAGACGGTCAAAGACCTGTTCCCGTACTTTGCGATCGCCGTCATCGTCATGCTCTTTGTCGAATGGTGGCTGCAATTCAGAAACGAGGCATAAATCATGACTGATTTCAAAGTTGAATTTGCTTGGAGCCCATGGCTGCTCCTTTTGATCATCCCCGCGCTCGCCTATATCCTGTTCGTGTACTTCCGCGTGGAGAAGAAATTCCGCCGCCTCGGCAAGCGCAGGGCGTCGCTCGTCCTTCATATCATCATTTCGATTCTCTGCATTGTCGCGCTTTCGGGGATCAATTTCTCTTGGTCGACGGACGAAGTCGAAAACCAGCTCGTCATTTTGGTAGACTGTTCGTACAGCGAACAGAGCTCGCGCGAACGGGCGGACGGGTTCGTGCACGACGTCATCGCGGCGAACAACGGAAAATGCGACTTTGCCGTCGTGAAATTCGGGTTCGATCAAGTGCTTGCCGTCAAGATGGGCTCGCACCGCGTGGAATCGTCCTTTGAGGACTACCTTGAATCGGACGAACCCGACACGACTGCGACCGACATCCGCTCTGCGCTCACCTATATTTGGGACCCCGTGACAAAGAAGAGCGGGGGAGATACGAACGAGCCGATCATCTCCGACCCCAAGACCGCGCGGGTGCTGCTCATTTCGGACGGGCTTCAAACCGACCGCGACGCGATGAGCGTTGCGCGGCTCATGGCGCTCGACGGGCTGCGGCTCGACACCTCGTTCTTCCCCGCAAACTACCCGCAGGACGCTTGGATCGTCGATGCGACCTATCCCGAAAAGACCTTCGACGTGGGCGAATCGTTCGACATCGAAGTGACCGTCCACAGTTCCTATAACGGGACGTTCGGCTTGAATTTCAGCGACAACGGCGACGTCAAGTTCCGCCGTGATGAAATGGAACTCAAAGCGGGCTTGCAAAAGGTCAAGATCTCGCATTCCTTCGAGACGTCGGGGCATCACGAGCTAAAATTCGGCATGACGAGCAGCGGCGATTCCACCTTGGAGAACAACGTCTTTTATACGACCTACGACCTCGAAGAGTTCAACAGCATTTTGGTCGTCGAGCGGTACGAAGGGGAGGCGGATAGCATTGTAAAGATCTTGAACAGCCGCCCCGACGCAAAGTATCTGACGATCAAGGTCGTGGGGCTCGAAGCCGTCCCGACGACAATCGAAGCGCTCTCGGAGTTCGACGAGGTCATCCTCGTAAATGTCGCGCACCATGATATGCCCGCGGGGTTTGAGGATCTGCTCTATGAATATGTCTACAACTGCGGCGGGGGACTGTTCACGGTCGGCGGATTCGAGAAGAACAGCGAGGGCGGCGTGCTCACGAAGAAGAACAAGGAGGGGGCGGACGTGCCGGTCGCGCACGCCTATGACGCCGCCGATTTGCAGGGCACGAAATTGCAGGAGATGCTGCCCGTCAAGATCGAGGAGTATTCCCCGCCGACCGCGCTTGCGATCATCATCGACCGTTCGGCGTCGATGGAACAGCACCAGGAAGCGCCGTTTGAAGTTGCGCTCGAAGGCGCGCTCGCCGCAGTGGATACGATGTCGCCCAAGGACTTTGTCGGCGTGATGACGATGAACAATTCCTACCACGTCGAGCTCGATCTCACGCCCATGACCCAAAAGAGCAAGATCGTTGACGCGATCTACCGCGTTGCGGACGAGGTGGGGGGCTCGAACAGCGAGACGGCATCGATCGAACACGCCTGCCGCGCGCTTGCCGCCATGCGGAGCGTCGAAAAGAAGCACGTCATGCTCATCACAGACGGACGCCCCGGCGACCCCGCAAGGGACTATCAAGCCGTCATGCAAAAATATTACGACGAGTTTGGCATCACCATCACGGTCATCTCGGTGCTCGATCCCATCATTGAGGATCTCAAAGTGCTTGCGGAGATCGGGCACGGCGGGGCGTATCAAATTACGTCCAACCTCAAACAAGAGCTGCCGTTCCGCTTAAAACGCGACCTCGGGATGTCCGAGGAGTTCTCGGGTGCAGTGCCGATGGAATACAAACCGACGCTCAACACCCATACGGCCGTCGTGAACAAGCTCACCCAATCCATGCTCGACGAAATTGACATGACGGGTTTCTTCGTCTCGCGCGTCAAAAATTCGAGCGTGCAGGTCTCGCTCATGGCGGCATTTGTGCCGCTGTATGCGCAGTGGAACTTCGGCGCAGGCAAGGTCGGCAGCTTCATGTGCGACCTGTTCGGGTATTTTTCTGGTCCGTTCACCGAAAATGAGGACGCGGGCATTCCGATCGTCAACAACATCGTCTCCGCGCTCATGCCCGTGATCAACATCCAGGAGCATTCCCTGAACGTTCAATTTATCTATGATAATTACCGCACGCAGGCGAGCATTGACGGGTATAATTTCGATGCCGAGAGCGACAAAAAGCTCATTGCGTTCGTCGAAGCGCCGAACGGAGCGGTCGCGAAGTTCGATTTGAGCGAGCTTTCGATCGGCGGCAACCGCTTCACGTTCGAGAATTTCGAGCCCGGTATCCACGTCGTCACGGTCATGAAAGTCCCCAAGTCCTACGACGTGCTATCAAGGGACGTCGGGAGCGCTTCGGACGTGCCATCGCGCTATGTGATGGCGATGATCCGAACCTATCGCGCATTCAGCTATTCCGAGGAGTTCGACTCTTCGCGCGATTCCTTTGACGAGGGACGATCGCTTCTCATCAACATCTCTTCAAACCCCGACGCGGAGGGCGAGGACAAACTCGTCGATTCCGCGGAGGAGTTCGCCTTCTCGATCGTGAGCCTTCGCAAGTCCTTTGACCCGAGGTATCTCTTGATCGGCGCGGCGCTCGTCCTGTTCCTCATCGAGATCGCCGTGCGCAAGTTCCGCTTCACGAGCTTTACGAAGTTCTTAGAGCGCATCGGGCTCAAAAAGAAAGAGAAGTCCGCGTAAAGTTTCCCATCCCCATTGACTTCACCCCTCAAAGGGAACAACGAGATTTCTTCTTGGCGCCCCCTTTGAGGGGGAGCTGGCGAGGCGAAGCCGAGACTGAGGGGGTGTTACCTTATTTGAAGCAGTAGACAATAAGTTTGGCGCGCCCCATTCGGGGCGCGCCGCTTTTATGCTTGATTTTAATTTTCTCAATCGTCGTCGTTCGGGCGGATCAACAGGTAGTAGACAACGCCGAATACGATGATGTTCAGGAAGAATCCCGCGGGGAAGATGATGTAGGTCATGAGATCGTTGATGCTCGTAAAGTCGATCTGCGTTGCGAGCGCATAGATCAAGATCACGATGAGGATTAACGCATAAGTGACGATCACGTTGACGATCATATTTCCCGTCTGTCTCAGCGCGCGCTCGCCGTAGCGGTTGATGAACATCAACGCCGTCACGAGCAGCAGTGCAAGCCCCGCGCCCCAGATAAAGAAGGAGTAGAAGATGGGAAGATGGAAGGTTCGCCTCAGTCCCAACGCAAGACTGCCTTCGGCGACGCAGAGCAGGAACACCATCAAGGCGCTCAAAAAGAGGGCGCGTCCCTTGTTGACAAGACTGTCCGACTTCACCGTGAGCTCTTTGGTCTTGCTCCCGCCTGCAAGTGTGATCAAAATGCCGTCCTGGCGTGCCCGCTCTTCGAGATCATAGAAGTCGATCCCGTCCACCGAACGGGCAGAGCGCGCCTTTTCGCGCTTTCCCGTCTCCCGCTTCTCGTCCGCTATGGGCTGGATCGGGGGCGCTGCGGGTTCGGGCTGCGCCGCCTGCGGCTGCGGGGGATAGGGGGGCTCGGAGGTACGCACGGGAATCGTATCCTGCGGCTCATCAGGGAGCTGGTATACGCAATAGGTTTGTCTGTCGACAAGGGGGGGAGGCGGGGTCGGCTCTTCGCCGCGCTTTGCCGAAACATAGATGCGCGTAAGCGGAGCGCGGAAGTCGTCTTGCGGCGCTTCATAAGCCGCCTCTTCGGGTTGCGGCGCGCCATCCTGGTAGTTCTGCGCCTCACCGCCGAGATTGTTGACAATGTGCCGCATGTTCGTCTCCAAAAGATCGAACTCCCTGCGGCGGAACTGCTCTTCGTCTTGGCGGCGCACTTCCTTGATCTTCTGCTCCATTTCGAGGTCGTGACGGCGGTTGAGCTCGTCGATCTCCTGCCGATGCCGCTCCTCGATCTCTTCGCGCTCCTTCGCAAACGGTCCCATTCTCACGATGCGCTCGTTCTGCTCGCTCTTTTGCGCGTTCTGCGCGATAGAACGGCTGCGCCCGATCTCATCGTCCTGGGCAAACGCCTCATCTGTTCCCGCCTCTTCTTCAAGACGAGCCTCTTCCGCACGCCGCGCTTCTTCGGCTCTTCTTTCTTCTTCCTCTTGACGGGCGCGCTCCTCTTCGAGCCGCTGGGCTTCCGCCCTGAGCCGTTCTTCTTCGGCTTCCGCTTCAAGGCGAAGCCGCTCTTCTTCGGCTTTTCTCGCCTCTTCTTCAAGACGAAGCGCCTCGGCTTCTTCTTCGGCTTTTCTCGCCTCTTCTTCAAGACGAAGCGCCTCGGCTTCTTCTTCGGCTTTTCTCGCTTCTTCCGCTTCCGCCTCTTGGCGAAGTCGTTCTTCTTCCTCTTGACGGCGGGCTTCTTCGGCGCGGAGACGGTCTTGTTCGAACTGACGGATCTCCGCCATTTGGACCATGAAGGCGTGCGCCTTTTCCTCTTCCTCGCGCTTTGCGATGAGGGCGGCGATCGCCCGTTCGCGCTCTTCTCGGCTCGCTTCTTCCTGCGCCTGAGCGATGGTGCGCTCATGCTCTTCGAGCGCGGCTTGTTCTTCTTCCGCCTGCTGCCGAGCTTGTTCTTCCGCCTCTTGCTTTAAGCGAAGCTCTTCGGCTTCGGTTTCGGCTTGAAGGCGGGCCTCTTCCTCCTCGCGGGCGGCTTCTTCCGCCAATCGTGCCTCTTCTTGAAGTTCGCGCTCATGCGCCTCTTCCTCGCGAAGCCGCTCGGCTTCCTCGGCGGCGCGCTTTTGCTCTTCTTCGAGATTTTTGAGACGCTCCGCTTCCGATTCAAGGAACTGCCGCTGTTCTTCGGCTTCGCGCTCTCTGCGCTCCTGTTCGGCTTGCAGCGCAAATTCCCGCTCCAAGAGCTCCTGTTCGCGGCGCGCGCCCGCCTCTTCGCGGATGCGGATCATCTCTTCGCGGGCGTTCATCGCCTCTTCCATCCGCGCACGCGCTTCTTCGAGCGCAGCGCGCTCCGCCTCGTATTTTTCGTCCTGTTCGGGCGCAGGCGTCGGCTCTTCGCGCACCTCTTCCTCGAAGGGCATGTCCTCGCCGTCGTATTCGAACTCCTCGTCCTCTTCGCCCGTGCCGCGCGCAGGCGAGACGCTCTTTTTGAGCACCCGCATATCGACGGACGTGGGCGCGGGAGAACCGAAATCAAACGCCTTGTCCGAAATGAGGGAATCGATGACCGTGCGCGAGTACTCCCATTCCGATTGGTTGCGCTCGGAGATCTCCTTGCCCTGGTCGGTGAGGGAGAAGTACTTGCGCCTGCCCCCGCTGACCGACCCGCCCCAATACGAGGTGACGTAGCCCTCCTTTTCCAGCCGTTTGAGCGCGCTGTAAAGCGAAGGCTGTTTTAAGGTGTATTGATCGTGGCTCTTGCGCTCGATCTCGGCGATGATCTCGTATCCGTATTTGTCGCCGTCATAGAGCGCGCGCAAAATGATCGTGTTGATGTGCCCGCGGATGAGATCGGAACTCACCGAATGATCGCGGTCCTTGTCCTCATCCTCTTGGGAAGTTTCCTGCTCCTCGGCATCGTCCGCTTGCGCCGCTTGAACTTGTTCGGGCGTCGGCGCTTCTTGCACGGTTTCTTGCGCTTCGGAAGATGGAAGCTTTTCGGCTTCCTCGGGCTCGTCGTCCGATTGGTCGGAAGGAGCGAAGGCGGTCTCGTCCGAAGTGTTTGCAAGGTCGACGGGCTCTTCTTCCTCGTCGAAAGAGGTCGGCTCAAACGCTTCGGATTCTTCTTCCTCGTCCTTCCTTTCAAACGGGGTCGCCGTTTCCTCGGGCGCTTCTTCCTCCTCGTCGGGCTCGTCTACGGGCTCTTCCTCCTCGTCGGGCTCGTCGAACGGCGGTTCGACCGCTGCTTCGTCATCCGTCTCGGCGATGTCGCTCCAATCGCCCCGCGTGTAGGGGGCAAATGCGGGCGTGCCGATCGAGTCGTCTTTCTTCTCGGTCTCGGATTCGGATTTTTCGGATTCTTCGGGCTCTTCCGTTTCGTCCGCCGCCCCGAACACCGCGTTCACGGCAGGGGCTTCCGCAAGATCCGAGGAAGGCTCGTCCGCCTCGTCGTCCGTTTCGTCCTCGCCATCCTGCGCTTGCGAGCGCACAAAGGCGCGCGGGGGAGAAGCGGGCGTCTTGGGGAAACGACGCTTTTTGTCGAGCATGAAATCGTCCTCGAAGGGATCGTCGTCCGAAGAGGGAATGGGCTCAAACGCCCGATCGCGCGCGTCAAATTCCTCGCCATCCGTCTCGTCGGGCTCTTCGGACTCGTTCATTTCTTCGGTCACCTCGTCCGTTTCGCCGAAGGGGGAGTCCGACGGGAACTCTTCTTCGGGGTCGGTCTCTGGCGTGCCGTCAAAGGGCTCGTCCTCGTCCGAATCGTCGTTGAAAAAATCGTCTCTCACTGAGTACCCTCCTTGTCATTTTTTCAGAAGTACAATATCAAGTACTATATCTGACATAATTATACAAGATTCGCCCGTCTTTGTCAACGATATGAAGTACTATGTCAGACATAATTTTCCATATTTTGTGGTATTTTTCGATTTTTCGGCATAAAATCGGGAAATGGGAGTTTTCGGAGCAACGGCATTCATCGTGGGGACGACGCTCGGCGCGGGATTTTTGTCGGGCGCGGAGCTCGTGTGCTTTTTCGGCGCGAAGTTTTTCCTGCCGTCCCTGCTGTTTTCCTTTGCGCTGTACTTTTTGTTGACGCTCAACTTTCTCCTGCTCGGAAAGCGGCACGGCGGCTTTGACGGCGCGCTCTCGCGCTTCGGACGGGCGAAGGGGGCGGTCAAACTGTCCTTGACGTTTGTCTCCTTCGTGCCCTGTGCAGGGATGCTCGCGGGACTTGACGCGCTGCTTCCGAAGTTTTCGCCGCTCTTGTCCGTTCTCGGGCTTGTCCTTTGTCTGCTGTTTTTGAGAAAGGGGATGAAGGGGATCGGCGCGCTCAACTCTCTGCTCGTGCCCGTGCTCTTATGCTTTGTCTTTTTTGCGGCGCGGGGCGGGCTGGAATTTTTCTATCCGTCGTTGAGCGGCGTCCGACCGCTCGGCGGAATGTATGCGGGGATGAACGCATTGCTCGCCGCGCCCGTCTTGATGGATGCGGGCAAGACGATGAAAAAGCCCGTTCTTTCCTCGGCGCTTGCGTCGGCTCTTTCGGCGGTCTGCGCGGTGTGCGTGCTCGGCGTTGTCTACCGCGAGGGGGCGGGGGCGATCTTTGCAGAGCTCCCGTTTTTGTATGCAATGCGGCAAAGCCGCGTCTTTTTCATCGCATCCGCGCTTGCCATTCTGACCTCGCTCGCCTCGGCGCTCTATCCGCTGCTTTCGATCTGCGAAAAGATCCAAGGCAAGACAAAAAAGAACGCCGCAAAAGCGGTCTTGCTGCTTGCGGCGTTTGCCCTGTCGAGATTGGGCTTGCAGGGCATTGTGAAGTTTTTCTATCCCGCGATGGGCGCGGTCGGGCTGATCTTTTCAGTTGTCTGTGTTTTTTACGAGTATTTTTTCAAGCAGAACGACCAAAAAGTACATGCCCGCGGCGAGCACGCAAAGGATGACGGTCGCACTCATCACGAGGTCGAGCTTGAACACCTGCCCGCCGTATACGATGAGGTAACCGAGCCCCGCGCGCGATACAAGGTATTCGCCCATGATCGACCCGATCCAAGCCATGCCCACCGCCACTTTGAGCATCGAGATAAAGGCGGGCAGGGATGAGGGGATGACGAGCTTTTTTAAGATTTGGAACTTGCTCGCTCCCATCGACCTTAAAAGCAAGATCTTGTTCGGGTCGGTTTCGAGGAAGGCGGAGAGCATGTGCATGATGACGACGATGAGCCCGACGGCGACGGTCATGAACACGATCGCCTTGCTTCCCGTGCCGAACCAAATGATGATCAAAGGACCTAAGGCGATCTTGGGAAGGGCGTTGAGGACGACGATATACGGTTCGAGGACGCGGCGGCAAAGGTCGCTCCACCAAAAGGCGAGGGCGACGATACAGCCGACCGCAACGGCGATGAAAAAGCCGACAAACGTTTCGAGCAAGGTCACGCCGATGTGATAGAAGAGCGTGCCCTCTTTGTAGAGCGAGCCGATCGTCGAGAGGATGCGGGAGGGCGAGCTCGTCAAAAAGGGGTCGGACCATCCGAGGCGGGTGGACAGCTCCCAGAAAAGGAGAAGAAAGAGGAGCAAGCCCACCCTCAGCGCTCGGACGATCGCGAGATCGATCCTTCGTTTTTTTAAGAAGAGCAAATGCTCTTTGGAGTAGTTTTTCTGATCTTTTTTCATGCGTTGAGCTCCTTCCAAAGCAGTTCGAACCACTCGGAGAACTGTTTGTTTTCGCGGCGGCGAAGGGGATCGTTTTCCCCGTCGAAGCAAAGTTCGTGCTCGGCGGCGACGCGGGCGGGACGTTTGGTCAAGACGACGACGCGGCTCGCGAGCGAGATCGCCTCGGAGATGTCGTGCGTGACGAGAAGGGCGGTCTTGCCCTCGCTTCGGATGATCTTGGCAACGTCCTGCGTGACGAGAAGGCGGGTCTGGTAGTCGAGCGCGGAGAAGGGTTCATCCAAGAGGAGCACGTCGGGGTCGAAGGCGAGGGTGCGGATGAGCGCGGCGCGCTGCCGCATGCCGCCCGAAAGCTGCGACGGATAGCTCTGCAAAAATTCTCCGAGCCCGTACTTTTCGGCGAGCGTTCTTGCCCGCTCCAACGATTCGCTATCGAGCCTGTGCTGCACTTCGAGGGGCAGGCGGATATTTTTTTCGATCGTGCGCCAAGGGAAGAGCTCGTCGCGTTGGAGCATGTAGCCGATCGAGCCCCTTCGGGACACTTCGCCCTCGGACGGGGTCAAAAGCCCCGCCGCGAGGGACAAAAGGGTGCTTTTCCCGCAGCCCGAAGGTCCGATGAGGGCGACAAACTCGCCTTTCTCCACCGTAAAGGTGAGGTTTTCGGTCGCCGTCACCTCGCCCCGCACGGTATGATAGATGTGTTTTACGTCGTGAAACGACAGCATTTTTTCTTTCATGGTACTTCCTTTGCGTCCGCGGCTTTGGTTCGGCGCGGAGAACGGTCATTTTCTCATTGAAGAGATGCGTACACTTCCTTTACATAGCGGTTGTCGACGAGCTTTTCAAACTCTCCGCGCTCGGGCAGTTCGCCCGCCTCTTCGATCACGTCCTGCAAGCGGTCGAAGCTCTCCTTCGTCATCGCCATATCGGTCGGCCAGGAGTCGATGGACTGATAGCTCTTGACGCTGGTTGCGATCGAGTTGAGCGAGGTGGACGGGAACGCCGCATAGAGCTTATCGGCGATGTCCTCGGGCGAGTTGTTCTGCGCGTATTTGACGGCGCGGAGCATGGCGCGGAGAAAGCCCTTTGCAAGGTCCTCGTTCTTGTCGAGCCAGGAGCGTTTTGCGATGTATGAGGTGTAGGGGATGACCCCGCCCGCCTCGCCGACGGAGGCGACGATATAGCCCTTGCCCGCCGCCTGATATTCAGACGCGCCGGGTTCGAACATGGTGCAGTAGTCCGCGACGCCGCCCTCGAACGCGCTCGTCATGAGGTTGAAGGCGACGTCGAAGTTGAGGGTATAGTCCTCGGGGGTGAGTTGATGTTCTTTGAGGATGTATTCAAAGGTCATCGCGGGCACGCCGCCCTTTCTTCCCGCGAGGATCTCCTTGCCTTTGAGGTCTTCCCATTTGAAGTTGGGCTCTTCGTTGCGCGAGACGAGGAACGAGCCGTCCCTTTGGGTGAGCTGACCGAACACGGTCGGCACGTCAGCCGAGCCGCCGAGCAGGACATAGAGCGCGGCTTCGGGCCCGCAGAAGCCGATGTCCGCTTCGCCCGACAGCACGGCCGTCATGACCTTGTCTGCGCCGCCGCCGTTCGTGAGTTCGATCTTGATGCCTTCTTCCTCGAAATAGCCGAGGGAGTCGGCGAGATACATGGGCGCATAGAACACGGAGTGGGTGACTTCGTTGATGCGCAGGGTATGAAGGTCGGTTTTATTTTCTCCGCAGGCGGAGAGGGGGAGCGTAGCGAAGAGCAGCGCTCCGAGAATGACGAATAATTTTTTCATACGATTCTCCGAAAAATTTAGTTTATATATTCTATGTTGTCAGCGGATTTATTGACAACGCCGAAAAAAAGAGGTATAATAGCCAAGTAATACCATTTTTCGGGGCGAACCATGAAAGAAATGCAAACGACGTACAATCCCAAGGAATTTGAAGAGCGGATCTATTCGGAATGGATGGAGGGAAAGTATTTCCACGCCGCGATCGACAAGAAGAAAGTCCCGTTTACGGTGATGATGCCGCCCCCCAACATAACAGGGCGTCTGCACATGGGGCACGCGATGGACGAGACCATGCAGGACGTCATCGTCCGCTTCAAGCGCATGCAGGGCTACTGTGTCCTTTGGCTTCCTGGGACAGACCATGCGTCGCTCGCGACCGAGCATAAGATCGTCGAAGAATTGCAAAAAGAGGGCATTAAGAAGGAATCGCTCACGAGAGAGGAGTTTCTTCGCCGCGCCTGGGCTTGGAAAGAGCAATACGGCGGCAAGATCGTCGAGCAGCTTCAAAAGCTCGGCTCGTCCTGCGATTGGGACAGGCTCGCCTTCACGCTCGACGAACGCTGTTCGAACGCCGTGCGCGAAGCCTTTTGCAGGTTGTACGAAAAGGGGCTCATCTACCGCGGGAGCAGGATCATCAATTGGTGTCCGACCTGCGGGACGGCGCTTTCGGACGAGGAAGTGGAACACACCGAGGACGCAGGCAGCTTTTGGTATTTCGACTATCCCGTCGAGGGGACGGACGAAGTGCTCACGATCGCGACGACCCGCCCCGAGACCATGCTCGGCGATACGGCGGTCGCGGTCAATCCCTCGGACGAACGCTATCAACGTTTGGTCGGGAAGAAGATACGGCTTCCGATCACGGACAGGATCATTCCCATCGTCGCGGACGACTATGTCGATCCCGCCTTCGGCACGGGCGCGGTGAAGATCACCCCCGCGCACGATCCCAACGACTTCGAGGTGGGGCTGAGGCACGATCTTCCGCTCATCCGCGTGATGAACGACGACGGCACGATGAACGAGCTTTGCGGCAAGTTCCAAGGGCTCGACCGCTATGCGGCGCGGAAGGCGGTCGTTGAAGAGATGAGATCGCTCGGGCGTTTGAGAAAGACCGAGCCGTACAGTCACAATGTGGGGCATTGCCATAGATGTCATTCTCAGATCGAGCCGCTCGTGTCCAAGCAGTGGTTTGTCAAGATGGCGCCGCTTGCAAAGCCCGCGATCGACGCCGTCGTCAAGAACAAGACCCGTTTCGTGCCCGACCGCTTTGCCAAGATTTACTTCAATTGGCTTGAAAATATCCGCGATTGGTGCATTTCCCGCCAGCTTTGGTGGGGGCACAGGATCCCCGTCTGGTACTGCGAGTGCGGAGAGACGATCTGCGCGCGCAAGCAGCCTTCGGTCTGTCCCAAGTGCGGCGGCACGCATTTGAAACAGGACGAGGACTGCCTCGACACCTGGTTCTCGTCCGCGCTCTGGCCATTCTCGACGCTCGGCTGGCCCGAAGAAACAGAGGAATTTCAGTATTTCTACCCGACGGACGCGCTCGTCACGGGCTATGACATCATTCCGTTTTGGGTGATGCGCATGATGTTCTCAGGAATAGAGTACACGGGCAAAGTGCCGTTCCGCGACGTGCTTATTCACGGGCTCGTGCGGGACGAACAGGGGCGCAAGATGAGCAAGTCCCTCGGCAATGGCATCGACCCGCTTGAAGTCATCGACAAATACGGTGCGGACTCCCTTCGGCTCTCGCTGATGACGGGTATCGCGCCCGGGAACGACACCCGCTTCACCGACGTGAAGGCAGAGGCGTCGCGCAACTTTATCAATAAACTCTGGAACGCCTCGCGGTTCGTGCTCATGAACGCCAAGGGCGAGAAGATCCCGCCGCTTCAAGAGATCAAATTGCAGCCCGCGGACCGCTGGATCATCTCGCGGCTCATGACGACCATCCGCGACGTCACGCTTTCCTTGCAGAAGTACGACCTCGGGATCGCGGCGGACAAACTGACCGATTTTGTCTGGAACGATCTTTGCGATTGGTATATCGAGCTTTCCAAGCCCGCGCTCTACGGGGAAGATCAAGACCGCAAGCGCGCGAATTTGGGCGTGTTGATGTTTACGCTCGAAAACGCGTTGAAGCTGCTTCATCCCTTCATCCCGTTCGTGACCGAGGAGATCTACGGCTTTTTGCCCGGGAAGCGGGGCAAGATCATTGCGACCGACTACCCGCGGTACGATTCCAAGCTCTCCTATAAAAAGGAAGCGAAGGCGTTTGAGGGGGTGATCGAGCTCATCAAAGCGGTTCGTGCGATGAAGGTCTCGGTGAACTGTCCGCCCGCGAAGAAGGTGCGGCTCTTTGTCGTGACCGAAAACAAGCGGCTTTTGAGCCTCAACAAGAACTCTATTTTGCGGCTTGCGGGGGCGAGCGAGCTTGACTTTTTGCCTGCGGGCGCGAAGCTGGAAGAAAAGACGGTCTCCCAGGTCGTGGAAGTGGGACATCTCTTTGTGCCGCTCGGCGAGCTCGTTGATTTGGACGCGGAGCGCGAACGCTTGCAGAAGGAACTTGACCGCGTGATGGGGGAGATCGCCCGCGCGGGAGGAAAACTTGCGAACGTGAACTTTATGTCCAAAGCGCCCAAGAAGGTCGTCGAGGACGAAAAGGCGAAGCTTGAAAAATACATCGACATGAAGGGAAAGATCGAACAGCAGATCAAAGATTTGTCATAAAGAGAAAGGATGAAAGAACCCCGCGAATTTCGCGGGGTTTATTGTCTAAACGAAAACCACGCGATCGTCGCGTGGTTCAAGAGAGGCTAATGCCGATGAGGTAGACAAAGAAACTCCGATTGGTGTAGAATTGAGTAAGACCTGCCAGTCTGAAAAG
>CANRLK010000015.1 GCA_947631465.1 uncultured Clostridia bacterium
GACAGAGCATTGACGGGAACTACGGACAAACGTCCGCAGTTCCTGAAAATGATCGACGACAGCAAGAAAAAGACGTTTGATTACGTCCTTGTCTATCAATTAGACCGTTTCGCCCGTAACCGCTATGACAGCGCAAATTACAAGGCAAAGTTAAAAAAGAACGGCGTGAGAGTCCTCTCTGCGAAAGAGAACATTACCGAGGATGCGAGTGGCATCCTTATCGAGGGCGTACTTGAAAGCATGGCGGAATACTACTCCGCCGAGTTAAGTCAAAAGGTAAAAAGAGGTATTAAGGAAAGCCTCACAAAAGGATATTTCATAGGAGGCTATGGGTTGCTCGGTTATGATACCGTGGACAAAAAATGGACGATAAATCCTCTTGAAGCCGTCGTCGTCAAGGATATTTTTACTCGCTATCGGAACGGAGAGAAGGCGAAAGATATTATAGACCGCCTGAACGCCTCGGGGATAAAGACCAAATCGGGCAAAAAGTTCACGATGAGCCAACTTGCCCGCATTATACGAAACGAGAAATATATGGGCGTCGTCAACATAGACGACAATGTCTATACCAACGTCATCCCGCCCATTGTGGACGAAACTCTGTTCCGCGAGGCAAATTCGGTTATGGATACTCATAAGCATAAGCAAAGGAAAAATTACGATGAACAGCCGTATATTTTAAGCGGCAAACTCGTTTGCGGGTACTGTCATTCGGCTATCACCGCCGAGGCGGGAACGAGCAAGACGGGGCGCGTGTACCACTACTACAAGTGCTACGGTAAAAAGCTGAGAACAACCGATTGTCAAAAGAAAGCCGTAAGTCAAGAGTACATAGAACGCTTGGTGTTCGAGGCGACGATAAAGTACGTCCTTCGCCCGAATATCATCGACAAAATCTCGAACATTGTTACAGAGAAATTCAACGCCGACCTTGCCACGCCTGTTGCTTTGCTGTCGCTCGAAAAGGAACTCAAAGAGGTCAACAAGTCCATCGGCGGCATTATGGCGGCGATAGAACACGGCATTTTTACCAAGACGACGCAGGAGCGACTACTTTCATTGGAAGCGGAAAAGTCAGACCTCGAAACGAAGATTGCCGTAGAGCAAGCGCGGCAGATAAAGCCGTTACAAGCAAGCGAAGTCAAGAAGTTTTTGACTTATTTTGCCCGTATGAAATATGAGGACGGCGAGGAAAGAAACGAATTCTTTAACTCGTTTATAAACCGTGTTATTCTTTTTGATGATAAGGTTATTATCCTCTACAACTCGAACGACCGAGAGATCAAACAACTTGACAAAAAACAATTGAAAGAGGTCGAAGCTGCCGAAAATCTTGAAGAGATAATAGAAAACAACTCGCTGGAACCAAAAGAGTTCAAACGAGTTGCACTTGGCGGAGAGAGAGGGATTCGAACCCCCGGAAAGTTGCCCTTCAACGGTTTTCAAGACCGCCGCATTCGACCGCTCTGCCATCTCTCCATTCGCGGCTTTCCGCCGCTATATTTCTCTTTGTCCTTCCTTAAACCTAAAATTGCTTTACCGATGCTTCCCGCGGAAAAATACCGCCAATGTGCCCGCGCCCGAGTGCGTCCCGATCACGCTCCCGATACAGTTCACAAAGATCTTCCGCTCGCCGTAGGTCTCCTTCAAAAGTCCCATCAAATACTCCACGTCTTCGTCGCAGTCCCCGTGACTGATAAAGATCGGGTCGTCCTTCTCCAAAATTTGAAGTTCCTTCATGTGATCGACGAGTGCAGAGATCGATTTCTTCCTGCCCATTGCCTTTCCGATCGGGATCAAATGTCCCTCATGATCGACATGCAAAACGGGCTTGATCTTGAGCATCGTCCCGATCACCGCGGTCGTCGCCGAAACTCTTCCGCCCCGCTTCAAATGAAACAGGTTATCCACCGTAAAATAGTGGCAGATGTGCTGTTTGAGATCTTCCGCATACGCCCTCGTCTCGTCGATTGACGCGCCTTCGTCCGCCTTCTTCACGATATAATCGACGAACAAGCCCTGTCCCAAGGACGCACAGAGCGAATCCACAACATAAATTTTTCTCTCGGGATATTTCTCGGAAAGCTCCCGCGCTGCGATCATATAGCTGTTTGCCGTGCCCGACAGCCCCGACGAAAAGGCGATGCAAAGTACGTCTTTCCCCGCCGCCGCATACCGTTCGATGTGCTTTTGGGCTTGCTCGGGGGAGATCTGGAAGGTCGTCGGCATCGAGCCCGCGCGGAGCTTTGCATAGAACTCCTTCACGTTCATGTCCTCGCCGTCCTCGCCGCCGTACGTCTTGCCGTCCATATTGAAGCCGAGTTTTAAGCAATCGACGTCGTGTTCCCGATAATATCCCTCGGGAAGATCGGACGCCGAGTCGGTAATAATTTGAAATTTTTTCATGACGTTCTCCCTTGTAACCTCAAACAGCGCGACCATTCTCGCGCTTTTTTTCTATTATACGAAATATATTTCAAAATGTCAACGAATTTCCAAATCTTATTTGAGCGTTCCGAAATTTTTGACCCGCTGCGCGCGGAAGGTGACGTTCACATCCGTTCCGTTTTTCCCGCGTTTGAGATTCATATCGACGTGCTGCGTTTCGAAATATTCCATCGCGACCCGCGAAAATTCGGCAAGCGCCGCCGCCCGCGTCGCCTCGTTCATCTCTTCCCGGTCGCCCGAGAGCATCTTTGTCAGTCTCTGCTTGGTATTTTCGCTCTTCATGTCCTTCTCCTTTTACTTTTTCAGCCTATTTATCAGCGGTGGAGCGCGCCGACCAGCCCGCTCCAAAAACTCTTCTTCTTGGGCTCTTGCGCCGCCATGGGACGGCTTCCCGTATAAAATCCCGCCAGCAGGCGGAAGGGACGAAACCTGTCCGTCACATTGTCGAGAAAAATGCGGTCCTCTTCGGGGACGATCGCCGTCAGCGGGACTTTGAGCGCGTCCGAGATCTCTTCGGGCGTCAAGATCTCGCCCCGCCGCACAAGATCGTTCCGCACCATGTTCACGACGAGCCCCACGCGGCTCAAACGGTAACTTTTGAGCATCCCCGCGACCCGCGAGGCGTCCCGCATCGCCGAAATATGGGGGGTCGTGACGAGCAGCGCCTCTTCCGCACACGCGACGGCACGGTGAAATCCTTCGTCGATCCCAGCGGGCGAGTCGATGAGGATAAAGTCGTACTGCGGCGAGAGGGTATCGAGGATCAGTCGCACCGCCTGCGGCGAGACATAGCGGTCGGAAATGCGGTTGCTCGCAAGCGAGTAGAGGGTCGGATACCGCGGATGCCTGACGAGCGCCTGCTTGGGACGGCAGCGTCCCTCCACCGCGTCGACGACGTCGAACGTGGACAAATTCTCTACGCCGAGCACGACGTCGATGTTGTTCAGCCCGAAATCGAGATCGCAGACGATCACGCGATAGCCGCTCTTTGCAAGCTGCACGCCCAAGTTGGCGGTGACCGTCGTCTTTCCGACCCCGCCCTTTCCCGATGTGATTACGATTTTCCTTGCCATTGCGAAAATTCTCCCGAAGCGGCGCGTCCGCGCGCACCTTTTGCGTGTATCATATCAAACTTCCGCCGCAAAATCACGTCTGTTTTTGTCGAAAGAGCGGCAATCGGATAGAATCCGTAAACTGTCACAGTTTGCATATAAAGAAAAAAGCCCGAATTTTCGGGCTCTTCCTTTCATGTATGCCGCATCTCACATGTGATGCGCGGATTATTTCTTGACGGGTTCTTTCGCCGCAGGCTTGGCTGCCGAAGGCTGGGAAGCGGGCGCGGCAGGGGCGGACGCTTGGGGTTCGTCCTTTGCGACGGCGGCTTCCTCTTGGCGGGCGCGGAGAAATTCATCCTCGGCGCGCGTCGAGATCTTGCGCTTGACAAGCCCCTTGTTGATGAGCTGGACCACGCCCTCATAGGGCATGTAGTAGTCCACGGGTTCGCGCTCGATCTGCGCCGTGTTCAATTGTTCGGCGACCGAGAGAATGAGTTCTTTTGCGTATTTGACCCGCCGATCGTTCTTGATGCGATACATGCAGGGGGTCTCTTCGACGGAGGAGAGGGATGAAACGTCCTCGATCTTGTACTTTTGATCGACCGTGCTCGGATCGAGCGGTAAGAAGAGGCACATCGTCTTGCCGCGGAAGGCGATCCGCCCGACGGGCTGCCTGCCCGCGCGGAACATCTCATGCTTCCAACTCACGCGGCTCTTCACCCTGTCAAAGGAGAGCAGGTAATTTTTGAGCTCTGTGTACCAATTCTTCACCTCGTCGTCCGATTGGATCATCTTCGCCATGAAGCTCTTGTCATAGCGCAGCGTTCCCGCCTCATACGACTCTTCCTCGACCACGGGCACGGGAATGGGAACGGGCTCGGGTTCGGGAATCGGTTCGGGTTCAGGCTCAGGCGCGGGTTCGGGCTCAGGTTCGGGGGTGGGCTCGGGCGCGGGCGCAGGGGCGGGCGCGGGTTCGGGTTCTGGCGCGGGGGAAAGCTGCGGCAAAGGCGGGGCGATGAGCTGGATGATGGGCGGCTGGGCGGGTTCGTTTTTTTTCGGCTTTCTTGTGCGAAGCAGAACGACGATGAGGACAATGAGCGTCAAAAAAACGAGGGCGCCGAGAAATGCGACAGCCCAAAACATCGCAAGGTCCGCGTTCCAAGTGATTAAAATGTCGTTGAGTGCGTGAAACATTTCAAAAAACCTCCGTTTATTTTTTCAAAGGGGGCTTTGCCCCGAAATTTTTATAAGCAAATTATAACATAATATTTGAAAACTGTCAAAGGTTTGACAAAAAATTATTTGCGAAAAATGCAAAAATTCTTCAAAAAAAGCGGGACAGGTCGAAGATCCGTGCAAAAATCATCGTTCAAGCGCTTGATTTATCGAAAAAGAGCGTATATAATGAGATCATGAACTGTCTATTCATCTTCAATCCCGTGAGCGGGAAGGGGAAGATCAAGAAAAAGCTGCCCCATATCCGAAAAACGCTTATGAAGCGATATGAAAGCGTAGAAATATACGAGACGAAGAGCGGGGAGGATCTCGGAGCGTATTTGGCGGCGCATGCGGAGGAGTACGGCGCGGTGGTTTTTGCGGGCGGAGACGGAACGTTCAACAAGGCGATCGCGGCGACGGAAGGGAAGGACGTGCAGCTCGGGTATTTGCCGACGGGAACGGTGAACGACATTGCGCGCTCGTTGAAGATCCCGCGGCGGGTGCGGGGCGCGCTCAAAGTGATTGTGAAGGGAAACTCTGCGCGGCTCGATTGCATGAAGGTGGGGGAGCGGTATGCGATGTACATTGCGGCGGCGGGGGCGTTTACGGGGGTGACCTTTCATACGCCGCAGAAGAGCAAGAACGCGCTGGGCGCGCTCGCCTATTTTTTCGAGGCGGTGAGGCACAACATGAAGTTTGACGTGTTTCCCGTCAAGGCGACGTCGGGCGGGGAGACGGTCGAGACGGACGCGGTGCTGGTGCTCGTGATGAACGGGAAGTCGGTGGCGGGCTTTCCCGTGAACAAGACGGGGAGCATGACGGACGGAAAGATGGAGACGGTGATCATCAAGCAGGTGCAGAAGCCGAATTTTTTGAGAAAGCTTGGGGCGTATTTTTCGGTCGCATCGCTGTTTGTGTTCGGGTGCAGGATCAAGAAGCGGGATATTTTGCATTTGGAAGGGGAGTGCGTGAAGATCGAGACCGAGGACAGGGTGCTTTGGGATTTTGACGGAGAAGAGGGCTTTTTCGGAGACGCTGAGATGCGGGTGCTTCGGGGAGCGGTGAGATTGTTTGTTCCGAAAAACAAAAAAATATAAAAAGTGCGCGAAAAACGCTTGCAATTTTCGGGGGATTCTTTTATAATGAGAATGCGCCTTGGGAAATTCGCCGCGCGGGAAGAGAGGGACGCGTGCGAAAAAATGGGCGAAAGAGATGAGATGCTACTGTGGCTCAGTCGGTAGAGCAGCTGATTCGTAATCAGCAGGTCGTCGGTTCAAGTCCGACCAGTAGCTCCAAAACGACCCGTGCGGGACACCCGCGCGGGTCGTTTTTCTGTTTTGGTCGGTCGGCTTGAATTGTCAGGACCTGCTGATTAAAAAAGAATAAAGAGCAACGCGAAAGAAGGGGGGAAAATGAAGTTGACTTTTTTCTCGGTTTGTGCTAAAATTCTTGTATTATATGATAAGAGAGGCGAAAAAAATGCCGAAAATTGCGAAAAAAGATCTCCTGCTCGACTGTACCATGCGTGCCGTCGCGGAAAACGGTCTGATGTCCTTCTCCATGCAAATGGTCACCAAAATGGCGGGGACTGCCGAGGGTTTGATCTATAAACACTATTCCACCAAAGAAAATCTTCTCCTTCAATGCTATCTCCGACTCTACCGCGAGATCCGCGACCGTATCGAGGTCGGACTCGACCGCGTCCCCGAGATCCGCGAAAAAGAGGAGATGTTCGCCTTCTTGCGCAAGATCTGGATGAAATACTTTACCTACCTTATCGGCAACAAATACAAAACCTTGTATTTCTATGAGTACCGCAACTCTGTCTATATGAGAAACGCCGCAATGGACGGCAAGATCGATCCCAAAAATTTCTTCACCAAAACCGTCAACATTTTCTACGAATTTGATAAAAAATTTGACATCCTGCATAAGATCGACATCAAATGGTTCTTCTATTACGTCGCCGACATCTCCGTCGTCTTTGCGATCCGCTTGATCAACGAGGAAAAAGAATGCGACGAAAAACTGCTCGACGATATTTGGAATCTCGTCTGGGGCGGAGAATTTTGGTTGATCGCAAATCAAGAATGATTTGCTCTTTTTTGGGCGGGCGCATGCCCCGCCTTTTTTTATTGTTTGCAATAAGGAGACACCCCCTCAGTCACGCAAGGGCGCGTGACTGAGGGGCAGTTTCTATCTCGGAAAATTTCAAAAAAAATTTTTTAACTTTTTTGCGAATTTCGCTTGACAACCTATTTCCGCTGTGCTATTCTATGTGTGAAGTGAGTAATCACTCACTCAAAAAATCAATGACAAAGGGTCGAAGAAAAATCAAAGCGCAAGAGGAGAGGGGTCGTATGGAAGAAAAGACAAGAAAGATGGGAGTTTTTCGGCGCATCTTTTTTATTGTCGGGATCGTGCTGATCGTGCTTTTCGGGACGATGCTCGTATGCAATTTGATCTTGATCGTCAAGGGCTTTATCGAACCCGAGAAACCGCCCGCGCTCTTCGGCATCGTGCTCATGGCGGTAAAATCGGGGTCGATGAGCGGGGACGCGAAGGATCATATCGAGCTGGACGATCTCATCTTCATCGGCAAAGCGGACGAAGAATCCTTGAAGGCGGGCGATGTGATCGCATACCTCGGCGAGGATCGGACCGTCGTCACGCACAGGATCGTTTCGATCGAGCGGGACGAGGCAGGACAGACGGTCTTTATCACCAAGGGAGACGCGAACAACACAACCGACGCGCCCGTCGAAAGATCGGCGCTCATCGGGGTGTATCGGGGTCGTATCCCGAAGCTCGGCGGGTTTGTCATGCTCTTGCAAACGCCCGTGGGCACGGCGCTCAGCGTGGGCGTCCCCATCCTGCTTTTCTTCGCAACAGATTTGATTTTCCGAAAGAGAAAGAAAAAAGCGGAGTGATTTTTTCCGCAGCGCGGAAGGGGAAATTCTGCAAGTGAGTAGAAGATCGTGGAATCAAGCGGCAGCCGACCACACGGCAGTGTCGCTCAAAAAAACGGGTCGTTCCCGAAAAAAACGAAAAAAGGAGAAATAAGATGAAAGACAAGAGACATTTCAAAAGCATAAGAGCGTCCATGATCCTCATGATTTTGGTGCTCGTCACAAGCTGTATCGTTGCGGGAACGTACGCAAAGTACGTCAGCTCCAATGAAGTCGAAAACATTGCGCGGGTCGCAAAATTCGGCGTGACGATCGAAGGGGGAGGCAATGTGTTTTCCCAATCGTACAACTCCAACGGGCAGGCAAGGGTTTCGTCCATTTCCGTTCTTTCGACTGATGATAAAAATGTCGTCGCGCCCGGGACGGAAGGGACGATGACTGCGATCACCGTTTCGGGCACGCCCGAAGTGTCTGTCAGGGTGGAGTTTGAGGGCAATTTGTCGGTCGAAAATTGGGAAGTAGTGATCGACAAAGAAGGAACTAAGAAATTTTATTGCCCGATCATCATCACCGTGGAAGGACAGGGGGTCGATGGAACAAAGAAGATCGATGGGACAGAGCACACAGACGCCGATTCCTTTGCGAAAGCCGTGAACGATGCGATCGCATCTTTCTCGCAGGATTATTCTGTGGAAGATTTCAAAGATATTGATTTCAAAGTGAACATTCCGTACATCTCTTGGGAATGGCTCTTCGATCGCGAAAACGAAGAATACGATAATTACGATACCCAGCTCGGGAACAAAGCGGATGCGACGATCGCTTTGATCGTCACGACGACCGTCACCCAGCTCGATTGATCGGTTTTTCCGCTCATGTGGTGGGGCGGGCAATCGATCGAGGGAAGTTTCAAAGAAAATACAGCATGCGAAATCGGCAAAAGAGAGGGAGAAGTGCGATATGAACGAGCGTTTCCATCGAGGAAGGAAAATGGGCGTCGGATTGGCGGCGTTGATCGGTCTTTGCGCGCTGACAGTGACCCCGACTTTTGCGAAGTTTTCGGCGAGGGAAGTTTTTCAGGATGATGCAAGGGCGGCTCGCTTTTCCGTGCTGACGGAACTAAGCGAGGAAGAACGGATTATAAACGGGGATGGGACGACCGTTCTTTTTACCGTCGCAAACGGGAACGGGACGGCTTCGGAAGTCGCGATCGCGTATGACGTTGCCGTCTCGCTTCCCCCAAGTTTGGCAGGGCTCAATGGCTTTTCGTGCGAGCTGACTTGCAACGGCGAACCCATCGAAGGATTCCGTTCAGAAAGCGCGGAGGACACGGTCGTCTATACGTTTTTGAACGTCGGAGCTTTTAAGGCGGGAACGCTGTCGACCGATCGCCTTACCGTTTCCGTCTTTGCAAAGCCCGAAAAGAGCACCGAAACCTTTTCGGTCTCGATCGACGTTCTCGCCCGCCAAACGAAAGAATGAATTTTTTAGAGTTTTATGAAAAAGATTTTTGCAGTGGCGCTTGCGTTGTTGTCGGTATTATCGCTCGGCTTGCTCGTACAGCCGACATACGGGAAGTATGCAGCAGAGATCCATGTGGGCTCGTTCGAAGTCTCCTTCGCCGCCTCGGTAAAGCCCAACCTTGTCGGCGGAGAAACATTGAACCGCTATATTAAAGAATATCAGAGATATTTCGGCGTTACGGAAGTAGTATTTGATTTTTATAAAAATCATCCTTTTATAAGTCTAATGAGAGAAATATTGGGAGGACGGGACGTCGGAGAATATCAAGAGGGCGCAGAAGAGAAGGACAAGGTATGGATGCAATATTGGTTGGGAACTGTGTATGTGCTTTCCGAGAGCGAGATCTGCGCCGCTTCCTGCGAGGGGATGTTCAAAGGCTGTTCGTTTTTAAGTAGCGTGACGTTTCGGAATTTCAATACGAGCGGCGTAGAAAACATGAAGGAGATGTTCTCGGGATGCAGGAACTTGCAAGAGTTAAATCTTACGGGATTTGACACATCGAACGTTTCGGACATGGAGGGTATGTTTTTCGGCTGCGGAAATTTGAGGTCGATCGTTGTTTCCGAAAAATGGAGCACGAAAAGTGTGAAGTTTGGGGACAAGATGTTTGAAAACTGCTCTAATCTCAGGGGCGGAAACGGGACGGGATATTCTCCCCAAGAGACATCTTATTTCTATGCAAGGATCGACGAAGCGGACGCAAAAGGTTATTTGACAAGAGGTTGAAAAACCCCCTGAAATTTCTTTGCCCCTGCCTGACGGCAGGGGTTTTTCATATAAGCTTTATGATTATAAAATAACGATTTTCAGTATATTGTCAATTTTATTCTATTGACGGACGGGGAAACGTGTGGTATAATGGGATAAGGTAAGGTATAATTTCAGCCGAAAACCCAAAAAACAGGAGGACTTAAAAACCATGGATGAACAAAATATAAAGCATTTTAGTGAAATGATGCAGAACATCTTTGCGCAGATCCGCCGCGACGTCATTGGACAGCAGGACGTCGTCGAAGGGACGATCATCGCCATGATCGCAGGCGGCAACGTGCTTCTCGAAGGCGTGCCCGGGGTCGGAAAGACCAGGCTCGTGCGCTCGCTCGGCAGGGTGTTCGACTTGCCCTTCTCCCGTATCCAATTTACGCCCGACCTCATGCCCGCGGACGTGACGGGCACGAACATCATCATCACCGACGACAAGGGAAATTCGTCCTTCCAATTCCAACAAGGACCGATTTTCAGCAACATTATTCTCGCGGATGAGATCAACCGTGCAACGCCCAAAACGCAGTCGGCGCTGCTCGAAGCCATGCAGGAGCATAAGGTCACGGTCATGGGCGTTTCCCGTCCGCTTTTCGAGCCGTTCTTCGTCCTTGCGACGCAGAACCCCATCGAACAGGACGGCACTTATCCGCTGCCCGAGGCGCAGCTCGACCGCTTTATGTTCAAGCTCATCGTGCCCAATCCCGAAGTGGACGAACTCAAAGAGATCATCAAGATGACCCAAAAGACGATGGACGAAGTCGCCGACAGGGCATGCACGGGCGAACAGCTGCTCGAAATGAGAAAGACGGCGAACGAAATTATGGTCGCAGACGCCGTTCTCGACTATACGACAAAGCTCTGCGCCGCGACCCATGCGACGAGCAAATATGCAAGCGAAGCCGCGAAGAAATATTTGCGGCTCGGCGTCAGCCCCCGTGCGGGTCAGGCGCTCATTTCCACGGCAAAGGTGCTCGCGCTCTATAACGGAAGATATAATATTTCGTATAATGATATTAACAAGCTCGCTTATCCCGTGCTTCGGCACAGAATTAAACTCAACTTCGAGGCGATCGCAGAGCAGATCTCGCCCGATGAGATCATCACCATGATCCTCGACGAGATGAAGAAGGGCATCGACCGCGGACCGTCCATCGCCGAAGTCTCCAAAGAGGATGGGATCACCGAGGACGACGAGAAAAAGAAACGCTTTTTCGGCAGAAAGTAAGCGCGGAAGGGAAGCGCGGAAAAACTAAGCGCGGAGGGGAAGGATGGCGTCATACTTAAACAGCGCATTTTTCAATCGGCTGGAAACGCTCGCGCTCAACATGCAGGCGGAGCTGAGGGGCTTTTTCGGCGGGCGGCATCTTGTGAAGTCGTACGGGCAGACGGTGGATTTTGCGGACTACCGCGAATACGTCTTGGGCGACGACATCCGCCGTGTCGATTGGAACTTATACAGCCGTTTCAAGAAGCACTATCTCAAACTCTTTACGGATGAGCGGCAAATGCACGTTCAGATCTTTCTGGACTGTTCGGCTTCGATGGATATTTCCGAGGAGAAGAAGAGCTATGCGACCGCGCTTGCGGCGGCGATCGGGTATTTGGGCGTGCACAACAACGACAAAGTATCCTTTCATTTCATGCACGGAGAGAAGGCGGAGAACCCGTTCGGCATGATCGTGGGACGGCGGACGTTTTTCTCCGCGATGGGCGCGCTTGAAGCGCAGAAGTGCGAGGGGGAGGCGGATTTTTATGCCGCGTTCCGCTCTACGCCCGTCTCGCGCAGCGACGGGCTCACCGTGCTCATCTCCGATTTCTTCACCGAGAGCGATTGGAAGAGCGCGGTCAACTATCTCTGTCTCAAAAAGCGGCAGGTCCTGCTCCTTCAAGTGCTCACGCCCGAGGAAGCCGATCCCAACTTCCTGGGTCGGACCGACCTCATCGACGCCGAGTCCGTGGACGCCGCCGACGGGAAAAACATGAAGATCCGCATCACGCGTTCTCTTCTCGAAGCCTATCAAGAGGTGATCGAAGATCTTCGAGGCGAGCTTTCCGCCTTCTCCAAGAAGAAGGGTGTAGGATTTTTGCCCGTCGTAACCTCCCGCCCCATTGAGCAGTTTATTTTTCAAGATTTATTACGCTATGGCGTAATAAGATCTTGAAAGACGGGCGCTCTTTCCATAAGCGGCGCAGGTGGCGTCTTATAGCCTTCGAAATACTGTGTCGCGTTGAATAGGGTGTGCTTTGCGCCCAAATCTTGCTGTCCCCTTGAGGGGAAAGTGGCGCGTATGCGCCAAAAGGGGTGTGTGGCAAACGAGCCTTGCACATAAGGATACACCCCCTCAGTCTCGGCTTCGCCTCGACAGCTCCCCCTATTTCAGAGGGGGCGCCAAGATAGAGAGGAAAACTGCGCGCTCCTTGATCTGCTCGTTTCTGAAAAGAGTAACGGTTACGCATTTATAAGTTGGATAGCTCAAAAAAATAAGAACAAAGCGGCAATTGTTTGCCGCAAAGGGGGGATAGGATGAAAAAAAGGAAAAAACTTTTGCTTGCCGCCGCATGTTGTATTGCGGGGCTTATGAGCGCGAGCGTCATGATGGCCTGCAAGGGCGGCGAGGATGTGTACGACGATTGGCATCACGACGAAAACTTCCATTGGCGGTACAATTCCAAGGGCGAAGAGGTCGACAGGGGCATCCATAACTTCCTTTGGTGGGAGTGTACGCTCTGCCATTATCAAAAGACTCCGCCCGAGCACGTCCATTCCTTCGATACGCGTTGGAGCTACAACGAAATGTATCATTGGCACGCGCAGCTTTGCGACTGCGAGGGCGTGGAAGTCGAGGAGATCTTACATACCTTTGCGGACGGAAGCGACGTCTGCTCGGTCTGCGGCTATACCAAGCCGCCTGTCCTCGAAGAGCCCGATGATGAGGACAAACCCGACGAGCCCGATACGCCCTTCTATCCCGAAGACCCCGACAATAAGCCCGACGACCCCGAGCCCCAGCCGCCCGAAGAGCCCGACGAGCCCGATCCTGAGCCCGAGCCCGATCCTGAGCCTGAACCTGATCCCGAGCCCGATCCTGAGCCTGAGCCCGAACCCGAGCCTGAGCCCGAACCCGAGCCTGAACCCGAGCCAGAACCCGATCCCGATGAGCCCGACACGCCCGATCCCGATCCCGAGCCCGAGCCTGAGAATCCTGGGCCCGTAAATCCCGAGCCTGAGAATCCTGGGCCCGTAAATCCCGAGCCTGAGAATCCTGGGCCCGAAAATCCCGGGCCTGTAGATCCCGAGCCCGAGAAGTCCGATCCGAACAAGCCGCCGTTTTTCGGCGAAGAGAGCGGCGACGGCGACGGGTCGGGGCAGGGAAGCGGCTCGGGCGGCTATGACAGCGGCTCGCCCAACTTAGAGGCGCAAAAGTATCTCATCTTCACTCCGCTCATCAATGCGGAGGGGGTGACCTACGCCTACACCGTTAAGGCGGACAAAGACAAGAACACGAACAAGTACATCGAGATCCCGAACACCTATCAAGGGCAGCCCGTCGTTGCGATCGACGACAACGGCTTCTCAGACATGTCCACCCTTCAAACGATCTTCATCCCGAGCAGCATCACGCGCATCGGCTATGAGGCGTTTTGCAAGAGCACGAACCTCAAAGCGATCACGATCCCCGACTCCGTGACTTTCATCGACGGGCGGGCGTTTGCGTACTGTTCGGGCTTGAAGAGCGTCAAGCTCCCCGTCAACAAGGAGTATACCAAGATCGAGTACGAGACCTTCACCTATTGCACGGGGCTTGGGGACATCTTCATTCCCCATCAGATCACCTATATCACGACCCGCGCCTTCGAGTACGCGAAGATGAAGTCGATCACCCTCGGCAAGGGGCTCACAAAGATCGGGCATCAGGCGTTCAACCAATCGACGATCACGAACGGCGTAGCGATCTACGACCTCGAACAGTGGTGCAGGATCGAGTTCCCGTCGCAGATCTCCACGCCGCTCTTTTGGGGGCATAAGCTCTACATCATCAATGAAAAAACCCAGCGGCTCGACGAACTCAAAACGCTCGTCATTCCGAGCTCAATCAAAACCCTCGGAAGATTCCAATTCGGCGGCTGTACGTCCATCACTTCGGTGGACATGAGCGGCGTCGAAGAGGTCAAGGACGAAGTGTTCATCAACTGCACGAAGATCAAGTCCGTCAAATTGCCCGAGAATTTGACCTACTTTACGTCCAACCTCTTTTATAACTGCGCATCGCTCGAAGAGATCACCGTCCCGAAGGGCATTACGAGTATCCCTTACTGCTGTTTCTATAACTGCTCGTCCCTCAAAACGATCACTTTCCTTGGGAAAGTCACCTTCTTCGGGTCGCTCGCGATCAACGGCTGCCAAGCCCTTCAGACCATCGTCTATCCCGGGACGGAAGCCGATTGGAAGAACGTCATCAAGCGCGACGGCTATATGTGGTCGAGCTCGACGGGGAATTTCACGATCAAGTTCGTGGACGGCAGTACCTTGACCAAGGCGCAGGATATCCAAAAGTACACGGACTACGGTCCTGGGCAGTATCCGCAGGAATCGGGCTTTGCGGCGATTTCCGTCGGCGGAAGCGCGTCCGAGAAAACCGAGAAGAAAGAAAGCGAAAATATTCAATAATTCATAAAATTTGTATCAAACAATGACCGTCGAGGAGGGGTTTTATGAGCGAAGAGCGGCTCTTTGAAAAATACAGGCGCAGGCTCATGCGGATCGGGCTTCAAAAGTCCTTTTTGTGGGCAGTCGCGGTGGGCTTTTTGATCGAGTTTGTGGCGGCGTTCGTCATTTGGTTCTTCCATTGGAGCGTCCTCGTCTCGGTGCTCGTGATGCTTGCCGCGCTTGCGATTTCGACCCTGCTTGCGACGGTCGTCATCTACAATCTCTTTTACCGACCGACCCGGGCGCGGGTGGCGCGTATGATCGACAGGCTCGGGCTCGAAGAGCGGTTCGTCACGATGTGCGAACACGAGGGGGACAGCTCCTCGATCGCCAACATCCAGCGCGAGGATGCGAAGAAGCGTTTGGAGACGGCGAGCGAAAAGCGGTTTTTCTTCCGTCTTTCCAAGGCGGGAGCGATTTGTCTGTGCGTTTCGATCGTCTTTGGGCTGACGATGGGCATTTTGTCGGCGGTCTCGGCGGGCGGGCTCATTCCGAGCGCGAACGAGATCTTTACGGGAAAGCCCGACGAAGAGGACAAAAACAGCGAGGACGAAGGGGAAAATTCGTGTATTATCGTCTATGTCGCGGGCGAGGGGGGCACGTTGGGCGGCCAGACCGTCCAGCGGCTTCAAAAGGGCGAGGATACGACCCCCGTCACCGCGCTTCCCGACATGGGATATGAGTTTGCGGGCTGGTCGGACGGCGACCCGCGGGCAACGCGCGTTGACTATAACGTGCAGACGAGCATGACGCTCACCGCGATGTTTGTAAAGAAAGCGGAAGTGGAGCTTCCCGAAGTACCGGGAGGCGGCGGCTCGGGCGAAGGCGGCCCAGGCGGCGACGTCAACACGGGCGACGCGGGACTCGGCGGCGGCTCGGGCGGCAGCGGCAACAGCGGAGAGATGGAAGGCGACGACGTCAACGGCGATTCGGGCGGCGGCGCGGGCGCAATGAAGGATAAAGAGGACAACTCCGTCATTGACGGCGCGAGCGACTATAAATATGTGTTCGACTATGACGCGGAGATCGAGGCGCTCTTGAATGACGAGAACCTGCCCGACGAAGTCAAGGACTTTTTGAATCACTATCTCGACGCGCTCAAACAGATGCAGGAAGCGGACAAAAACGCATAAGGGGGAGAGGCTGTGGTATTTCGTTGGTTGCTGCCCTTGGGTTTTTTGGGACTTTTGAGCTTGATCGGCTTGATCATCATCTATATTCTCAAACCCAAGTATACCGAGCGAAGGGTATCGAGCACGATCCCGTGGAAACTTGCGCTCAAAAAGCGGAAGAAATTTCCCTTCGACCGTTTTTCCAACCTGCTCGTGTTTTTGTGTCAGGTGGCGATCCTGTCCGCGGGCGCGATGATCTTGGCGCAGCCCACTCTGCTCGACGAAGATCTCATCGACCAAGGAGTGGAGAAGATCATCATTCTCGATGCGGGCATGAACATGCGCGCAAAGTATGCGGAATATGACGGGCAGTACAATTTGACCCGATTCGAGCGGGCGATCAACGAGATCAAGGCGGAGATCGACAAGGTGCTCTATGAGGACGACGGCACAATCTCGGTCATCATGGCGGAGAAAGAGCCGCGGTTTTTGCTCGAAGACATGGGCAGAGAGGATTATACGACCATCGTCACCGCGCTCGACGAGGCGGAATGTTCCTATTCCGTGCCCGACTTGCAGGGGGCGGTGCTTGCGGCGCAGGAAAAGATGAGCGTCAATCCCCAGGCGCATGTGGAGATCTTTTCGGGCACGGACTTCGGCTACATGGGCGAAGCGGTCACCGTGCACAATTTATCGAGCGCGTCGCAGGAGTGGAACATCGCGATTTTGAGCGCGACCCCCTCGTATGTGGACAACCAATATTATTTTGAAGTAGAAGTCGCAGCCTATGGGAACGTGTCCAAGGCGACGACTCTTTATATCGACGTTTTGGGCGTAAATGACGGCGTGGAGATCAAGGATTTCAAGGGCTTGCACATGCCCGTCACCTTCGAAGTGGACGCAAACCACTACGAGACGGGAGTGAAGCAGACGCTCAAAATCGAGGCGACGGACGTCAGCATCGGCGGCGACCCCGCCTGGTGGGTGCCCTCCTTCCGCGAAGTCAAGATGGAATTTCGCGATTTGGACGATTCCATCGAAGAGGACAATTATATCTATGTCTATGGCGGCGAGCGCGACGAGATCAAGGTGCAGTATTACAGCGCGCGCCGCAACATGTTTTTCTTTTTGACCTTTTATTCCATTCAGGAATCCATGCGGGACGTGCGCGAAGTCACTTTCGATCCCGTCTATGACATCGACGAAGAGCCGAGAAAAAAGGGCTTCGACTTTTACATCTATGAGCACGACGTGCCGCTCGAAACCTTCGACGGCGGGCTGCCCGACGACGGCGTGACGATCTTCTGCGACCCCACGCCTGAGATTTTGGAGTACGTCAACATCGGCGTGACGACGCAGGGGCGCATTCCCGTTGACAAGGAGACCACCCTCACCCGCGGCACGCCCAGCCCGATCACCGCAAACATTGACGCCGAGCGCATTACGATCTCGGAGTACTTGAAGGTCATCCCAAATGCGGGCTCGGGCTTTGAGTCGCTGCTCTTCTGCGGGGACGACCCCGTGCTGTTCTCCAAAAAGCAGGGCGCGTCGCAGATCGTCATCATGCCGTTTTCGGTCAACCAATCCAACGTCTACATCGGACCGCTTCCGATGCTCTTTTACAACATCATCGATTATTTCATGCCCTTGACGCTCACCGAGTACGCCTTCGAGGTGGACGATACCGTCACCTTGAACTGCAAGGGGGTGCGGATAGACGTGAACGACCCCTTGGGGGACAAAGTGGACGAGCTCAGAGAGTTCCCCGCGGACTATCCGCTCGAAAAAGTCGGAACGTACCGCTTTACGACCCTGTTCGCGCTCAACAAGCCCAACGAAGTGAAGCGGGTATATGTGCGTCCGCCCATGTCCGAGAGCTGCCTCTTTCAGATCGCCGATCTCGGGCTCACCCTCGACAACGACGAGGTCTATTTGGAACACATGAAGGACGTGTTCGTCTGGTTCGCCGCCGCCATCGTGCTGCTGCTCTTTGCCGAGTGGTGGCTGCAATACAAGGACATCATATAGGAAGGGGGGAAAAGAGAACATGTCGAATTTCAAGATCATCTTTTCCGTCAGCCCCTGGCTGCTCCTTTTGTTTGTCCCCGCGGTCGGGTTGACCCTCTTCTTGTACTTTAAGACCAACAAGCGTTACCGCAATACCCGAAACCGCATCGTCTCCATGACCCTGCACTCGATCGTGCTGACCCTGTGCATTCTGGTGCTTGCGGGGATCACGTTCACTTGGACAGAGCCCAATCTTCAAAGCGAGCTCGTCATTTTGGTGGACGCGTCCTATACCGAGACCTCGGCAAAGCCGCGGGTGGACAATTTTGTGAAGAGCATTCTCGACGCAAACGGCGGCACGACAAATCTTGCGATCGTCAAGTTCGGCTATGCGCAGGAGACGGTGCTTCCGATGGGATTGTATTCCCCCGAGGACGCGTATTCGACCTACGAAGCGGGGGAATCCGCAGACGTCGACGAGACCGCAACGGACATTTGCGGCGCGCTCACTTATTGCTGGAATCCCGTCACCGACCAAAGCGCGGTGATCTCCAACCCGCACGAGGCGCGCATTCTGCTCCTTTCGGACGGATTGCAGACCGACCGCGAGGCGCAGACCATCGCAAAGCGCATTGCAAGGGACGGCGTCAAGATCGAAGTTGCCTTCCTGCCCGGTACGGGTCAGACGGACGTTTGGCTCTATGACGTGAAATTCCCCGAAAAACGCTATTCCCTCGGCGAGGAGTTCGAGTTCGAAGTGGGCGTGAACAGCACGAAAGAGGGGCAAATGCGCCTGAAACTCACCGACGTTTGCGAGGAGATCGGCGAAGAAGAGCAGCGCGAGCCCGTCGAGAGCACGTTCGACCTCTCGTTCGGATCTCAGACCGTCAAATTCACCCACGCCTTTGCGCACCCAGGATTTCATATCCTCAAATTTGAGCTCACGGCGGACGGCGATCTCGTCTCCGAGAACAACGTCTTTTATACCTATTATAACGTCGATCTATTGAGCAGGATCTTGATCCTCGAAAAGTACAAGGGGGAGTCGGACGTTTTGAAGGCACAGCTCGACGAGCGCGCGAAGGGGCAGTACCTCGTGACGACGGTGATGGGCGTGGACGATGCGCGTGTGCCGACGAGCGCGGTCTCTTTTCTTGAATACGATGAGGTCTTTCTCGTGAACATTTCGCACTCGGACATGGAGGCGAAGGCGGGGCTGGAAGACGCGCTCGATCAATACGTCTATGAGTACGGCGGGAGCGTGTTCACCGTCGGGGGGTTCGAGCGGGACGCGGACGGACAGATCGTGCGGGAGATGAAGATGCTCCCAGGCAAGACAGAGCCGCAGCTCGTGCCCAAGCCCCATGCCTATGACGAGGACGACATGAAGGGGACGACCTACCAGGGGATGCTGCCCGTCGAGATCACGAAGTACACGCCGCCGATCGGTCTGGTGTTTATCATCGACCGTTCGGCGTCGATGGAGAACGACGGGGGGACGGGCGGACCGCTCGACGCTGCGATCAAGGGCGCGGTCGCGACCCTCGAAATTCTCTCCCCGCGCGACTATGTGGGCGTGATGACCCTTGAAAGTTCGTCGACGGTCGCGCTCAACATGACCCCGATGACGCGGAAACCGCAGATCGTGCAGTCCATCCGCGGCGTTGGAGAGGGCTCGGGCGGCGGCACTGCCTATCAGCCGTCCATTCGCGCGGCGCAGATCATGCTCTCCACCTTCAACAGCGTGGACATCAAACACATTGTGCTCATCTCCGACGGCATGCCCGCGGACGACGTCTATTCCTATACGGGAGCGATCCGCTCGCTTTCTGCGTCCGAGATCTCGTTCACCTATTTCAGCATCAACAACAATTTGCCGCAGGGCATCCAAGAGGCGGCGCAGTCCACGGGCGGGGACGCCTTCCGCATCACCAAGGAATCGATCGCCGAGGATCTTCCCGAGATCATGACCGAGGCGTTGAAACTCGACGAATACTCGGGCGCGGTCGAGGAGAGCTATCATCCCGAGATCGAGGATCGGGTGACCGCGGTCTTGAACAAACTGACGCAGGACGACTTGGACACGATCACGATGAAGGGCTTTTTCAGTTCCAAGGAGAAGGGATACGGTCACCTCGAAACGATTTTGAAGGCGACCTATCTCCCGCTTTATTCGCAGTGGGACTACGGGCGCGGCAAGGTCGGGAGCTTCCTCTGCGACGCGGAGAATGTTTGGTCGCAGGAGTTCTTCGAAAGCGAAGAGGTCGGCATTCCCGTCTTTAACGGCATCATCGACTACCTCGCTCCCACAAATTTGCGGCGCGAACAGTCCCTCGACGTCAACTTCATCGAGGACAACTACCGAACGCAGGCGAGCATCTACGGCTTCGAACAAAAAGAGGAGAAGGACTTCAAACTCATCGCCTTTGTCCGCTCGCCCGCCGCCCAAGGGGAAATGCCCAAGGTCGAAAAGTTCGATCTTAGGGAGCTTTCGACGGGCGGCAACCGCTTTACCTTCGAAAATCGGACGGCAGGCGTTCATAAAGTGACCATCTTGAAAGTGCCGAGCTCGTTCGACGTCATGAGGAGCGAGATCGTCCTGCCCGAGGACGTGCCCGAGACGGAGATCGTATTGAGAAACGTCTCTTACCGCGTGTTCTCCTATTCGGAGGAATACGATTCCTATGTCGATCCGTTCACGGAGGGGAAGGAACTTTTAAGGAACATCACGACGCGGACGGCGGGGGAGGGCGAAGATCCCGACGGGGTGTTCATCACCGATCCCGAGAAGCTGCTGCAAGAGTTCATGGACGTGTACCATGAGTATGACCCGCGCCCGTGGCTCGTGATCGTATCGATGGTGTTGCTGCTTCTCGACATTGCGGCGCGGAAATTCCGCTTCAAATGGCTGCATGAGCTCGTGCGCGAGAAAAAGCGGCAAAGACAAAACTTGTAAAAATCCGAAGGATCGCCGAAAAGGGAAGTCTTTTCGGTGATTTTTTTGGAAAGAAGAGGAAAAATTCCCGCAAAATCTTGATAAAGCGCGTTTTCGGTGTTATAATAAAAGTATCATAAACAAAGGGAAGAGTTAGACATGGAGCAGGGGACGTTATTTGAAACGGTGGAGTCCGAACCGCTTGCGGCGCGGCTTCGCCCAAAGACGCTCGATGAATTTTGCGGGCAGAAACATCTTTTGGGCGAGGGAAAGGTGCTGCGGCGGCTCATCGAAGGGGACAAGGTCGGCTCTATGATCTTTTGGGGACCTCCCGGCGTGGGCAAGACAACGCTTGCGCGGATCATTGCCCATCGCACCAAGGCGAACTTCATCGATTTTTCCGCGGTCACGAGCGGGATCAAGGAGATCAAGCAAGTGATGGAGCAGGCGGACAAAGCCCGCCGATTCGGGGAAAAGACCATCTTGTTTGTGGACGAGATCCATCGGTTCAACAAGGCGCAGCAGGACGCGTTTTTGCCCTATGTCGAAAAGGGAAGCATTATCCTGATCGGGGCGACGACGGAGAACCCCTCGTTTGAGGTGAACGGGGCGCTTTTGTCCCGCTGCAAGGTGTTCGTGCTGCAAGCGTTAAAGACGGAAGAGCTCGTCGGGCTTTTGCGGCGGGCGATCACGGACGAGCGGGGCTTCGGTCGGCAGAAGGTGGAGATTTCGGACGAGCTGTTGGAAGCGATCGCGAATTTTGCGAACGGGGACGCGCGGAGCGCGCTCTCGACGCTCGAAATGGCGATCTTGAACGGCGAAGTCACGGGCGACAAGACCGTCGTCACGAAGGAGATGGTCGAACAATGCACATTAAAGAAGTCGCTGTTGTATGATAAATCGGGCGAGGAGCATTATAATCTCATCTCCGCGCTTCATAAGTCGATGCGAAATTCCGACCCCGACGCGGCGGTGTATTGGCTTGCGCGGATGCTCGAAGCGGGCGAAGATCCCATCTATATCGCGCGGCGGGTGACGCGATTTGCGAGCGAGGACATCGGGCTTGCCGACCCGCGTGCGCTGGAAATTTCCGTGGCGGCGTATCAGGCGTGTCATTTGATCGGAATGCCAGAATGCACGGTGCATTTGACCGAAGCGGTCGTGTATATGTCGATCGCGCCCAAGTCGAACGCGTTGTATATGGCGTATAATATGGCGAAGCGGGACGCGCTGACCATGTTGTCCGAGCCCGTCCCGCTCGTGATACGAAACGCGCCGACGAAGCTCATGAAGGAGCTCGACTATGGGAAGGGGTATCAATACGCGCATGACACGGAGGAGAAATTGACGAACATGCAGTGTCTGCCCGACAGTTTGAAGGGCAGGGAGTACTATTTCCCGACCGACGAAGGGGTCGAGGCGCGATTCAAAGCAAGGCTCGAAGAGATAAAAATGTGGAAAAAAAATAATTCTTGATGATAGCATGAGAGGGTTCATGCGAGCCTTTTTGTATTATTTTCGTTCTTCTTTTTTCAATGCTGAAAAAAGAAGCAAAAAAGCTCGGGACACTTGCGATGTGTCCCGAACCCCGTAGCGCTTTTTTTGCGAGCGCGATCGCTTTCACATTCTGCGCCGCCGCAAAGCGAAGCTCATCGTAGCCTAGCGAGGGCGGCGCATCGTACAATCGAACCCCGACGCCTTGATTGGGAGCATGATGCCCTTTATTATAAATCCAATGGTGCGAGGAAAATCACACTTTTCCGCTGCACGCCCCTATATGCGCGCCACCGCACGCAGGTTGTTAAGCAAGGCAGACAAAGGGGCGGGCGACGAAAGTTACATGAAATCAATATAGCTGAATCCTCGAACAAAAGCTTTTGCGAATGCAAAAGGATTTTGTTCGAAACAAGGAGTTATTATGTTTTATACCAAATCCTCGGAAGAGGTCATCCGCGACCTTTCCTCCGACGAAAACATCGGACTGTCCCAAGCCGAAGCCGCTTCGCGCAGGGAAAAGTACGGCCTAAATAAGCTTCGCGAAAAGAAAAAGAAGTCGATCGCAAGGCGCTTTCTCGATCAGTTCAAGGACGTGATGATCCTCATCCTGATCGCCGCCGCCGTCGTCTCCTTTGTCGTCGTCTGCGTGCAAAAAACTTGGGGCGAGCTTTTCGAACCCCTCCTCATCGTCTTGATCGTCATCCTCAACGCCGTCATGGGCGTGTATCAAGAGGGGAAAGCCGAAAAAGCCCTCGACGCACTCAAAAACATGTCCGCGCCCCACGCAAGAGCCGTCCGCGACGGAAAAGACCTCATTCTTCCCGCGGAAGAGCTCGTCGTCGGCGACGTCATCCGCCTCGAATCGGGCGATTTTGTTCCCGCGGACGCACGTCTGCTCTCCTCGTCCAACCTCAAATGCGAGGAATCCGCGCTCACGGGCGAATCCGTCCCCGTCGAAAAGGACGCTTCCGCCTGCGTCACGGAAAATGCTCCGCTCGGCGATCGCAAGAACATGGTCTACTCGGGCTGTTCGGTCGCGCTCGGCACTGCCAAAGCCGTTGTCACGGCGATCGGCATGGACACCGAAATGGGCAAGATCGCCAACCTTCTCGAAGGCGAACGCGAAGGACTCACCCCGCTCCAACTCAAACTTGCAAAGCTCGGGAAATACCTCGGCATTATGGCGCTCGCCGCCTGCGCGGTCATCTTTGTTGTCGGCGCGGTTTGCGGAATCCCCGTTCTCGAAATCTTCATGACCGCCGTCTCCCTCGCCGTCTCCGCCATCCCCGAAGGGCTGCCTGCCATCGTCACCATCGTCCTCGCGATCGGCGTCCAGCGCATGGTCAAAAAGAACGCTCTCATCCGGAAACTCCCCGCCGTCGAGACCCTCGGCAGCGCGTCCGTCATTTGCTCCGATAAGACGGGCACGCTCACTCAAAACCGCATGACCCTCACAAAGGTCTATCTCGACGGAAAGGGCATTGAGGACGTTTCAAACGACCTCTCAAAAGAGGCGAAGGAGCTTTTGACCCTCGGCACGCTCTGCTGTGACGGCTCGGTCGTCTTTGACGGCGACAACGTCAAACACATCGGCGACCCCACCGAGACCGCCATCGTCTTTGCCGCCCACCAAAACGGCATTTTGCAGGACGAACTCTCTTCCGCCTATCCCCGTCTTTTGGAGCTGCCCTTCGATTCCAACCGCAAGCTCATGACGAGCATCAACCGAATGAACGGCGAGACGGTCGCGATCGTCAAGGGCGCATTCGATATGATGTCGCCGCGCTGCATTCAGGGCGATCTGGAAACCGCGCGCGCCGCTCTCGAAGAGATGAGCGAAAACGCCCTTCGCGTGCTCGCGATCGGTTATAAGAAGCTCGATGAAGTCCCGAAAGAGGCGACGAGCGAGACCGTCGAATGCGGACTCACGTTTTTGGGGCTCGTCGGCATGATCGACCCCCCGCGCGAAGAGGCAAAGGAAGCCGTTGCCATTTGCAGACAGGCGGGGATCAAGCCCGTCATGATCACGGGCGACCACGTCGTCACCGCGTCTGCGATCGCAAAGGAGCTTGGAATTTTGCAAGAGGGGGACAGCGCGATCACGGGCGCACAGCTCGATGCAATGACCGACCGCGAATTGGATGAAAAGGTCGAGCATATTTCGGTGTATGCGCGCGTCTCGCCCGAGAACAAGATCCGCATTGTAAAAGCATGGCAGCGGAAGGACCAGGTCGTCTCGATGACGGGGGACGGCGTGAATGACGCGCCCGCGTTGAAGGCGGCGGACATCGGCTGTGCGATGGGAATTACCGGCACGGACGTTGCCAAGGGCGCTGCCGACATGACCCTGACGGACGACAACTTCAAGACCATCGTCGATGCGGTGCGCGAGGGCAGGGGGATCTATGCGAACATCAAAAAGGTCGTGGGGTATCTTCTCGGCACGAACATCGGGGAAGTGCTGACCGTGTTCTTTGCGATGATCATATGGCACGTCTCGCCGCTGCTTTCCATGCAGCTGCTTTGGATCAACTTGGTGACCGACTCGCTCCCTGCGATCGCGCTCGGCATGGAAGCCGTCGAGAAGGACGTGATGAACAAAAAGCCCAAGCCCAAGCGCGAGGGGATCTTTGCGCACGGGTTCGGCGTGAGAATTGTCCTGCAAGGCGTGCTGTTCGCCCTGCTGACCCTTGTCGGATACAAACTCGGCGAAAAGATGACGGGCAGTATCGAGGGCGGCAGAACGATGGCATTCTTCGTGCTCTCGCTCTCGCAGATCGTGCAAGCCTTCAATATGAGATCGGAACACTCGCTGTTCGTGATCGGACCGTTCAAGAATCACAAGCTCGATTTGTCGGCGCTTATATCGCTGCTGCTTGTTGCGCTCGTGCTGCTGACCCCCGTGCAGAGAGTGTTCGGGCTCGTCTACCTCTCCGCAAAGTTGTACCTGATCGGGCTTGCGCTCATCTTTGCGCCCCTCGTTGTGATGGAGATCTCAAAACTCATCGAAGCCGCCGTCCGCGCTTCGAGAAGAAAGAAGGGGACTTCGGAGTAATCGCTGAAAAGAGAGAAAAGCGGGGTTTTGCGCATACTGCATGGTATGGCAGAGAAGCGGAATGCGGGGAAAGCGGCAGAGAGAGTCGAAGCGGAAGAAAAGGCAGAAGAGGGGAAGTTCAAGCGCGGAGTGAGGTGGTTAAAACGCGCGTTGACGGTATTGACGGCGAATAAATATACGACGATCGCGGGGGCGCTGACGTTTTTTCTCGTGATGTCGTTTGTGCCGTTTTTCTTTTTTCTGACGACGCTGTTTGCGCGGTCGGGGATCGCGCCCGAGAAGGTGCTTGCGCTCGATTTATTTGCCTGGGCGAAGGAATTGCTGCTGCTTGTGATCGAGAATGCGGAGAAAACGTACGATGCGGGGGCTGGGGTCGTGTTCGTGCTGACGACGTTATTTTCGAGCACGAGTTTTTTCTATCATTTGAGACGGAGCGGGGAGATCTTATATCATTATCCGCGGAAGAAGAAGGGATGGAAGGTACGGTTATCGGCGATTTTTTTGACGGTAGTCGTGCTGATTTTTTTCTTTGTGTCGGGGGCGGCATTGATCGGCGCGGGGGTCTGGATGAGGGGATTCCCCAAGCCTATTTTTTATGTGATGATGTACTCGATCGTCTTTACGATCGGGTTTTTGGCGGCGTGGATGTTAAATTTTTACATTTGCCCGTATAGGTGCAGGGCGCGGGACATTCTGATTGGGAGTTTATTTACGGCATTTGCCTGGATGGTTGCATCGCTCGTGTTTGCGGTCTATTTTGAGTTGGGGAACAAGGAGAAATTGTACGGGGCATTGACGTTTGTGATCGTGTTTTTGATCTGGCTGTATTGGATGATGATCTGTTTCACGGCGGGTGCGGTGTATAATCGCCATCGGATGGAAGTCCGCGGTCTGCGGCATAAAACGTTGTAAAAAATGCGTGAGCGGCGCGCCGAAGATTCCTTCGGCGCGCCGCGCTTATCAATAAGGTGACACCCCTTTTGGCGCAAAAGGCGCGCCACGGTCTCACACGGGTAGAACCCCGTGTTCGGTCACCGTTCGCGCCTCCGATGCGCTCACTCCTGTCGCATTGCGCCAATGATTATCAATCATTGGCGAAGTGCAATGCTCCACCCCTCAAAGGGGACAGCGGGAGAGGGGCAATTTCACCTTTTTAAGCCGCAAGCGGCAAATTGAGTGGAACATAACCTGCACCAAATCATGCTCATATAGAATAAAACCCTTCTTGCATTAAGCCGCAAGCGGCAAATTGAGTCAGAAAAATCAAATCAAGACCATCTAAATCAAAATTTCTCCCTCTCATAGGGGGAGAAAGAAAAAACTGCTTAAAGAAGAGCTCGAAAAGAGGAACGAATTACGCCTTTTTCCCTTTGTGCGGACAATTTTCTTTTTCAATGAGTCGTTTTCCGTTTGTGCGTAGGTAACTTCTTTTATTCAATGTGCCTTTTTCCGTTTGTGCGCGGGCAATTTTATTTTTCAATGAGTCGTTTCTTCTCGTAAATGCGCGGGCAGTATTCTTTTGCACAATGCGCTTTTTTCCGTTTGTGCGCGGATAAACTTCTTTTGTTCAATACATCTTTTTTTGTTTCATCAATGCGTAGGTAACTTTTTCTATTCAATACACCTTTTTTCGTTCATCAATGCGCGGGGAATTTTCTTTTTCAATGCGCCTTTTCCGTTGCTTCCTCAATGCGCGGGGAATTCTCTTTTTCAATTTCCCTTTTCACTGTGCCGCATTTAATAATTCGCAATCAAATTTCCTCTTTTTCAATGCGCCTTTTTTCGTTTCATCAATGCGCCGACAAGGGAGAAACATAAGAAGGCGAGAAGTTCCACCAAAACCACCGTCGAGCCGACGGGCGTCGAGAAAAACATCGAAAACAAGATTCCCAAGACCGTCGTCACCGTCGATTCGATCGCCGAAAAAATCACCACTTTCTTAAAACTCCCGAAAATCCGCATGCACGAGAGTGCAGGGAACACCACGAGCGCAGATATGAGCAGCGAGCCCACAAGCACCATCGACAAGACGATCACCAGCGCGATCACGATCGCAAGCGTCATTTCATACGCCCCCGTCTTGACCCCCGTAGCGCGCGCAAACCCTTCGTCAAACGTCACCGCAAAGATCTTATTGTAAAACAGCACGAAAAACCCGATCACAAATACCGATAATCCGACGCAGACACAGACGTCCACGAGATTTAGCGTCAAAATTTTCGTCGAGCCGAACAGCGTCGCGCAGACGTCGCCCGTCAAGTTCCCCGTGCCCGAAAAGCCGTATAGCAAATACCCGATCGCAAGCGCGGACACCGACAACAGCGCGAGCGACGCGTCGCCCATGATCTTCGCCTTCCCGTTCCCCGTTTTCAGTAAGATCACCGCGGCAATTGCCGTCACGGGCAGTGCGATCAACAGCTCGTTCGTCAGTCCCGCCACCGCGGCGACCGCCATCGCTCCGAACGCAACGTGCGACAGCCCGTCCCCGATAAACGAAAACCGCTTCAACACCAGCGTTACCCCAAGAAGCGACGACGAAAGCGCGATCAGTACCCCAACGACCAGCGCAAACCACACAAAATCATATTCGAAAAAGGACAAAAACTCCGAAAAACTCACCACCGAAAAGCCGTTCATCTCACGCCTCCCGAAATTCTCCCGCCTTGCGCCTTAAAATCCGCCTTAAGATCCGCCGCCCGTTCCGACAAAACCACGTCCCCGATCGCCGAAGCGTACTTCGCGCCGTCGCGGGAAATATGCAAAATATGCGTCGCATTTGAATGAACGGCGGCAAGGTCATGCGTGACCATCGCGACTGCGACCCCGCTCTCTTGAAAAGAGGCGATGAGCTCATAAAGCTCTTTGGACGCCTTTTCGTCAAGTCCCGCCGCGGGCTCGTCCAAAAGGAGTACTTTGCCCGTTGCAAGAAGGGCGCGGGCAAGCAGAACCCGCCGCTGCTGTCCACCCGAGAGCTCGGAATACCGCCTTTTTTTGAGCGCAAGGACGCCGATGTGTTCCATTGCCTCTTCGGCGAGCTTCTTTTCGGACTTATGATAGAAGGGCAGCCCGCTCTTTGCGGCAAAGCCCGAGCGCACGACCTCTTCGACCGTGGCGGGGAAGTCCCGCTGCATTTGAAAGACCTGCGGAAGATACCCGACCGCGCCCGCCTTTTTGACGCTCGCCGCCCGTTCGATCTTGCCCGACAGCGGCGGCATCAGCCCCGCAAGGGTTTTGAGCAGCGTCGATTTCCCGCTCCCGTTCTCCCCGACAATGCATAAATATTCGCCCTCGGACAACGAAAAATTCAGTTTTTCCGCCACCGCCTTGCCCTCGTACCCGACGGTGAGGTCCTGACAACGATAAAGTTCCATCTTTCTCCTTTTTAATTTAAGACGGTTTTCAAAACATTCAAATTTTCCCGCATGAGATCAAGATAACTCGCCCCCGCTTCGATCCGCTTTCTCGTCACCGTTTCGAGCGAGTCGAGAAACATCACCTTCTGATTTTTCCCGCGCGTGCTTGAAATGATCCGCTCCGCAAGTTCGCGGTCCGACCCCGTCAGCGCCAAAATGTAGGGGACGGCGGACTCGTCCGCCTTTTCCGCAAGCGATCGTATCGTGCTCAAACTCGCTTCCGTCTCCGCCGAGCAGCCCGAAAACGCCGCAAAATATTCAAGGTCATAGTCGCTTGCAAGATAGCGGAAGGGGAATCTGTCTGCAAAGAGCAAAAACCGCCGCGCAGGGGCGCTTGTCGCCTCGGCATAGTCCCGTTCGAGCGCGTCCAATCGGTCGAGATATTCCCCGAGATTTTTGTCATACAGCGCCCCGTGTTCGGGGTCGAGCGCTTTCAGCTCGCGCGCGATCGCCTCGACGAGCCCATGCGCCCGTTTGAGCGAGAGAAAGACATGCTCGTCCCGCTCATCTTCCTCGCCTTCTTCTTGCAGGGTATCCGCCTCGTCCAAAAGACGGACGACGCGCATATTCGGGTTTTTTGCGCGGTCTTTCAGCATTTCGCCCGCCCATTCATCCGACTCCCCGCCGACATAGATGAGAAGATCGCACGAGATCACCCTGACCTTGTCGGCTGCCGACGGCTGGAAACTGTGTAAGTCCACCCCGGAATCCTGTAAAAGGGTGAGCGAAACGTCGTCATTTCCCGCGACGAGGTTTTTTGCCCAATCGTATTGCGGGAAGATCGTGCAGACGATTTCAAGTCCCGCGCGTTTGTTCTCCTTACAGCCGAAGAGCAAAAAGAGGGGGAGCATCATCAAAAGACATGCAAGAACGCGGGATAATCTCTTCATGGCAAACTCCTTCGGCTTTTTCCAAGTTATTTTACAACGAAACGGCGGCTTTGTCAACGAAAAGGACGAAAAAAGCCCTTTTCGGGCGAGAACTGCGGGTTTTTGGGGCAGTGCGCGCGGGAAAACGATATAATTATGGCAAAAAGGAGAAAAAATAAACTTATGAAATACTCGGCATGGCTGCAAGAATGGCTCAGTAAAAACGTCAAGCCGCGCGTGAAGCAGAGCACCTATCAAAAGTATGAGCGCATCTCGGAGAAGGTGCTCTTGCCCGACCTCGGCGCGTTGGAGATGGAAGAACTTTCGCCCGTCATCTTGCAGGATTTTGCGGCGGACCTTTCCAAACGGTATTCCCCGAACACGACGCTCGGGATCGTCTCCGTCCTTAAAAATTCCCTGCGCCGCGCGCGGACGTCGGGCGTGGTGAGCATGGAATTTTCAAACCACATCCTGCTCCCGCGCATGCACGAAAAGGCCGTTGAATGCTTTTCGGCGTTGGAACAAAAAAAGATCGAGACGTACATTCTCTCCCGAAAGAAGAAGAGATTGTTCGGCATTTTGCTTTGTTTTTATACGGGACTGAGAGTGGGGGAGCTACTGGCGCTCCAATGGAAGGACGTGGACTTAAAGCGGGGGACGCTACGCGTTTCGGGAACATGTCACGACCGCTGGGGCATGGGCGGGTTTTGCAAGGAGCTCGACAGCCCCAAGACCGCCACGTCCGCGCGCGTCATCCCCATTCCCTATTCCTTTTTGAAGCATTTGCGGGTATATAAAAAGGAATGTAAGGACAGGAAGTTCGTCGTCTCGGGAAAGGAAAAGGAGATCTCCATCCGCTCCTACCAGCGCAGCTTCGAACTGCTCTTAAAACGGCTGAAATTGCCGCACAGGGGCTTTCATGCCATCCGCCATACCTTTGCGACCCGCGCCCTCGAATGCGGCATGGACGTCAAGACCCTCTCCGAGATCTTGGGACACAACAACCCAACGGTCACGCTCAAACGCTATGCCCATTGTTTGTATGAACACAAATCCGCCATGATGAACCGCCTCGGCAGGTATCTTCGCTGAAATTAGGGGGAAAGAGGGGATTTTTATCGAAAAGTCCCGAGAAAAATGAGAAACGGGGGTTGCGCTTTGGGGAAATTCATGATACAATGCGGGTATGGAGAATCAAACGGAGATCTACGCCTTTTCGGACACGGGCACAGTCGTGAAGGCGGCAAAGATGTTGCAAGAATGCTTGGGCAACGCCCGCATTGAGGAGAACCCCAAACAAATCGAGCGCGAAGCTCCCGTCTATGTCTTGGGGACGAACGTGCATTTCGGAAAGCCGAATAAGCGGTTTCGTCGGTTTTTGAAGCGCGAAGAGGAAACGCTCAAAAGAGCGCATGTCTTTATTTATGTTTCGGCGGCGCGGAATGAAGTGCAGACGGAGTATCTCGAACGCGTCCGCGCGCTCGCGCCGTATGCGGAAGGGGTCGTGTTCGTCTGGGGAGAACTCAACCTGACGGGCAGTCGGCTTCAAAAGTTTTTCATCAATTGCTTGATCGAGGGGAGACGGGACGACCGCCTTCCCAAGCCGCGTTTGCTCGAAAAAGAGCTGCGCGCCCTCGGCGAGCGCGTGAAAGACGCTTCGTCCGTGAAAAAATTTTGAAAAGATTAAAAGAGTATGAAAATCTAAAAAAAATTAGTTTATGTATCTTGACATTGACCCGCGGGCATGATAAAATGCTGGTAAAATATGGAAAAAAGTGAGGAAAAAAGCGATGGTCGGAAAAGAGATCCGAAGGATAAGGCGAGAGAATCATCTCTCCCAAGAGGAGTTTGCGGAAAAGGCGGGGGTCTCGCGCCAGACCGTTCACAATTGGGAAAACGATCTCGCCGACCCGAGCTTGGAAAAATTGAGCGAGCTGAGCATCCTGTTCCAAGTGCCCCTCACCTCTTTTTTGTCGGAGGTGCCCGCCGCTGCTCAGTTGCCTTCCGCAGAGAATGCACATAATGAAACGGAACAGGAAAATTGTGAGAAAAAGGTCTCAGATAAAAGTCATAAGAAAAGAATCATTCTCTTTTCTGCGATTTTGATTTCTGTAATGATTATATCCTCTTTCATTCTTATCATTTTCGGGATTGCCGCATTCCCTGGTGAAGAAGAAAAAAGTCATCTTACTTATTCAGTTTATTATATTGGGAGCTTTTCTCAATTTATTTTTTGGACGGTGTTTACGGTTGCAATTGTGATCGTAGCGGTGTTGGTGTTTCTGATCGTCCGTCTTGCGCGCAAAGGGAGACGACCGCGCAAGTGATCGGGGCATTTTTCGGATTTTTGAGCGCGAAAACTCAAATGTAAAAAAATTTATACAAGAAAACCGCAAAATGTAAAGTAATTCTTTATAGACAGAGTCCGAGATCGGTGGTAAAATTGGGTCAAACAAGGGACGACCTTGAAGATTTATCATGAAGGAGGAAGTAGGAATGAAGAAGTTTGCATGTGTTGCATTGTCTCTCGCGGCGCTTTGCATGGCGGCTTGTTTTTCGGCATGTAAGGAAATGGGAGAAGAGGGAGAAGAGGAAAAAGCGACGGAGTTTCTTGCGCGTCAGAGCTTATCGAAGAGCATGATCGTCTTTGACGAGCAGGAGTTCTCGCCCGATAACGCTTATGCTACGGTGTATTTCGGGGCGGATTTCTCTGATCCGAGGACCTGGGATATATACATCGACAGTTATTCCTATGCCCTCTTCTACGAGGGGACGCGTTCGGATTTCAACAGGGATTTCGGCTACGGTTGGCGGGATTATGACAAAGGCGTAGCCATCTTTGACGAGATCATCTCCAAGCCGCACGACGAAATGTCCACGGTGAGCTCTCTTTTGAAGCCCGTATTGATCATCCACGGCGAGCGGGGCGCGGAAGGATACCTTTCGAACAAATACGGCTTGGATGAGATCTATCAAGACGGAAAAGCCATGAGCGTGAAGTTTCTCTATTCCGAACATATCAAGCTCCCGAAGGAGCTGTTTGAGAAAGAGCAGGGGCAGTTTTCGTTTATCTACAATGTGCCGACGGGCTTAGAAGATCATGAAGGGAATCGCTGGTTCAACGGAAGCCCTTCGGAAGAAGAGAACGTGACCGTCAGCTATGAAAAGAAGGACGGCATGGTCACGCTCGAAAATAAGGTCGTATATGACCGAAAGATGTTCTCAAAAGTGAAGTTCTTGGATCTGGAAGAGGAATGATCAAAAAGTTTATCAAGGAGAAAGCGGGAAATGAAGAAGTTTGCGTGTGCTGCGTTATCGCTTGCGGCGCTTTGCATGGCGGCATGTTTTTCGGCGTGCAAGGAAGAAAAGTCCAAAACACACGGAGGACCTGTCTTTGTGGATTCCCATTTGAGCTGTATTACCTTTGACGAGAAGAAGTTCGACGAGGACAACGCCTATGCGACCGTCTATTTCGGCGATCGTGGGATTGATGAAAAATATTACGATCTTGCGGATACGGGGAAGTTTTTTTCGCAGGCATATTTCTTTGATTCCGAGTTCGCGGGAGATCTTGATGTCAAGCGGAAAATTTCCGACGAGGACCTTTTTTCGGTGATGTCGAAGATGGCGTCCACCCCGCTCTATACGATCGCCAATGATTTTTACGAGCAAGGGAGAAGCTATTATATCATCCATCACGGGACTGATCCTAAGATCTATTTTTCGGGAGATTATAGCATAGAGCTTACCATGAACCAAGAGACCTACTATGCGGACAGCCTGCATTTTTGTCATTCCGAGCGGGTACACCTGCCGAAAGAACTCTTCAATAAGGATTCGGGAGCGGTCAGCTTCGCCTATCATGTCGCTCTCTTCCGCGGAGAGGAACACAAGGCAGAAAAGCAGTCGGGATATGCATATTTGAAGATCGAGTACACCAAGAAAAAAGGCAAGATCACCCTTCAAAAAACTGAGATCCACTGCGAGGAACTCTCCACTTATACCTACTTCGGAGCAACGATCGACAATCTCGAAAAGTAAAGTTTATCAAGGAGAAAGCAGGAAATGAAAAAGTTTGCATGTGTTGCATTATCGCTTGCGGCGATATGTATGGCGGCATGTTTTTCGGCATGCAAGGAAGATATGTCCAAAACACACGGAGGACCTGTCTTTGTGAGTCCTCATTTGAGCTGCATTGCCTTTGACGAGAAGAAGTTCGACGAGAACAACGCCTATGCGACCGTCTATTTCGGAGATCGTGGGATCGATGAAAAATATTACGATCTTGCGGATACGGGGAAGTTTTTTTCGCAGGCATATTTCTTTGATTCCGAGGTCGCGGGAGATCTTGATGTCAAGCGGAAAATTTCCGACGAGGACCTTTTTTCGGTGATGTCGAAGATGGCGTCGACCCCGCTCTATACGATCGCCAATGATTTTTACGAGCAAGGGAGAAACTATTATATCATTCATCACGGGGCTGATCCTAAGATCTATTTTTCGGGAGATTACAGCATCGAGCTTGCTATGAACCAAGAGACAGGGCGTGCGGACAGCCTGCACTTTTGTCATTCCGAACGGGTGCACCTGCCGAAAGAACTCTTCAATAAAGATTCGGGAGCGGTCAGCTTCGCCTATCAGATCGCTCTCTTCCGCGGAGAGGAACACAAGGCAGAAAAGCAGTCGGGAAATGCATATTTGAAGATCGAGTACACCAAGAAAAAAGGCAAGATCACCCTTCAAAAAACCGAGATCCACTGCGAGGAACTCGCTAATTATACCTACTTCGGAACAAAGATCGACAATCTCGAAAAGTGAAAATTTAAAAAATTTATAAAGGAGGCAGATCATGAAACTTGGGAAGAGGGCTTTGGCGGTGTTTGTCGGACTCATTGCGATCGTCGGATGTTGCGCTTGCGGGGAGGAAGATCTTCGCCTTTTCCAAAACGACATCAAGGCGTCGCTCGACGGCGAAGCGCAGCAGGTGTATTACGACGAATGGACCAAGCCGCATGAGCCGAGGGAGGACGATCTTGTCGCATGGAACTATGACATGAAGATCTATCTTGCGACCCATGACAGTTGCAAGACGATCGAGGGGACGGAGCACGACGTCAGCGTCAAGTTTGAGGGCGTGAAGCCTGTTTTTGAGCCCGAGGAGATCCGTTTTGTGGCGATCTGCCGCAAAGAGGACGCCTCCGCGGAGGGCGGCTATGTGTACGGGCATGTGCCCGTGGATTGCCCCGTGACCGACTTTTCTTGCGAAAAAGGGGAAGTCAAGTTTCACTGTTCGATCGGAGAGAAATTTGCAAACGAGCTTGAAATGTTCTGCGTGACGCTCTGGTATGATTATGACGTTCGGAACGTTTATCTACCGATGATCATTTCCGAGGACTTGAAGGAGGAAAAGCCGATCGAGTTTCCCGAGTACGATGACAGCCATGTCCGCCCGTCGAAAGACTTCTAATTGAAACGAATATTAAATAGGATAACCGTACAAGAGGTACGGTTATTTTCATAATTTATTCAAAATTTTTTATCCATGTTGACTATATAGGTGATTCATGCTATAATTAACGATATAAAGGGAGGATCATATGAAACGCAAATACTTATTACTTACCGTAGTTACGTTAAGTTTGGCGATCGGACTTGAGGCGTGCGCAAAGCCCCATGAGCACCTTTATGCCGAGAGTTGGTCGAGCGACGAAACCTACCATTGGCGTCAGCCGCTCTGCGACGACGCCGAACCGACTAAGGAAAAGCACACTTTTAACGGGGACAAGTGTATTATTTGCGGCTACGAGCGCGAATCGTCCGTGAAACCCGACGAAGGCGAGAACCCAGGCGGCGAGCAAAATCCTGGCGAGGGCGAGAACCCTGGAGGAGAAGAACAAAATCCAGGTGGTGAAGAACAAAATCCAGGCGGAGAAGAACAAAATCCAGGCGGTGAAGAACAAACCCCTGGCGGTGAAGAAGAAAACCCTGGCGGTGAAGAGCAAACTCCTGGTGGTGAAGAACAAAATCCTGGCGGTGAAGAACAAACCCCTGGCGGTGAAGAAGAGCTTCCCGATCCTGACGACGGCGAATATGAAGAGCCCGACGAGAACGTCGATATCGAAGCTCTGCCCGATAAGACCGAAAAACCCGATCAATATTATACCAATATCGAGGACGTTTTCAAGGACGTAAATTTCCAAGACATGACTGACGCTTCCGCGGACGGCAAGGAAACTGAGACGCAGTCCGAGATCGACAAGGCTTGGGCGACGGTCACCCAAACGCTTCGAAACGTCCAGCTCGGCAAGGGCTTCGCGTTCGGCGACATCCTCATCGACGAGAGCAGACACCAGGCCTTCTACTCGGCAATTGCCACATGGCAGTTCAAGGGCTTGAATGGCAGTATCAATAACGCGGCCAAGCTCAACGTAAAGGAAGAACTCCAGACCACGCAGTACTACGCGCCTTCCGAAAATTCTACCTACTACGCCAATATGCATGGCGCGTACGAGATGATTTACGGTCAGACGCCGAAATCATACAGAATCGAAAATGCGGCAGCCTATGTCGCGCAGGACATCTTCGACAGCTTCCGTTATCACCTCGGCGAGTTCCAATACTGCATCGGCAACACCGATGGTATCACAAAAAAGTACGCTCGCAATAACGACTACTACTATATCCAGGTTGAAAGGAGGGTAGAGGACAACTCGTCGGGCATCGCTCTTCCAATCAAAACCACGATGCAAGCCGCTTATTATAAGGGTTATCTTGTCGCATTCAGGCACACCATGAGGTATGAAATTACGGGGGTCGACATGAGCAGTGACGCTTATATTCTTGTTACCGAAATCAAGGATAGCATCGCCCGCCCCGAAGAGACCTACATGCCGACCTCGGGCGCTCCCTCCTGGGTCCCCATCCCGCATAAGAACCTCGATCCCGATAAGGACTTCAAAGAAGACGGCATGACGGAAGTAAAGAACGAGGACGAGGCGTTTGATGCGTACAACGTTTTCGGGAACAGTGTTTCGCAGGCGGGCTACGGCTTCGACTACATCGCTCCGCGCGGAGACGTTCGGCTCAGAACCAAAAACGCTTACTCCGAGACCGAAATCACCTTCGACAAGTACAGCGCCGACGGCTACCTCATCCACAAGACGACCAAGGGCAGGGACTTCGAATCGGAAAACGAAGAGGATACGGTCGACTGCGAACAATATCTTGACAGCAAGTACATTTACCAACTTATTAAGCGCGGAACGAAACCCGACGACAGCAAGGCGACCGAGGGAAAGTATATTAACAATGGGTATAGCGATTACTTCTCGAACGTACTGACCTACGACATCACCGAGAACATCATGATGCTGCTTTCGGGCTATTGCGAAGCCGTCAGCGAACATCTGAACTACGACGGCAGCGGCTCATACTTGCCTGCAAAGAATTTCGAACTTTATAAGAAGATCTCGGGCGATTATACCATCTACCTGATCAAATTCAGCAACAAGTCCGACAGCGACAAAGAGGACGAACCCAATTCAACGGAATTCAGCGCTTACTACGCCTTCGATTCGGCAGGTATGCTTTGCGGCGCAAGCGCGACAATCACCAACACTGACGAAAACGGCGAAGCGCAAGAAACCGTCCTTGAATTTCTCGTCGGCTCTTACAAAGTTACCATTCCAGATGACTTCAAAGAGTTCGAGGAAATCGAGTACATCGAAGGCATAGAAGACCCGGGGCCTTACCTCGACTTCTGAAAAATAAAACAACCGAAAAAGAGCGCGAACAAAGCGCACTTCCCATAGGGAACAAAAACAAAATTTTTAGAATTGTGCTTTCAAGCGATGACAAAAACTCTCGGATAAATTCATCCGAGAGTTTTTGCTATTGTACTGTGTGGTATTTCTTCTTATTGACATTTAGTTTATAGCAACCTTCCTCCGTCATTCCATTCGCCGTACATAATGCCCTGCCGAGTGTTAAAAATGA
>CANRLK010000016.1 GCA_947631465.1 uncultured Clostridia bacterium
TTCTTCTTGCCCTTCCCCTTCAAACTTTCAAGATCGATCTCCTCGACCGTCTTTTCGGAAGGCTTCGCAACAAAGATGATGATCACAACGATCAGAAGCGCCGCCGAGATCGAGAACAAGATCACCGATGTGATGTTGTTTTGCAACCAATCGGGCGTCTCGGGCAATTGGTCCACGCTGTTCTGCACATCGATCACTTGATATGCGACCTCAACATGCCCGGGAAGTCTCGCCTCGGTCACCTCGATCTTCAAGAAGTAGTACGCCTTCTGCTGCGGGACAAACGAGAGCGATTCGTCGGGTCTCCATTCATAGGCGTTGAATGTGCTGTTCCAACGCGCTTCGTCCTCTTCCGTCACGCTGTCATTGTAGGGACGGATGATCGTCATATAATTTTTGAACCGTTCGAAATAGGTCGTCGGGTCGTCCGCAAGCGTCCCATAACCGGGAACGCTCAGCACCTCCGACGCCTCTTCCACGTTGAGCCTGTACAGCGTGTACTTCTTCTCATATCCTTCGAGCCCCACGATCGTGAAATCGTTGAACGTATAGGTCTGCCCGCTGTATCCCAAGGACTGCGAACCGGGTTTTTCCACCGTCGCGCCGCTGTACGACGCTTCGAAGGAGAAGGACGGGATCTCTTCGATCTCCCAAATGTTGTCCGCCGTCACCTTTTGCAGCTTGTCCTCATAATAATACTGCATGCCGTTGCCGAGCGCGTCCTCCGCAATGACCTTGAACACGAACTTGCCCTCTTCGGTGATCTCAAACCGCAGGCCGTTGTACCGAAGCGCCGTCGCAGAACTCGCCGCCGCGTCCACTTCGTCGCTCTGCTTGTAATAGAAAACGCTGAACCGAAGGTTGCGATAGTCCGCAAACTCGCTCCCGATCATCCCGCGAAGGGAAGGAAGATAGAAGTACGAACCCTTGCCTGCGCTCAGATCCTTGCTCGCCTCGTCGACCGCCGCTTGATATTCCTCGATACTCTTCTCAAATTCCTCGCTCCTGACGTTCTCATGGCTGTGTTCGTCCACCGTCAGGCCGAGATAGGAAGGTCCGCCTTGCTTGCGGTTGACTTTGATATAGTCGAACGCGTTGTCGCCTTCGCCGCAGCTCTGCACGGCATTTTCCTCCGCGTACCAGCTCAAATAAATATAGTTCTTCGCCTTTTCCTCGTCGCTCAGATCCGACCCGTCGTCAAGGCTGAAATAGATCGAAACATACTCCTCTTCGTTCGCGTTCGTATCCCCCGTGGGCACGAAATAGGTGGACGTCGTGAGTGATTCATAGTCCTCGTCTTTGAGCTTGACATACGTCCCCTCTTCGGTCTTTGCCATCGCGTATTTGCGGGTAACGGTGACGGAATCGTCGCAGACGTCGATCGCTTCATAAGTGAGACTCCAAGACTTTCCGAGCATGTAGGCATGCACCCGTTCGTTGACGACGAGCGCCGCGGGCGCGTTGTCCACGACCCTGTCCTCTTCGTTGACTTCGAAGGTCTGCCCGTTGAGCGACTTCACCAGCACGCCGAGCTTTTCCCCGTCTCCTGGGAGATCGTCCGCCGTAAACGTGATGGGAATGCGGGGCGTTGAGGACGCCGAGGAGAGATACTCCATATAATACCCGCCGACGTTCGTCATCTTTCCGATGTTCGTCCCGCCGATGAGCACGTTGAATTCGCCGATGTCGCAATCCTCTTCGGAAAGCGTGAGCAAAATCGTATTGCTTGGCAACTCGATCGCAATCGGCGAAGCCGCCGTCCAATCGTCCTCTCTGTGCGACGCGTCCTGGATCGCCGCCGTCAGGTTGCCCGAATCGGACTTATAGAAGTGCACGGTGTTTTTTGCGGTCTCATCCTTGCTGATGTTCTCCTCCGCGCTTTCGAAGGAGATCGAGAAATGGGTATAGTTGAGTTCGGAAAACTGCAATTCCATCGTGAGATAATGCAGCTGCCCGCGGTTGCTTGTCCCGACGGTGTTCTCCGCGCCCGCTTCCGCCGCGGAATACCATTTGAGCGCCAAGTCGCGGCGATAGTAAATTTTGCCGCCGTCGCTGAACTCGAATTTTACATACTTCGTGCTGCCGTCGTCGTCCCCCGAAGTGACGATCGTACCGCCCGTCCCCGCCGAAAACAGCGATGTCGGACGATAGTCCGCCGCACGGGCAACTTGCGTCCCGCCGAGCGAGCCGATCGCAAGTCCCAAGACCAGCGCAAACAAAATCATTAGCGCAACCAGCGCGCAGGAACGGAATTTTGTCTTTGTCGATTTCATGTGTCTTTCTCCGTTACGGGCATTCCGCCCGATAATCAACTTCCATTTTACCCAAAATTTCCCCTTTCGTCAAGCATTAACGGGCATTTTCGGGAAAATACTGGCAAAATATTGCCCTTTTTACGGCTCGATCGCGGCAGTGAGGTCAAATCTCTTCCAAGGCTGCTCCCCCTTGGGCGGTTCGCAGAGAAATACGAGCCGCTCTTTCGTCACGGGATGAGTGAACGAGAGCGAATACGCAAAGAGCGCGAGCTTCCCCTTCTGCGCATGGCTGCCCCCGTAGCGCATGTCGCCGTACACGGGATGGGAGATGCCCGCCATCTGCACGCGGATCTGATGGCTTCTGCCCGTAAAGAGCCGTATCCGCACGAGCGCAAGCCCCCCTTGCTTTTCGATCGTCTCATACCGAAGCACGGCGGGCTTTGCTCCCTCCGTCCCCTGCGGACAGAGATATACCATGTTGTTGACCGTGTTCTTTTTGAGATACCCCGAAAGCGTCGCGCTCTCGGGCTGGGGCACGCCGCAGAGCACCGCGAGATACTTCTTCTCGAAGTCCCCCTCCCGCATTTGCTCGCAGAGCCGCCCCGCCGCCTTGCTCGTCTTGGCAAAGACCATGAGCCCCCCCGTCGGTCGGTCCAACCTGTGCACCAGCCCGAGATACACGTTCCCAGGCTTTTGATAGGTCGTTTTGAGATAGCTCTTCAAAAGATCGAGAAGATTCTCGTCCCCGCTCTCGTCGGGACAAGACGCGAGATTTTGCGGCTTCAAGACAACGAGGATATGGTTGTCCTCATGAACGATCGTATAGCTCTCCCGCTCGGCTTCCTCGCCGTCTTCGGGCGAATTGGTCATGATTTCATTGTCCGACATAGATCCCTCCCGCACCGCAGGGCAGCACGATCCCCTCTTCCGTCGGAAGTCCGACTTCATAGGCGTCCACCGTACCTTTGCGGGGCATTGTAAGTTGCAAGATATTGGACAGCACCGCGGGTTGCAGACCCGTCGTGTAACTGTTGATGAGAAAGAACAGCGGCTCGTCGCTCAAAAGTTCGGCGCAGAGCTTGACAAAGGGAAAGAGCTCGGTCTCGATCTTCCACATCTCGCCGCCCGGGCCTCTTCCGTAGGACGGGGGGTCCATGACGATCCCGTCATAGCGGTTGCCGCGGCGAAGCTCCCTTAATACGAACTTCTTGCAGTCGTCCACAATGTATCTGATCCCGCTTGTAACGTTCGAAAGCCGCGCATTCTCGCCCGCGCGCTCGACCATCCCCTTCGCCGCATCCACATGGACGACTTCCGCGCCTGCCTTCGCCATCGCTACGCTTGCCGCGCCCGTGTAGGCGAAGAGATTCAGGATCTTCGGCTTTCTTCCGCTTTTGACGGCGTCTTGAATGAGCTTTCCCGTGCGCACCCAATGCACCGCCTGCTCGGGAAAGAGCCCCGTATGCTTGAATCCCATGGGCTTGACCTTGAAGGTGAGATCGAAATAACTGATCTCCCAGCTTTCGGGAAGCGCGCGGCGAAATTCCCAAGCGCCGCCGCCCTTGTCGCTCCGTCGATAGATCGCGGAGAGGTCGGGGTAAGCGAAAAGATCGCACGACGCGTCCCATATGACCTGCGGGTCGGGGCGGAGCAGTACGATCTCCCCCCAGCGTTCGAGCTTATACCCGCCGCCCGTTTTCAGAACGGCATATTCTTTCCAGCCTTCCGCAAGTTTTATCATAGGAGATATTATAGTAAATTTTGGGAAAAATGTAAAGTATTTTCAAAGGGATAGAATCCTATTTTAATCCGTAACCGTCACTCTTTTCAGAAACGAGCAGGTCGAGGAGCGCGCGGAAAACTTGAAGGCGCGTACGTACTTAGGTACGTAACTGAAAGTTGCCGCAAGCGGGACGAAGAGATGCGAAGTTTATGGAAAGAGCGTTAGTCTAAAAACTCATCCCGATTAAGACCGTTTCTTAACTTCTCAATGGCTTTCTTTTCGATACGCGAAACATAAGAGCGAGAGATCCCGAGCTTCAAGGCGACCTCGCGCTGGGCGAGGGGAACGCCGCCTTTGAGGGCATAGCGAAGGCAGATGATCTCGGTCTCGCGGTCGGTCAAGAGCTCCTTGATCGCGCGGATGAACTTCTCCTGCATGAGGCTTTGCTCCACGCTTCCGAACACTTTGTCCTCTTTTTCGAAGAGAAGGTCCATGAGGGTGAGTTCGTTCCCGTCCTTGTCCGTGCCGACGGGGTCGGAGAGGGAGACGTTGTTCTTGTGCTTCTTGCCCGCGCGGATGAGCATGAGGATCTCGTTCTCGATACAGCGCGCGGTATAGGTCGCGAGCCGCGTGCCGTGCCCCGATTCGTAGGTGTTGATCGCCTTGATGAGCCCGATGCTCCCGACCGAGATCATATCGTCTGTCTCGGCAGCGCCGCTGTACTTCTTGACGACGTGCGCTACAAGCCGCATGTTGTGACGGATGAGCTTATCCTTCGCCTTCTTGTCCCCCGCCTTGGCGAGCGCGAGATATTTTTTCTCCTCCGCTTCGCTCAGCGGCTTGGGATAGCAGCTCCCGTCCGACAAACTCCCCGTGAAAAAAAACAGCCTGCATAGCACGGCATAAAACATTTCAAGCATTCGTCCTTCCTCCTACGCTCCCCTTCATTATATGCGACAGAGTGCCGACGAAATTGTCGTTTGAAAAAATTTGCCCCGAAGAAAAAGAAAATGGCTCTGAGGGGACAGCAAGTTTCCCTACTTGGCTCCCCCTTCGAGGGGGAGCTGTCACGCATTTTTGCGTGACTGAGGGGGTGTAACGGCGACGAACTTACCACCCCTTTTGGCGCAAAGGGTGCGCCACTTTCCCCTCAAGGGGACAGCGAGTTTGGGGGTCATCGGTTTTACGAGCCAAGAGGCGGTTCATAAAGAAAACGGCGTCTCCGAAGAAACGCCGTCATTGTTTTTAGCTCGCTACCCTTTCATTATCCCTCGATACTGTCAATGTATTCGTCAAACGTAATCGACTTATCGTACACCTTCGTGCCGTTCAGGACAATGATCCGATTGCAAACGGTATTCATGAGTTCCTGGTCGTGCGAGGTCAAAAGCAGGCAGCCCTTGAAGGCGGTCAAGCCGTTGTTGAGCGAGGTGATGGATTCGAGGTCGAGGTGACTTGTCGGCTCGTCGAAGATGAGGAAATTCCCGCCTTCGAGCATCATTTTGGCGAGCATGCACCGCACTTTTTCCCCGCCCGAGAGCACCTTTGCCTCTTTCAGCGCCTCTTCGCCCGAGAAGAGCATCCGCCCAAGCCAGCCGCGAAGGTATTCCTCATAGTGGTCCTTGCTGAACTGCGACAGCCATTCGACAAGCGACAGCTCGCAGCCGTCGAAGAACTCGCCGTTGTCGAGCGGATAATAGCTGTATTGGATGGTCTTGCCCCACTTGACCGTGCCCGCGTCCGCCTCTTTCTTGCCCGCCAAAATGTCGTAGAGCATGGTGATCGACGTCGATTTGTCGCACAAAATGCCGATCTTGTCCCCCTTTTGCACGGTAAAGGACACGTTCTCGAAATATCCCTTCTTGGTCAAGCCCTCGACGCAGAGAATGTCGTTGCCGATCTCCCGCTCGTACTTGAACTCGATGAACGGATACTTGCGAAGCGAGGGTTTGAAGTCGGAGATCGTGAGCTTTTCAAGTTCCTTCTTTCGGCTCGTCGCCTGACGGGACTTGCTCGCGTTCGCCGAGAAGCGCGCGATGAACTCTTTGAGCTCGGCGGCGCGCTGTTCCGCCTTCTTGTTCGCGTCCCGCTGCTGGCGCGCCATGAGCTGCGAGGTCTGATACCAGAAATCGTAGTTCCCGAGATACAAATTGATCTTCCCGAAGTCCACGTCGCAAATGTGCGTGCAGACTTTGTTGAGAAAGTGACGGTTGTGCGAGACGATGATGATCGTATTCTCGAAGTCGAGCAGGTAGTTTTCGAGCCAGCGCACCGTCTTTAAGTCGAGGTTGTTGGTCGGCTCGTCGAGGAGCAGCACGTCGGGATTGCCGAAGAGCGCCTGCGCAAGGAGCACCCGCACCTTTTGCTTGGCGTCGAGCTCGCTCATGAGGCGGGAATGAAATTCGGCGGGGATGTCGAGCTCATTGAGAAGGGTCTCCGCCTCGCTCTCCGCTTCCCAGCCGCCGAGCTCGGAAAACTCGCTTTCAAGCTCCGACGCGCGCACGCCGTCCTCGTCCGAGAAATCCGCCTTCTGATAGAGCGCGTCCTTCTCGTCCATGATCTCCACGAGCCGCTTGTGCCCGAGCATGACCGCCCGCAGCACCGTCTCCGCGTCGTACTTGTTTTGGTTTTGGGCGAGCACGCTCATGCGCTCGTTCTTGCCGAGCGTCACGTCCCCCTTGTTCGGCTCGATCTCACCCGATAAAATTTTGAGGAAAGTGCTCTTCCCCGCACCGTTCGCCCCGATGATCCCATAGCAGTTTCCGCTCGTGAATTTGAGGTTCACGTCCTCGAAGAGCTTCTTGCTCCCGTATTGCAGGCTCACGCCGTTGACTTGTAACATCTTATCCTCCCGAAGGAAATCAAAAAAGCGCGGCAAAATTTGCCGTACTTTCCGATTATAACATGTTTCCCCCAAAAAGACAAGCTGTTTTGGGGGAAATCCTGTCATTCAAGTCTCGTTTCCTCTTTCTTCTTCTTTTTTCGGACGACGATCACAGCCGCGATCGCACCGCCGACCAAAAGTACCGCAGGAATTGCGAGCAGCCACAAAAGTCGATCGCCGCCCTTCTCTTCCGCTTCCTCGACCTCGTCCCGCTTTTCGCCTGCTTCGGGCTCTTTTTCGTCGCCTTCATCTTCTTTCGGGGGCTCGGCGGGGTCTTTTTCGTCGCCCTCGACGTCTTTCGGGGGCTCGACGGGATCTTTCTCATCTCCCTCGTCCTCTTTGGGCGGCTCGGGGTCTTTTTCGTCGCCCTCGTCGGGGTCTTTTTCGGGCGGCTGTTCCTGCTCGATCGCAAACGCCGCTTCCTGTTCGCCGACGACATACTGCGTGGCGGGCGCGATCTTGACGTATGCCGTGCCGGGACCAACGTTCTCGCGGTAGGACACGGTATAAAGATCGCTCGGAAGGGCAACGCCGTCGAGCAAAACGACGACGGTCGGCTCTTGCGCCTCGCCCGTGAACTTGCAGTCCTTAACGACGATCTCCGCCTTGGCAAGGTCGATCGGCTCGCCATTGAACATGGCAGTGAAGGTCATGTTGCGGACGATCTCGATCGCTTTCCCGCCTTGATAGAGATTCCCTTGACAGTACCAGCCGAGAAAGTCTCCGCTCAATGTATCGAGGGTGATCATATCGCCGTATTTCCGATAGCCTTGCGACTGCATCCTGCCGCGCACGATCGTTTCAAAGCGGAAGTAGTTTTGATAGACGGCGACAAGTTTGGCCTCTCCCTTCCTCGCGGTATGGAACACGCTCCCCGCGGGATAGCTTTGATACGGGGACGTATAGGACAAGATGCGCCGATCTCCGTCATAGCGGGGAAGATAGAGGTCGGCGTCCTCGGCAAAGGAATGCTCCTCGATTCGGTTGAAGAACTGCAAGAAAATCGAGGACGCCTCTTCGAGGGTGACGGTAAAGGTCATGTCCGAGCGCAGCGTGATCTTCTCCCCGCGCGCATAGGTGTTTCCCGCCTCGTCGCGATAGCTCTTGCAGTACCGTTTTCCGAAGGTTTCGAGCGGCTCCTCGCCGAAGGTAAAGCTGCTCTTTTTGACGGTGACGCGCGCCTCTTCGCTTCCCGCTTGGAAGGTGAGCGTAAACGTCACCCGTCCCATTTCGAAAAGATCGCCCTTCTTGCGGAAGGCGTAATCGGGATTCAATAAGATGAGCTTTTGAATTGCGTCCTCTTCGCTTGAAGCGGCTCTTGCGTCCACTTCCACGCCGCCTTCGAACTCGCCGAAGCCGACCTTCATTGCGCCCGTCTCTCCTTTGAGCACAAGTTTGGACGCCGTCTTGAAATAGAGATCGGCACTCTGCCCTTCGAAGGTGCAATCTTCGAGCGAGAGGGTAGCGTCGTTTTCAAGCGTGACGCCGTCGCCGAACGAACCGTTGGAACAGCTGATAAAAGAACAATGTGACAGCGTGACATTTGCGCCATCCGAGTATAGCGCGCCGCCGAAATAGGACGCGGAATAATTTTCGACCGTGAGGTGTTTCGCCTCAAAATCGAGCCCATCGAGCCAGATCGCGGGATAGGTATAGGAATTATAGAAGCCGTTCAAGACGATCTTCGCATCTTCCCTGCCCTCGAAGGAAACACGGTTGCCGTTTCCGTAAATATGGAAGAAATAGCTCGGCTTGTTCTCGCCGCTGACGGTCACGTCGCCCGTAGCTTCGTCGGCGACCTTGACGGTGAGGCTCTTCACGATCTCCGCATTTTTGACCGTGCAATCGCGCAAGAGCTCGACGGTATCCCCCGCTTTTGCGGCAGCGACCGCATCCCCGAAGGAATCGTAGCCCACGCCGTTCACCCTGCAAACGTCGGCGTTGCCGCTCTGCGCGGCGGCATCGGTCAAGACCGCGCTCTCCCCGCTCATCGCGAAATAGCGGTTATAGGCGACGGCTTTATACGAGACCGTCGAATTTCCGTAATCGTTTTCGTCTTGAAAGACGTCGGAATATGTAAAGCCCGCGGCTTTGAAATCCCTTCCGTTTTGGGACGAGAAGATCTCATAGCCGAGATGGCAGGGGTCTTTCTCGCAGGAGAGGACGAGCGTCCGCTTGCCGTCCTCCTTTCGGACGGAGACGATCTCGGGTGTCTTTCCGCGGTAGCTTTGATCGTCCGCTTCGCCGTTTTCGCGCATGAAGGCGTACTCGCTGCCGTCGGTGTACCAATACTTCTTTCCCTCGCCGATGAGCCCCTTCTTTTTCGCCTCTTCGAGCACGTCTTTTAAGGACTGCGTGGCGTTCTCCTTGGTGAAAACGTCCGATTTGTCCTTTCTGAGATACACCCCCCAGCGGGCGAAATAATCGGTAAGATCGCTGCCCACGGCCAAGGACGAATAATAGACGAGCTTTTCGACGTTCTGCCGCACGCCGACATTGGAGGGACGGAAGGTGTCCGCTTGGCGGAGATAATTGTTGAGCTTCCCCCAATACCCTGGGCAAACGCATTCGAGCTCCCAAAAGACGAGATAGTTGTGGTCGTAGTTGTTGGGATCTTTATAGAGGACGTATCCGTCGTCGTATGCGACCCCCTGCTCCTTGTAGTCCGAAGCAAGATAGGACAGCGCCTTTTCGAAGGGCTGCAAACTGCTGCTTGCGGAATAGCCGAGCACGTTGAGATAGAGATAGGTCGCCGTCACGTTGTTCGTGGTCTCGGGAAGGGTCTTTTTGCTGTTGTCGAGCACATGCCCCAACTCATGGCACATGTTAAAGAAGTATACGCCGCCCCCCTTGTTCTTATAGTAATTGTAATTTGCGAACCAGGGCGCTTGCTCTTGATAGCCGATATGATAGTCGGTCGCATACCCGCCGATGTTCTGCGTGAACTTCATATAGCGGTAATTGATCTTGATCGCATTGTTCCGCTCGTCGTAGTACTCGCCGAAGGGGGAATCCTCGCTGAGCGGCACGCCGTTAAATTCGAGCGCTTGCTTGAAAAAGTTGCCCCAGAGCTCGGCGTTTTCCTCGGGCGTGATGCTCTTTTCGTCGAGATAGGTCGTAAAAACGACTTCGGTCGGCAGGGTGAGCACGCCGCCGTCCGTCACGAACTCTACAACGTCGGGGGTCTTTTGGGGCTGTTTTTTTCTCCGCTCCCGATATTCCTTCAAATAGCCGAGAAACGCCGACCCGCTCTCCCCCTTTTTAAAGACGGGATACTGCAAGCCGCCCTCGAAATAGACGCTCACCTGTCCCTTCTGCGTCGAAGCCGTATACGGATTTTTGAGATATATGACGTCCTCGCCTTTGAGCGTGATCGTGTTCTTCCCCGCATTGAGCTTATATTCGTCGCGGTACATCTGATAGGTGCTGAACACTTCCGCAGTGATAACTGAGGGCAGATTCGCACCCGCGTCCGCTTCGACATAGACGGTGATCTCCTCGCCCTTTGTCCCCGCAATGCCCGTGACCATCGCGTCCATCGCGCGGTAGTAAAAGAGCAGGGCGCTCTTCGTGTATGTACCCATGTCGCCGAACTGATCGATTTTATTCGGCGCGTCCTCGCGCGTCGAGAACTCCCGGCACGCCTCATAACGCGCCCTGCCTTCGAGCACGTCCCGCGCCCGCGCGATGCTCGCCCTATCCTCTGCGCGCGCCGTCTGTTCGAGCGCATCGAGTTCTTCGGGCGTGTCATACGCCGCGTTGAGCGCCGTCTTGGTATAATCGGTAAAGATCGTCTTGTCGAGATCGGTCTCCGCCGAAGCGGAAATCCGCTCATGTTCCGAAAAATTGCCCGTGAAAACGGGCGCTTCGCCCTTCCAAGCCCCCGTTCCCGCGCAAAAAAGCGCAAAAACGGATGCCAAAAGAAGGGGCAACCGCCATTGCCTCCGTCTTTTCATATTTTTCATATCCTCCCAACGATACCATCATAGCATAAAAAATTTAAAAATGCAATACCCAAAGTTAAAATTTATGAAAATATCCAAAAAAATACTTCCCGACGCCGATTCGGGAAGTACTGACAAAAAAATTTTATTCGGTTTTTTGAAGAATCAATCTCTTTCGACGAGTTTTCGGATCGCGCCGCAATTTTTCACGCCGAGTTCATACCCCTTGTCGTAGGCGAAGGCGAGGTTTTTGACCGAGTATTGGTCCATGCTGCCGAGTTCGGGCTCTAAGAAGAGATCGACATAGCGCATTCTGGCGCGGCGTTTGTTCATGGTGGTATGGGTGTCCATGATGTCGATGACGCGCAGAAGGGTATTCATGAGCTGACCCGAGGGCTCTCTTTCGGTGAGATCGCCCAAGACGTCCACGGCGACGATGGCTTCCGCGCCCATGTTTTTGAGCTCTTTCGTGGGCACGCGCTCCAAGATCCCGCCGTCCACGAGCATTTGATACCCGCCGAATTCCGCGGGGGTGAATGCGCCCGGGATGGAGCTCGAAGCGATCGCGGCGTCGAGCACGTTCCCCTCTTTCAAAACGACGGTCTCGCCCTTCACGAGGTCGGTCGCGACGCATTGGAAGGGAATATCGAGGTCGTCGAAGGTCTTTTCGCCGATGAGGTCCGCCATTCTCTTGCGCGCCTTATTGAGCCGCATGAGCCCGTTTTTGCGGAACGGGGCGATGTTCAAGGACACGAGGTCGGTCAAATTGAGGTTCAACACTGCGTCCCGCATTTCCATCGGCGACGCGCCGCCGCAATAGCATGCGCCGACGATCGCGCCCATCGAACAGCCCGTGACGAGATCGGGTCTGAGTCCCGATTCTTCGAGCGCCTGCAAAAATCCGATATGCGCGACCCCGCGCGAACCGCCCGACCCGAGCGCCAATCCAAATTTTTTACTCATAAATATCTCCTTTGCAACGTAAAATTCAGCATGTCTGCCATGCGTTCATCCTTGGAAAGCGAAAGACAAAGCCGCCGCGCCGTCTTTCCCACCCTTGCGTTCTTTCTCGTGCTCCTGCTCTCCGCGCTCTTTTTGTCCGACCCCGAACGGTATGCAAAGAGCATTTTGGACGGGATCTCCCTCTGGGCGGCGGCCGTGCTGCCCGCGGCGTTCCCCTTTCTCTTTCTCACCGCCCTCTTGACCGCCCTGCCTCCCTTCTTCGCCTTTTCAAAGAAGATCTCGCCCGCGGCGGGGCGCGTGTTCCGCGTCTCGGGCGCGGGAGCGGGCGCTGCCATCCTCGCGTCCGTCTCGGGCTATCCCGTCGGCGCGAAACTCTACTTGGATCTCCATCAAAACGGGCTCGTGAATCATGAGGAACGCTTCCGCCTTGCCTGTCTTGTGACGACCTCAGGTCCGCCCTTTCTCGTCGGGACGGTCGGGTCGATGATGTATCAAAGCCCCGCCCTCGGCTGGATCTTGCTCCTCTCCCACCTTTCTGGCGTTTGGCTCGTCTGTCTTTTGATGCGCTGTCTTTCAAAGCCCGCGCAAAACGCTTCTTCTTCCCTGCGTCCCCCGCTCCAAAACCCGACCCTTCTCTATGACAGCCTTTGGGGCGCGGTCGTCTCCGTCCTCTGCGTCGGCGGGTTCATCGCCCTCTTCTGCTGCTTCGGAGAAATGCTCTCCGCGCTCGGCGTGTTCTCCCTCTTCGGCGGCAGCCCATTCGCGGAAGGGATCCTTCGCGGACTGTTGGAAATGACGACGGGTTGCAGCGTCCTTTCAAACCTCAAAACCCCCCTCTCCGCCGCAACGAGCTGCGCGCTCGTCACCTTCGGCGGGTTTTGCGTGCTCTGCCAGGAGATCGCCTACCTCTCCCGCGCGGGCATCAAGACCCTTCCCTTCGTCCTTTGCAAGCTCCTTCAAGCCCTCTTCGCATTCGCGATCTGCTTTCTGCTCTCTTCCCTGCTCCTTTGATCAGCCGCAAATTCAGCCGCGCTCGGAAATTTCATAGAGCAGCCGTTCGGTATCTTCCCACGAAAGGCAGGGGTCGGTGACCGACCTTCCGAACTGTTGGTTTTCCGCTTGGTTTCCTTCTTCGAGAAAGCTCTCGATCATAAATCCCTTGACAAGTTTTTTGAGCGCGGACGAGCTTTTACGGCTCAAAAGCACGTCCTCGGCGACGTCCTTCTGCCGCATCCACTGCTTGCCCGTGTTGGAATGGTTGGTATCGATAAGGACGGCGGGATTTTTGATCTCTCCGCATTCTTCGATTCTTTCGAGCGTCTTTAAGAGCATGTTGAACCCGAAGTTGGGCTTGTCCCGCCCGTCGGGATCGACATAGCCGCGCAAGACGGCATGGGCAAAGGGATTGCCGTCCGTGAAGATCTCCTCCCCGCCGCAAAAATACGCCTGCGGCTGCTGCGCCGCATACACCGAACTTACGAGCGCGGGCAGACTTCCGCTCATCGGGTTCTTGATCCCGACGGGAACGTTCAGCCCGCTCGCCGCGGCGCGGTGCATTTCGTCCTCCGAAGAGCGCGCCCCGACCGCATGATAGCCCACGACGTCCTCGAAATAGGGCAAATTCTCGGGACAGAGCATTTCATCCGCCGTCAAAAGTCCCGACGCCTCTATTGCGCGCAAATGCAAGCGGCGCGCAAAGTACAGTCCCTCTCTCGCCGTCTGCGCCCGTTCGCCCTCGAAATAATCGGGGCAAAAGACCATGCCCTTATACCCCACGCCCCGCGTGCGCGGCTTGGTCGTATACACCCTGAGCACGAGGACGAGCTGTTCCTTCACCTTTTCCGCGATCTTTCCGAGCCGCTCGGCATACCGAAGGATCGCCGCTTCGTCATGCGCCGAACAAGGACCTACGACGACGAGCAGTTTTTGGGTCTGTCCCGACAAGACCCCCTTGACAAGTTCCTCTTGCGCCGCCATGCGATCTTCAAGCTCCTTGGAAAGCGGAAGCTGCGCCTTGACCTCTTCGGGCGAAGGAAGCTGTATGCGCCGTGCGATCATTTTCCCGCTCCCAGCCGCTTTTGAAGATAGCGCGCGACCGCCTCGGGAACATAGCGGTCAAACGGCTTTTGAAAGGCGATGCAGTTTTTGACGAGGGTCGAACTGATGTATAGATCTTGCTTCTCGGCGGGGAAATAGAGGGTGATCATCGTCTCGTCGAGATCTCGGCTCGCATAAAAGTCGTTGGTCTCATACTCGAAATCGACGGCATTCCGCACCCCGCGCACATAAAACGGCGTGCTCTCTTTCTTCAAGAGATCGGCAATGACCCCGTCCCAGACGACGACCTTCACCCGCTTTTGCTCCGCAAAGACCGCTTCGATCATCTCCTTGCGCTCTTTTGCCGAAAACAGACACGCCTTCTTCTTGTTTTCCGACACGGCGACCACCGTCTCGTCAAACACTTTGAGCGACTTCTCAACGGTATCGAGATGCCCGACCGTAAACGGGTCGAACGTCCCCGCAAATACACACTTTTTCAATTTGTTTGCTCCTTTTGTATCATTGTCACGACCGTTCTGCCGTACTTTCTTCGGTCGAGAAAATATGCTCCCGAAACGGGCGATAGATCGTTTTCGCTCTCATAGACCAAGAGCCCGCCGCTTGAAAGCAGGTCGTTTTGACAGATGAGCGAAAAGACGGTCTCGAAATAGTCCTCTTTATAGGGCGGGTCGGCGAAGATGAGGTCGAACTTGCCCTCTGCGCGGGAAAGATAGGCTCTGAAATCGCTTCGCGTGACGCGGAAGTTCCCCGCAATGCGGGAGAGGTTCTTTTTGCAGAGCGAAAGGCTCTCGTCGGAGAGGTCGTTAAAGACGACTTCCCCCGCGCCGCGCGAGAGACATTCGATCCCGAGGGCGCCGCTGCCGCAAAAGAGGTCGAGCACTCTCGCACCGACGAGGCGGGATGAGAGAATTTGAAAGACGGACTCCTTCACCCGATCGGCGGTGGGTCGGATGTCCTCTCCGCGGAAGGAATGCAGGACCATTCCGCGATATTTTCCCGCAATGACCCTCATTTGTCCCCCGCCGCGCCTTGCGCGTTCAAATCGAAATACACGACCCCGTTCTCGGTGACGAGCGCGTTTAAGGGAACGTCCGTCTCTTCGCGCATAAGCTCGTCCGTCCGCTGTCCCTCGTAGGCAAGTCCCACGCGCAAGACGTTTGGATGCGCCTTGAAATACCGATCGTAAAACCCGCCGCCGTAGCCGAGCCGAACGCCCGCCTGATCGACGGCAAGGAGCGGGGTAAAGGCGACTTGGCAGGTCTCCTCTTCCTCTCCCTCGGGCTCGGAAATGCCGAACGCGCCCTTTCGCAGCTTGTCCGTATCATGCAAACGCACCGAGCGCATTTGATCTCCAACTACGCGCGGCACGCAAACTTTCTTATTTTGTTTCAAAAGAGTCTTGACAATCTGCTCCGTCCCGACTTCCGTCCGAAAGGAGAGATAGACAAAGAAGCTCTCATAGTTTTGAAATTCTTCGAGGGCGAAGCGGGCGATCTTCTCGTCCTTTTCCGCGCTCTTCAAGCCCTTTCTCAGCTCCGAAAAGAGCTTTCTTGCCTCTTGTTTTTCAAACATAGCGTTTCTCCGCTTTTTTGCCGACGTTTACGAGCACTTCGTAGACGATCGTGTGATATTTTTCGGCGAGCGCGGCAGCGTCCTTCATGATAAGCCGTCTTGCGCCGAACGGCGCGCCGCCCCGCTTTACGAATGCGTCCATGCAAAGATCGCTTTCGTTCCCGATGTCGCCCGCGCGCAAAAATCCGTCGCCGTAGCCGAGGCGCAGCGTTTGAAGTTTTTGATACCGCCGCTTTGCGGCTTGGTATCCCACGCCCCCGCCCGTGAACGTCCCGCTGTGCGACACGGTCGCATACACCCTCATCGCGGGCTTTACGGGCAGCATTCCCGAAAATCCCTTGGGAAGATACCCATAGAGCGCAATGCCGCAACGCACGGCGTCAAAATTGTACTTTTTCCCCGCCAGCATTCCCCCCGTCGCCGAAAGATGCCGCACCGCGTCGGGGAAGATGTTTTTGACGAGATCCGCCGCCCCTCGAAAGAGCGCAAACTGCTTTTCGCGCGCGGCTTTGTCCTCGGGCGCGTAGAAATGGGAAAATACGCCCGAGATTTGAGCGCCGCCCTGCTTTGCCAAGCGGCAAAGGCTCTCGGCGCGTTCGGGACGCACTCCGTAGCGGTTCATGCCCGTGTTGATTTTGAGCTGCGCCCGAACGGCGTAGCCGAACTTCTCCCCCGCCCGCAACAAAAGGCGCAGGGACGAGAGGGACGTGACGGTCGGGGTCAAGCCGTAAAGGGCGCAGGAGAGCGCCTCTTCCTCGCTCAGACACGGGCTCAGAACGAGAATTTCCTTTCGAATGCCCGCGACCCGTAGCGCACTGCCCTCCAAGACGGTCGCAACGGCAAAGCCGCGCAGATACGGTTCGAGAAGCAAGGCGATCTTTTCCGCGCCGTGCCCGTAGGCGTCGTCCTTGACGACGGCATATACGTCCGTTCCCGCCCGTTCTATGACGAGCGCGGCGTTTTGAAGGACGGCTTTTTGGGAGATCAAAGCAAGTGTTGATTGCATCCCTTCATTTTACGCCCGAAAATTCCCGCTTGGTTCCGCTTGCCGTTTACTCCTTATAGATAAAGCGGTGGCAATGTTCGCATTCGACGACCCCGCCGCCCGAGAGCTTGCCCTGTTGGGCGATCGCGAAGTCCATACCGCAAATGCAGCGTCCGTTCGTGAGCGGCGCGACGACGGGAAAGATGCGCTCTTTCCGCTTCGCCTTGTAGCGCTTCAAGATCTCGGGCGGGATATTCGCGCCGATCTTTTCGAGCGTTTCGTTGATCTTTTGCACTTCCTCCGCCCGCGCGCCCTTCGCCGATTTGAACTTCTCGTTGTACTCCTTGTACTGTTTTTGCATGGCGATCGTCTGCTTTTTGAGCTTTTTATACTCCTCGACCGCGCTTTCCGCGTCCGTCAAGAGCTTCGCAAGCTCCCCTTTGAGGGTGCGCAGCCGCTCCGAGAGCGATTGGACGTTCTTCTTATAAAAGGCGATGTCCCCGCCGCTTTCGACCATTTCGTCGAGCTCGGAATACTCCGCGATCAGCTTTTCGATCTCTTTGAGCTCCTCGGTGAGCTTTTCCGCCGTGGCGCGAAGGACCTCGGCGTGCTTGTCCTGCGCTTCGAGCTTCTCCCCCGCCGCCTCGATGAATTTCTTCGCCTGCAAATATTTTTTTCGCTCCTCGCTTGCGGACAGCTCCTGTTCGATCTTCAACAGCTCTCCGTCCACCCGCTGGTATTCCAATAATTCTTGCGATATAGGCATCTTGATCTCCTCCCTGTCTTTTTTATTCGATCTTCTCTTGATTATAAGAGTTCTTCTTCCCGATAGAGCGCAAAGGGCGTTCCGTCTTTTTCCTCTTGCGCCTTCAATGCCAGATAAAATTTTTCAAACCCGTAAAACTCGGACGCGTAATGGGTGAGGAGCACCAAGTTGAGCCCCCGCTCCCGCGCCGCCAAGACGAGATGATGTTTTCCTTCCGCCGAGACGAGCGTGTCCGCGCCGCCGCGGAACGCGAAATCGAGCGCGCGCTCGTCGAGCCCCGCGCCGCAAAAACTCGCGACCCGCCTTACGGGCTCTTCCCCGTAGCTTACCGTGCGTTTCGTCGAGAACGTCTCCTCGATCCCGCGCAAAAATTCCCCCATGCTCCGCGCTCCGATCTCGAAGAGCTTGCCGTAGCTTCCGAGGGACAGGACGTCCATCTCTTGTTCCGCCTTCGTCCCGCCGAGCCCGACCATGAGGCAGTCGTCGATCCCGCCCCTTGCCGCGTCGAGATTGAGGTGCGCCGAGATCACCGAGATCCCCGCCTTCATACAGTCGAGCAGACTTCCATTCTGCACTGTGTCAAGCCGCGATACGGGATAGAAGATCGCAGGATGATGGGTGACGATACAGTTCATCCCCCGTTTTTTCGCCTCTTCCACGGCTTTTTTCGAAAGATCGAGCGCAAAGAGTACGCCCGAGATCGGCTCATCAAAATTGATCAACAGTCCGCTGTTATCGTGATGGGAAAAGCGGGCGCAGTACTCCTCGGAGAGGGAAAACGGCGCGAGCCTATCCACGGCTTTCAAAAGTTCTTCGGGTCTCATTCAACACCTCGTCGAGCGCTTGCATGCGGGAGAGAAGTTCTTCTCTGCTCTTCTCGCTCACATCCTGCGCCAAATATGTCAAGATCTTGTTCCGCTCGCTTTCGAGCTTTTCGAAAAAGGGCGGCGCGGGGCGCAAGAGGTTGTCCCTGCCCCATAGGATTTGTTTTTGTGTGTATTTGCTCCCGCCCCGGCTGCTCCCTGCGATGAGGTCGTAAAAGTACGCCCCCTCCTTGAAGGTCAGATCGTGCTCGATGCCCGCGCCCTTTTCCACGAGATAGGCGCGCAGCTTTTCGGCGTTTTTCATGGGCTGGAACACAAACTTTTGCGGCAGGTAGCTCTCCGTCAAGATGCGCACGGTCTCCTCGCCGCCGAGCCCCGCGATGAGCAAGAGATCGCACGGCTCTTTGAGCCCTTTGAGCCCGTCCGCAACGACGGGGATACACCGTCCCGCCTCGATCTCGCGGGATAGAAGCGCCTTTGCCTTTTGCAGACTCTTTTCGCTCACGTCCGAGATATACGCCCGCCTGCACAGCCCGTTTTCGAGCATGTACTTTGCCATGAACCCGTGGTCGCAACCGACGTCGGCAAAGACGTCTGCCTCGGAGAGATAGGCGCAAATTGTCCCGACCCGCCCTTCCATCAATCGAGGAAGTCTTTGAGCTTTTTGCTGCGCGAGGGATGGCGGAGCTTCCGAAGCGCCTTTGCCTCGATCTGGCGGATGCGCTCGCGGGTGACGTTAAATTCTTTGCCGACCTCTTCAAGGGTGCGGGGTTTGCCGTCGTCGATGCCGTAGCGCAGCCGCAGCACCTTCTCTTCGCGCGGGGTGAGGGTGTCGAGCACCCCCAAGAGCTGCTCTTTGAGCATGATGAACGCGACCGAATCGCCCGGGGTCTGCGTCTTGTCGTCCTCGATGAAGTCGCCGAGGTGAGAATCCTCCTCTTCGCCGATGGGCGTTTCGAGCGAGACGGGGTCTTGCGCGATCTTTTGGATCTCCCTTACCCGCGCGACGTCGAGTTCCATCGCCTCCGCGATCTCTTCGGGCGTGGGCTCTCTGCCGTTCTCTTGCAGGAGCATCCGCGACACCCGCGTCAAGCGGTTGATCGTCTCGACCATGTGCACGGGGATACGAATCGTCCGCGCTTGGTCGGCGATCGCACGGGTGATGGATTGACGGATCCACCAGGTCGCATACGTCGAGAACTTGAAGCCCTTCTGGTAGTCGAATTTTTCGACCGCCTTCATGAGCCCTAAGTTGCCCTCCTGGATGAGATCGAGAAAGAGCATTCCCCGCCCGACATACCGCTTTGCGATGGATACGACGAGGCGCAAGTTGGCTTCGGAGAGCTTTTTCTTCGCCTCTTCGTCGCCGTTTTGCATGCGGCGCGCGAGTTCGATCTCATCGTCCGTCGAAAGAAGGGGCACTCTGCCGATGTCCTTCAAATACATCTTGACGGGATCGTCCAGCCCAATGTCGGACAATGCCTGTTCGAAGAGTTCCTTGTCGCGCTCGTCCTCGTCGAAGATCTGCACTCCCATCTCGGGGAGACGGCGGTAGACCTCTTCGATCTGCGCGGGGCTTAAATCGTAACGTTCGAGATGATCGATGAGCGTATTTGTCGAAACGCTGCCCTTCATTTTATAGGGCTCGGCGATCGACTCGATGATCTCGCTGAGCTGTTGTTCGCTGATTTCCATTCCTTACCTCTTCTTATATTTCTTCTGTTTTATCATGAGTTGGCGGATGAGCGAGAGGATCTCCCGTTTTTCATCCTCGTCTTGCGCCTCTTGATAGGCGGAGCGCAAACTTTCGATCTCCTCGGACAGCGCTTGCAGGGTGAGCCGCGCCACACAGTCGGAGAAATATTTTTCGGCGTTTGCCCCGTTGAGCCTGTCCCCCACGTCGAGATCGAGCACTTCGGAAAGTTCCGCGCCCTCTTGCACATAGTCGAACACGCCGCCCGCCCGCACTTTGCCCTTTTCGAGCCGCTCGCTTTGGATGTATTCCGCGATCTTGGAGAGCGTCTCGTCGTGAAAGACGAACTTTTCGACCTTACAGCTGCGCGCATAGGGCTTGTCGAACAGACACGCCGCCAAGACGAACCGCTCCGCCTTGCGCGCGCCGTCCCCCTCTTCCCGCGTCAAGGGCGAAGGCTCTTTGACGGCAGGCTCTTCCGCCTTTGCAGGCGACGCGCCGAGATCGCTCAAAAGCGCGGTCATGCTCACGCCCGTCTCCTTCGAAAGTTTTTTCAAAAGTTCTTCCCGCTCTGCCGCACTCTCCGCCTCGCGCACGATCGGAATGACCTCTTTGAGGTATTCCCGCTTTTCGTCCGTCTTTGAAAGGTCGAACTTGCGCTTTGAAGCTTCCAAGCGGAAATCGATGAGCGGCATCGCCTTGTCGAGGCAGTCCCTGTACCCATCCGCGCCGCTTTTTTTGATGACGTCGTCGGGGTCGAGCCCCTCGGGCAGCGGAACGACGCGCACTTTGAGCCCCTCTTGCTTCATGATCTCGAGCCCGCGGAGATTTGCCTTCTGCCCCGCGAAGTCGCCGTCATAGCTGATAAACACATTGTCGGTGTACCGCTTGCACAGCCGCGCCTGCTCCTTGGTGAGCGACGTGCCCATGCTCGCCACCGTATTGCAAAACCCCGCCTGATAGAGCGAGATCGCGTCCATATATCCCTCGACCAAGATGAGCGAGAAAATGCCCTCGGTCTTTTTGAGCTTTTTGACGAGATTGATGTTGAAGAGATTCTTGCTCTTGTCGAAGAGCTCGGAATCTCGGGTGTTCTTGTATTTTGCCGAAGCGGAGGGCTTCATGATCCGTCCCCCGAAGGCGACGACCTCGTCGAGATTGTTGATGATGGGAATGATGAGCCTTCCCCCCTGCGCGTCCAAGATCCTGCCGTCGGACGTCTTGGCGCACGCGCCGCTGTCCGTCATCTCCTTCGGCTCATATCCCTTTTCGCGGAGATACCGCGGCAGAGACGTATAATCGAGGGACGCGCCTAACCCGAACCGCTTGATGGTCTGCGGCAAGATCTTCCGCTTTTCGAGGTAGGCGACATGCTCGTCCGCCTTGCCCGAATAGAGGTTGTCCCGATAAAATCTCGCCGTGTCGAGCATGAGCGCCAAGAGCCGTTCTTTGCGCTCCTTGCGCCGCTTCATCTCCTCCTGCGCACGGGGGTCGAAGGCGGGCACTTCCATCTTCGCACGGTCTGCTAAGATCTGCACCGCCTCGTTGAAGCCGACGTTCTCATATTCCTTGACGAACCCGATCACATCCCCCGACGCGCCGCAGCCGAAACAGTGGTAGTATTTTTCGCCCGCGTTGATCACGAACGACGGAGTCTTTTCATGATGAAAGGGACAGCACGCCCAATAATTATACCCACGCCGTTCCAATTTTATATAAGAGCCGATGACGTCGACAAGATCGCACTTTTCTTTGAGCCTTGCAAGGAAAGCGGAATACTCCTCGTTCATACGCTCCCCTCCCGCGGCACGAACAGCTTCTTAAAGACGCCGATCGCATACTTGTCGGTCATGGAAGAGAGATAATCGCACACCGCACGGTCGATGCCGTCCTCGGCGGAGATCGCCTGATAGAGCACGGGCAGTTCCTTGGGACGGTTGGTGAAATATTCATAGAGCTCGCCGAGCATGCGCTCTGCGCTCTCCTGGATGAGCTTGTTCGCCCGCTCATAAACCCGCTCGAACATGAACCCGCTGAGCTCTTCGAGCGCGCCGTATTTTTCCTCGGACATGCGCACATACGGCTTTCCCTCGGATTCTTGCACGATGTCGAGGATCGCCGTGTTGATGCGCTCCGACGTGTCGTTGCCGAGCACCTTGACCGCCCGCGGGGGAAGGTCCTTTCGGTCCAATAGCCCCGCGCGGACCGCGTCCTCGATGTCATGGTTTATGTAGGCGATGCGGTCGGCAAGCGTGACGGCTGCCCCTTCGAGGGTCGAGGGCTTGCCGCTCCTCGGATGATTCAAAATGCCGTCCCGCACCTCGAAGGTGAGGTTGAGCCCCTTGCCGTCCTTTTCGAGCTTGTCCGCAACGCGAAGGCTCTGCTCGTTGTGACGGAATCCGCAGGGCGCAAGACGGTTCAACACTCGCTCCCCCACATGCCCGAACGGCGTGTGCCCGAGATCGTGCCCGAGCGCGATCGCCTCCGATAGGTCCTCGTTGAGCGAAAGACAGCGCGCCAAAGAGCGCGCGATCTGCGAGACGTCGAGCGTGTGCGTGAGCCGCGACATGTAGTGATCCCCGTCGGGCGCAAAGAACACCTGCGTCTTGTTTTTGAGCCGCAAAAACGCCTTGGAATAGATGATGCGATCCCTGTCCCGTTGGAAGTCCGTGCGCATGGTACAGGGCGTCTCGGGTCTGACCCTTCCGAGACTGTCCTTCGACTTCTTCGCAAACGGCGAAAGATATTTTTCTTCCCGCTCAAACGTCTTTTCTTTCATACCATTATTATTTCGACGAAAGCGTCCAAAACTCCTCTTTTTTTCAAAAATTTCTTAGCTTTGCCGTTTTTCGGAGAAATTTCCGCCGATTGCGTTTTCTGTCTTTGAGGTCGTATTTTTGCTTTGAGATTTTGCGAAGATTTCGAAAACATTAGAAGTATTTTCAATACTATGTCAGACATAGTAATTAGTATGTCAGACATAGTACAATGCAAAATACCGAAAAACGAAAAGAAAAGACCCGATTTTGTCGGGTCTTTTTATAGTTTATTGAAATTTTTTTCGATTTTTCCCGTCCTTCTCCCCTATTTTTGCTCCATGAAGGGGGTTTTGTCCTCTCTATGGCTTTTTTTGCCCGATTTTGGCGTAAAAAGCCCCTATTTCAGGGATTTTTGCGGAAAATCAGCAATACCAGCCGCCGTTGATGCCGATGTCCTGTCCTGTGATATATTTCTGCTTGGAGAGGAAGAAAATGAGCTCTGCGACCTCTTCGGGAAGGCCGAAGCGCCCCATCGGGATGTCTTTACAGAGCTGTTCGCGCTCCTCCATTGAAAGCGAGGCATTCATCACGGTATCGATCGCGCCCGGGGAGACGCAATTGACGGTAATGCCCGCAGGGGCGAGTTCTTTTGCGAGGGCTTTGGTGAAGGCGATGAGCGCGCCCTTTGTGGCGGAATATGCGCTCTCGCAGCTCCCGCCCGTCTCCCCCCAGACGGAAGCGACGTTGATGATCGCGCCCCCCTTTCCGATCATCTTTTTGACGGCGTATTTTGTTGTGAGGAACGCGCCGCCCGCATTCACCGACATTTGCCGCTCCCAAGCGGAGAGGGTGATGTCCTGCACCTGTCCCGAAAGACAAATCCCCGCATTGTTGACGAGAACGTCGAGACTTCCCATGCCTTCGATGAGCTCCTTGACCGCCTGCTCGTCCGATACATCCGCGCGCACGAAGCGCACGTCCTTCAACATCGCCGAGGCGGCGATGTAAGCCTTTTCATCGTGCGACCAAGTCGCGACGACGTCGGCGTTCTCCCGCAAGAACCGCTCGCAGCACGCGAGCCCGATCCCGCGGGTCCCGCCCGTGATCAATACCTTCATAATTCCTCCTTGATGCGGCGCGCCAAGATCTGCGCCGCCGTCTCTATGTCGATCTCATCCACGTCGAGCGTGAGATCCGCCGCCGCTTCATAGCGCGCCCTGCGCTTTGCAAACAATTCTTCAAGCCTTTTCATGCGCTCTTCCGCCGTCACGGCGTCTTGAAGCAGGGGACGGGTCGTATCTGCCGTGAGCCGCCCCGCAAGCGTTTGGGGCGCGGCGCGAAGATAGACCGTCTTACAGCGTTTCAACAGCGCGAGGTTGTCCTCGGCCTGCACGATCCCGCCACCCGTTGCGATCACCGAATTTCGCTTGGATACGCCCTCTTTGAGCGTCTCCGTTTCGAGGGCGCGAAAGCGTGATTCGCCGAAGCGGGCGAAAAGGTCGGAGATGTTCCCGAAGCGCGCCTCGATCGCCTCGTCAATGTCGAAAAATTCGAGCGACAAAAGAACTGAAAGCCGCCTTCCGACGCTCGTCTTGCCCGCTCCCGGCATTCCGATGAGCGCGATCGGCATGCGGGGGAGCGCGTGGGGCGTTTTATAGCGATTTTCCGTCATTCTAAGAAGCTCATGAGGGCGAGCTGATAGCCGAGGCTGCCGAAGCCGACGACGACGCCTTTGCAGACCGCGCTCAAAACGGACTTGGCGCGGAACTCCTCGCGCGAAAAGAGGTTGCTCATATGCACCTCGATGACTGGGACTTTGGTGGCGGCGATCGCGTCCCGAAGGGCGTAGGAATAGTGGGCATACGCGCCAGGATTTAAGACAATGCCGTCGAAGTCCCTCGCCCGAGCGATCTTTGCGCACAGTTCGCCCTCGATGTCCGATTGAAAGAACTCGGCTTGATGTCCTTGGCTATTTAGGAAAGCGGCGAGCTCCCCATTGATTTCGTCGAGCGTTTTCGTGCCGTAGATTTCGGGCTCACGCAAGCCCGTGAGCGCTAAATTGACGCCGTTTACGATCAAAAATTTCATGATTTCTCCTCAAATTTTCGTTGAATTTCATTCGCTTCCGCAAAACTTCCTTCTTGCTCCAAAAAGATACAGTCGGGAAGATAGGTTTGAAAAAGAGCATCTTCATCCCATTCACAGACGGCTTTCGCGATTCAAAAACAAAGCCTTTTGCGTCTCTGCCCTCGACATTTTTCGCGGTCTCCGAGCGTAAAGCCGTTTCACGGCTACGTCTCAAATTGTCGTTGGATTTCATTCGCTTCCGCAAAACTTTCTTCTCGCTCCAAAAAAATACAGTCGGCAAGGTAGGCTTGGAAAAAGAGCATCTTCGTTCCGTTCACGCCCCGCGCACCGACAGCTTTTGCGATTCAAAAGCAAAGCCTTTTGCGTCTCTGCCGCCGACATTTTTCGCAGTCTCCGAACGTAAAGCCGTTTCACGGTTGCGCCTCAAATTGTCGTTGAATTTCATTTGCTTCCGCAAAGCTTCCTTCTCGCCCCCAAAAGATGCAGTCGGCAAGATAGGCTTGGAAGAAGAGCATCTTCATCCCGTTCACGCCCCGCGCACCGACAGCTTTCGCGGCATTCAGGAACGCGGACGAGGCGGGGTCGTAGATAAGGTCGATCGCCGTATCGCAGCCAGAAAAGAAGGTCTCATCAAAGGGGGTCTCTTCGGCGTTTTCGGACGTTCTGACGCGGGGAAGATCTTGCGATTCGTGCATGCCGACGCCCGTGCAGTTGACGATGAAGTCGAAAGACTCCCTCGAGAGAACTTGAAGGGGGGTGAAGCCGCCGAGATCGGAAAACGCCGCTTGCAGGCGAAGGGGCTCTTTCTCATAGACAAAGACCCTTGCGTGGGGCGAGAGCGCGTGGATGACGCTTCTGCCTGCGCCGCCTGCGCCGAGGATGAGGACGCGCATTGCGAGGGACGGGACGATGTGCTCCGACTGCAAGAGCCAAGTAAAGCCGCCTTGGTCGGTATTGAACCCGACCCGCCCGCAGCACTTGACGGTATTGACCGAAGAAAGCGCGGAAGCGGTCTTGTCGAGCCTCTTCAAAAAGGGCAGGATGCTGCGCTTATAGGGCATGGTGACGTTGAATCCGTCGCAGGACGAGAAGAGCTCTTCGACCCGCGGGAACTCCGCCGCGGGAAGGGAGAGCGTCTCGTAACTGCACGATGCGCCAAGCGATTGCATGATAAATTGGTGGATGCGTGGGCTCGGGGAGCTTGATACATTCTCCCCGACGAGCGCGAGGTGATAGTTTTTCATAAGAGACCTTATTTTTTCGAACGAAATCTTTCTGCGCTTCGCTTGAATATTTCGTTCGAGGATTCAGCTTTGTTGATTTCATGTAACTTTCGTCGCCCGCCACTATGACTGCCTTGCTAAACAACCTGCGTGCGGTGGCGCGCAAATGGGGGCGTGCAGCGGAAAAGTGTGATTTTCCTCGCACCATTGGATTAGAATGTTTCGAACGAAATCTTTCTGCGCTACACTTGAAATATTTCGTTCGAGGATTCAGCTATGTTGATTTCATGTAATTTTCGTCGCCCACCACTATGGCTGCCTTGCTAAACAACCTGCGTGCGGTGGCGCGCAAATGGGGTGGAGCGGCGCAACTTCTGTTCGACAGCCCAGTGGGCTGCGAACTGCGCCGCGCCAGCCGAGCTGGTGGCGAGGCGGGCTTGCGGCGGGAGCTACCGACGCAAGTGCAATGCAGAATGGCGATTCTGCTTCGCGCCGTTGATTTTAGAATGACACCCCTTTCCCCCTCGCTTTGCTCGGGTAGGTTCTCACCAGGTAGAATCCCGTGTTCGGTCATCGTTCGCGCCTCTGATGCGCTCACTCCTGTCGCTTTGCGCCTAATGATTATTAACCATTGTCGAAGGCAATGCTCCACCCCTTATAGGGAACAGCAAGGATAGGCGCAACGCTTTTCCCCCAACTTGGCTCCCCCTCTGGAATAGGGGGAGCTGACGCGTCGCAAAGCGGAGCGGCTGAGGGGGTGTCTCCTTATTTACCAGCGCGATTGCAGCACACCCCTTTCGGCGCGCATTCGCGCGCCACTTTCCCCTTATAGGGGACAGCGAGGGAAAAGAACAGGCTTTGCGCCGCTACGCTCAATGGGACAGCAAGTGGGGTGACGATGTTCACCCCAGCAAGGCGGTGAGGTTCGGATTTCCGATGCGCCGCCCTCGTCAGGTTACGGCGAGCTAAACTACGCGGCGGCGCAGGGAGTGAAGGCACAAGAGTTCGCAAAAAAAGCGTTGCGGGGTTCGGGACACATCGCAAGTGTCCCGAGCCTTTTTTGCTTCTTTTTTCAGCATTGAAAAAAGAAGAACTAAATGAAACAAAAAAGTCTATATGAAACTTTCATGCTCATTGAAAATCCAACCTTTTTGCATTCAGCCGCAAGCGGCAAATTGGGTGAAACACTTCATCACATCCAAACTTCATTCAGTTGGATTCTCTGTAACACCCCCTCAGTCTCGCTTCGCTCGCCGCCTTGCGGCGGTCGCCCCCGCCGCAGGTCCGCCTCGCCACCAGCTCGGCTATCGCGGCGCAGTTCGCAGCCCACTGGGCTGTCGAACAGAAGTTGCGCCGCTCCACCCCTCTCCGTAGGGGGAGCCAAGGGGGGCGGGGCTACGCGGTATGCTTTCCTTCAAAGGAGATAGCAAGGAAATGCGCGAACACCCAATTTTTTCTCCAAGAGGACAGCAAGTTTTCTTCTTGGCTCCCCCTCTCAGGGGGAGCTGTCACGCATTCTTGCGTGACTGAGGGGGTGTGCCTTATTATCAAGCTCGTTTGCAACACACCCCTTTCGGCACAAAGCAAAGCAGAAGGCCTGAGAAGTGAATCTTCTCGGAACTCTTACTCTTCCAACGCCTTTAAGACGGCTTCTTGATACCGCGCCAACGAAAGGGTCAATCGCTCCGTTTTGCCCGCGGCAACGGGGACAATCATACACACCTTCCCGTCCGAGTTCTTCTTGTCCCGCACTACCGAAAACAAGCTGCTTCCTTTCGCCTCTTCCCACTTTTTTCCTTCAAGCGCCGCCTCGCAGAGCGTCTCCAATCTGTCCAAAAATAACTCGTCACACCGAAAATTTTGCCGCGCAATCCTGCTCTCGATCCAAAGCCCGCAAAGCACGCTCTCTCCGTGAGACAGCCCCAATTCTTCCTCGATCGCATGCGCCGTCGTGTGTCCCAAATTCAGCTTCTCCCGCGCGCCCCGACGATCAAACGGGTCGTTTTTGACGATCTCCGCCTTAAACTCCGCAACATGCGGCACGAGCCCTTTCAAAAATTCTATGTCAAACAGCTTCGCCCTGCTTTCATACAGCGTCTCGAAAAACGGGGGATAGAGCACCCCGCATTTTATTATCTCTCCGAGCCCGCACCGCAGCTCTCTTTTTTTCAGCGTCGATAAAAACTCTTCGCCAACAATCACCTTGCTCGGCGCGTAAAAACTCCCGATCAGATTCTTCGTTCCGTAAAAATTGACCGCCGTCTTTCCGCCGATCCCAGCGTCCGCCTGGGCGAGCAAGGTCGTCGGCGCAAGAATATATTCCACGCCGCGCATATATAAGCTCGCCGCAAGCCCCGCAAGATCGCACACGACCCCGCCGCCAAGCCCGACCAAGACACTCCTTCGCTCCAATCCCGCTGCCGCCATCTTTTCCACGATCTCAAACAGCGTCTCTTTGCTCTTTGACTTCTCTCCCGCCTGCACCGCACATATGGGAAGTCCCGCAAACGTCCTTTCAATCTTCTCGCGGTACAGCTCATGCACATGTTCGTCAACGACAACCATCCCGCCGCGCCGCACAAATTCTTCGCGCATCGCCTCAAACATCGGAAAAATCTCCTCAAAAAAGGAGACTTCGCACTCCTGTGTCCTCACATACGGTATCGTAAACTCATTCATTGGAGTTCTCCATAGCGCGTGCGCACTTCTTCCGCAGTGTCCCCCCCGAGCCGCGAAAGGACCGCCGAAAGGATTACCTCGCACACCACGCTTTCAAGGACGACTTCACATGCCGTCACGGCGCAGACGTCGCTCCGCACCCGCTGCGAGATCGCCGCCTCTCCCGTCTCGATATCCACCGAGGGAAGCCCTTTTCCAAGCGACGGCAACGGCTTCATCGCGGCGCGAAGCACGATCTCCTCGCCGTTCGACATCCCCCCTTCGATCCCGCCCGCATGATTGCTCTTGCGGCGGTATTTTCCTTCTTCAAAGTAAATCGCGTCCTGCGCTTCGCTTCCCTTTTTCGCCGCGTCCGAAAAGCCCAGCCCGATCTCCACGCCCTTGATCGCCTGCACGCCCATCACGGCAAAGGCGAGCTGCGCGTCGAGCTTCTCCGCCGCCGTCATACAGCTCCCGAAGCCGCTTTTGAGCCCCTTGACCCGTATCTCTAAGACCCCGCCTAAGGTGTCCCCTTCTTCCTTCACTTGTTCGATGAGCTTGATCGCCTGCGCCTCTTTCCCTTCGTCCATCATGCATAGGCTTGACGTGCGTTTTTTTTCAATCTCCCCGAAGGAATATTCCCCCGCGTCGGCAACGTCCCCGACCGAGCGGACATAGCCCGTGACATAGACGCCGAGCGACGAAAGCAGCATTCTTGCGACCGAGCCCGCCGCGACGTGCGCGCAGGTCTCCCGCGCCGAGGCGCGCTCCGCAACGTTCCTCGCGTCTTTGAGCGAGAACTTCTGTATCCCCGCAAGATCGGCATGCCCGGGTCTTGGCTTTGTGAGTTTTTCGATCTCCTCGTCGCAGTCCTCGGGCGACATATATCCCTTCGCATTCTCATAGTCGAGATTTTTAATAAACAGCACGAGCGGGCTTGCGGTCGTCTTGCGGTTGCGCACGCCCGAGAAGATCTCGACCTTGTCCCGTTCGATGCGCTGACGCTCCCCTCTTCCGAAGCCGCTTTGCCGCCTTGAAAGCTCGAAGTTGATTGTTTCGATGTCGAGTTCAACCCCCGAGGGAAGTCCCTCTATGACCGCAAAAATGCCCTTTCCGTGCGATTCTCCCGCCGTTGTGATCTTCATTCGTCCTCTCCTTGTCGTTCGTAGGATAGCGTATAGCCCGCTGGGGTGATCCGAGCCGTCACGCTTCCGAGCTCGTCCGTGCGATAGACGTTCGCGCCGACCTCTTTGAGCCTTGCAATGCACCCCGCGGCGGGATGGGAATAATCGTTTCCCCTGCCGCAGGAGACGACCGCGTTTTTGGGTCTTGTCAGGGACAAAAGACGGTTGCCCGTCGAAGTATCCGAGCCGTGGTGCGCCGTTTTCAAAAGATCGATGTCTTGCAGCCGAACGGTACAGCCGCCGCTGTCAAAGATTGTTTCGTCCAAGGCGTATTCATCGAGAAGCCGCCCTTCGCGCGAGGACGTGATGTCCGCAAGAAACAGCGCCCGCACCCCTTGATAGCAAAAATAGAGCACGGCGGACGCCTCGTTTGCGTCCTCTTCGCCCGCAGAATATGGGGAAAGACACACAAGATAGGCGCCCGAAGCGTCCTCGATCGTCGCATAGCGGGTCAGCGTCTGGGTCTCGCAGCCCGATTCTTCGATCTTTCGTTGCAGGGCGAGATATTGCGGCGCGTCCGAAGAGATCACGGGATAATAAAATACGTCGGGACGGTACAAGTCCAGAAGGTCGGAAAATCCGCCGTAGTGGTCCGCGTCGGGGTGGGTGAGGAGCATGGACACCGACTTGGGCGCAAGCCCCTTGATGTAGCGCAAAAGGCGCGCGGAAGCCTCGAACGAGCCGTCGCCCGCGTCGATGATGAGCAGCCGCTCTTCAAATTCGACGAGCGTACAATCCCCCTGCCCGACGTCCACAAAATGGAGACGGACCTCGCCCTCCTCCTTTTGCGGAAAGGCGTCGCCCTTCAAAAAGCGGGCAGGCGGAACAAAACAGGCGAAAAGCGAGACCAACAAAAAGAGCGCAGAAAATACGGCGGTCACCGTAATGCGGACTTTTTTCTTGCGCCGCTTTGACCCCTGCCGCTCCTTTCCCGCTTTCTCTTTTGTCTTGGTTTCGTCTTTCATCTTCTCTTGCGTTTTTTCTTGAAATTTTCGATCGAAGATAACAGGTCCTGCATCTTCGCTTTTGCCTCTTCGTAGCCGATGTCGAACATTCTCTGCATCGCCTCGCGGGAGACGTCCGTCGCGCGGAAGTCTCTCAAATCGGGGCGAAGCATAAAATCGCAAGCCGCATAGCCGCGGGACTTGCAGTCCTCCGTGTATTTGACGGGGGACATCATGGAGAGCGCGGAATCGACGAACCGTCCGATCTTTCCCCGCTCTTCGTCGGATTTTCGGAAGGCGGAGAGATCGACCCCGACAACAAACTCCGCGCCGAGCTCCTTGCAGACGTCGCAAGGGACGGAATTGGTGAATGCGCCGTCATAGAGCCGTCTGCCGCCGATCTCCACGCCGCGGAAATAGGGCGGCATGGCGGAAGAAGCGGCAAGGGCGCGCGGCAAGTCCCCGCTTTTGAGAAGCACTCCCTCGTTGGTCTCCCCGTCCGTCGCCCAGGCGGCAAACGGAAGAGAGAGCGAGGAAAAATCCCCCTCGACATACCCGCTGAACAGGTTCTCCGCAAACGAGCTCTCGGAAAAGGGATTGAGCCCCTTGGAAAACTCCTTGCGGCTGAGTCCTTCGATGATCTGGATCATGTCGGAAGAGGTACAGCCCTTTGCATACAGCGCGCCTGTGATCGCCCCGATCGACGTGCCCGTCACGAAGGAGAACTTGATCCCCTCCTCTTCGAACGCCTTCAAGACGCCGAGATGCGCCATGCCCTTTGCGCCGCCGCTTCCGAGCGCGAGCCCGAGCGCGGGCATTTTGCTTTTGCGTTCGAAAAACGCTTTCAGCTTTCCGAGCCACCCCATTTTTCACCTCTGTATGTCTGTATTTTACTCTTTTTTTATAAAAAAGTAAACAAATTTCTTATAAAATTTTGCGAAGATACGAAAATGCCGACCGCAAGTCCGCTTGCGATCGGCTGAAAATGAAATGCTGTGTTACACTCTCGACATGTACTCGCCCGTTCTCGTGTCGATGCGGATGGTGTCGCCCTCTTCGACGAACATCGGGACTTGGAAGGTCGCGCCCGTCTCGACCTTTGCCGCCTTCGTGACGTTGGTCGCCGTGTTGCCCTTCACGCCGGGCTCTGCCTCGATGACTTTGAGCTCGACAAAGTTCTCGGGTTCGACCGAAAACGCCTTATCATAGAGGAAGCGCACCGTCACGACGTCGTTCTCGCGGATATATTTGAGCGCATCCTCGACCTGCGATTGGTTGAGCGGGGTCATGTTGAACTCTTCGTCCATGAAGTAGTAGAACTCGCCGTCGTTGTAGGAATAGGTCATCTTCTTGGTCTCGACCTGCGCCGTTTCGAGCTTTGCCGTGGGGTTGAAGGTCTCATCCGAGAGAACTTGTCCCGTGACGACGTTTTTGAGCGTCGTGCGGACAAACGCCGCGCCCTTCCCGGGCTTGACGTGCTGGAACTCCGTCACCGTATAGACGCCGCTCTTATATTCAAACGTCGTGCCCTTTCTGATATCTCCTGCCAAAATTTGTGCCATGTTCGTATTCTCCTTGTCTTACAATATAATGAGATTCCTGTCCGTTTTCTTCATGAACGAAATCACTTTTCCGTCTTTCATGTAGCAGCTGTCCTCGATACGGATGCCGTACTTGCCCTTTTCGTACACCCCGGGTTCGTCCGAAAAGACCATGCCGTCCAAGAGGATCTCTTCGCTTCTCGGTGCGAGCCGCGGGAACTCGTGGATCAACAGCCCGATGCCGTGTCCCAGGGAATGGGTGAACAGCTTGCCGTATCCCTTTTCCGTGAGATAATCGCGTGCGACCGCGTCTGCGTCCTTGCCCGTCATGCCCGCATGGACCTTTTGCTTGACGAGCTCGTGCGCGGAAAGCACGGCTTCGTATGCCTTTTTGAAATCCTCATGCTTGCCGTCGTCGCCGAACAGGAAGGTGCGGGTGCAGTCCGAGCAATACCCGTTGACCTTGCAACCGAAATCGACGAGCACGATGTCGCCGTATTGAAGGGTCCTGTGCCCCGTCTCGTGATGCGGCACGCTGCCGTTGGGTCCGAACGCGAGGATGGTCTGGAAAGACGTTCCGTCCGCGCCGAGCGCGCGCATTTGATATTCGAGGAACGCCGCCGCCGCGCGCTCCGTCATGCCCTCTTTGAGGTTCGCCATGAGCCTTAACAGCCCGTCCTCGGCGATGTCGCATGCCTGCTGCAAATAGGAGATCTCCTCTTCCGTCTTGAAGAGCATCGCGCGTTTCAAGGCGGGCATGCAGTCGACGAGCGTAAAGCCCATGCCCCTGAGCTTTTCCGCGCGTTCGAGATCGACATAAGGGAAGGGCACGCCGACGGTCTTGTACTGTTTGAGAAGCTCCATCGCTTCCGCTTCGCCCCCGAGCACCGCCTCGACGGGACTGCCTTGGAGCTCCCGCTCGACCGCTTCGAAATAGCGAAGGTCGATGACGAACTTGCACGACTTCCCGTCCAAAATGACATAGCCGTCCGTCGTTGCAATGCCCGTGACATACTTGCGCAAAAATTCCGCTTCGAGGAAGAGGGCGTCCGCGCCCGCTTCCGTATAAATTTTCTGTAATTTTTCCGTTGTCATACCCATATTATACCAAAACCGTGCGATGAAGTCAACGATTTTTCGAAAGAAAGCGCGCCGAAGCCGTCAAAAGCGCGCATTTTTCACGGCTTTTATGCCTGCGCCGCCCCTTCTTCCCCGCTTTTTTGCGCACGAAGATACATCTCCTTCATCGCCATCGCATCCACCGTCTGCGTCCCCGCCGATTCACACACGATGTAAGGCTCTTCCTTTCTCTTAACAAGCGCGTTTGCAAGCGGCTCGAACCGAGGTCCGAATATTTCGTCCTCAAAGGTGAGATGTTTGATCTCCCCCCGCGCGCCGTATTGGATCTTGGAAAAATGGACGTGGAAATGCTTCATGCGCGCTTCGCCAAGTTCGTTTATCATTTCATCCAAGAGCGAAAGATAGTCCGCTTCCCCCTTCAAACAGCCCTGCCCCCGCGCATTGACGTGCCCGAAGTCGATACAGGGCACGAACACTTCGTCGATCTTGCAAAGGGAAGCGATCTCTTCGACCGTTCCGATCTGCGCGAGCTTTCCCATCGTCTCGGGGCAGAAGATCATGTCTTGCAGTCTCTCGCGGTAGATGAGTTCGCAAAGCTGTTTCACGCGCTCCACGGTTCTGGCAAAGGCGACCTCGCGCGGCTCTTTTCCCTGCGCGGCGGGATGAAAGACCACCCGCTTCGCGCCCATGAGCCTTCCCATGCGCGCGCTGTCCAAGATATAGCCGAAGGACTTTTGCGCCATCTCCTCATCGGGATTGGCGAGGTTGATGAAATAGGGCGCGTGGACGGAGATCTCGACCCCCGCCTTTTGAAACGCCGCGTCGATCGAGCGCGCCTTGTCCGCGCTCATGCGCACCCCCCGTCCGAAGGAATACTCGAAGCAATCGAGCCCGTGCGCCTTCACAAAGCCCGCCATATTCTCCGTCTTTGGCTCTTCCGTGGACAAAAACAGCTCGCATGCCCCGCTCGGTCCGAATTTAATCATTTGCAGATACACTCCTTATCCCGTTGTAATTGTCTTTGAAGTTCCTCGGGCGAGGAAAACCGCTCGATCGGGCGCAGGAACTTGGTCGGATACACCCGCACCGTCTTTCCATAGAGATCGCCCGAAAAGCCGATCAAATGCGCTTCGATCTTGCGCTCGAAAACCCCGAACGTCGGACGCGACCCGAAATTGACGATGGAAGGGAAATTCCCCGTCTCCGTTGCGGTCAGCCCGCCGTACACGCCGTCGAGCGGCAGAAGTTTTCCCGCGGGAACGCTCAAATTTGCCGTCGGAAAGCCGTACTTCCGCCCCTCTTCCCGTCCGTGCTCCACTTCCCCCTGCACAAAATACCCGCCGCCAAGATCTTCGCTTTCCAGGCAGGCATTCAAAAGATCGAGCTCTCCCCTGAAAAGATGCTCCTTGCAGGCGGACGTGGAGATCTTTTTCAAGGGCGCGCCCTCTGCCGAAGAGAGGTAGTCGGAACAAACGGGCGGCACGGTCTCGACGGGGCAGGGCGCAAGCGTTTTTAAAAGCGCGGGCGTGCCCAAAGCGCCCCTTCCGAAGCGGAAATCCTCGCCGCAGACGATCTTCTTCGCATTCACCCGCGAAAAAAGGTCTTTGCAAAAGGTCTCTGCGGTAAGGTCTTTGAATTGGTCCGTGAATACAAATTCAAGGACATAATCGACCCCCGCCCGCAAAAAGAGAAACTCGCGCTCTGCTTTGGAAAAGAGCGCGCAGCCCTTGCCGTTTAAGATGGTCGTGATCGCGACGGGAAGCCCCGCCTGTTTGGCGCGGTCGAGCAAGACCCGATGCCCGAGGTGCAGCCCGTCGAACCCGCCGAGCACGAGAGTGCAAGGGCAATCGATCTTCTCTCCGTCTTGTAAAATGTTTAGCATAATTTCTTATCGGGACGGATCTGCCCGTTTTCGACCTTTGCCGTCCCGTAAAATTCCCCGTCGCGGAACACTTTATAGAGCCCGTCCCGCGCTTCGACTTCGTACCGCACGCCGCGATAGTACCGCTCGTCCGAGACATCCAATCTCGGGAAGGGCAATACGTCCTCGGTCGGGATGAGGAAGTCCCTGAAATTCTCCCGCGTGAGCCGTTCGAGCGGCACGGAAGTTTGCTTGGTGAATACCCCGCTCTGCGTCCGTTCCAAGGCGGACATAAAGCCGAAGGTGTTAAGCCGCTTGGAGAGATCTCTTGCGAGCGAGCGGATATACGTCCCGCCGCCGCAGACGATCTCGAAGGAGAACTCATCGACGCCCGTTTGATCGATGAGATCGAACCGCTCGATCTTGACCTTTTTGGGGTCGAGCTGGATCTTCTTTCCCGCCCGAGCGAGGTCGTAGCTCCGCTTTCCGTCGATGAACTTTGCGCTGTATGCGGGCGGGACTTGCAAGATCTCCCCCAAGAACTCGGGCAGGACCTTTTCGATCTCCTCTCTTTCGGGCACTCGTCCGCCGAATTTCAAGGGACTTTCGCGGTCGAGGGAATCGGTCGTCACGCCGAAGCGGAATTTTGCGAGATAGGTCTTGGTCTTGCCCAGGAAGTAGTCGAACAGCCTTGCGGCATTGCCGATACCGACGGGCAGCACGCCGCAGGCGAGCGGGTCGAGCGTGCCCATATGTCCGCAGGGGCATTTTGTGAGCCCCTTCACGCGGTTTACGACATATGTGGACGTATCCCCCTCGCGCTTGTCGATGTTCAAAAAGCCCGTCATGCGTCCTCCAAGTGCTGTCTCACCGCATAGGAGAGGCGGTCCATGATCTCTTCGATCTCGCCGAAGAACATGCAGCCCGAGGCAAGCACATGCCCGCCGCCGCCGAACTTGCCCGCCACTTCGTTGACGTTTACCTTGCCCTTGGAGCGGAACGACGCCTTGTACTGCCCCTTCTTGACTTCCAAAAGACAGACGCTGACCTCGACGGGCTCGATCGTGAGCGCAAAGTCAACGATCCCCTCCGTCGCGTCCTGTTTGAGCCCGCCCCGTTCGAGTTCCTCTTGGGTGACGAGCGCGACCGCAAGCCGATCGTCAAACAAAAACCGCAAGCCCGAGAGCACCCGCACATACATTTGCGCGCGCGCCTTGCTCTGCCGCCGCATGGTCTCATAGGTGATCTTCTCGACGCTCGCCCCCCTGTCCGCCGCATATGCCGCCGCACGGAAGGTGTCGCCGTTCACGTCGTTGTGCGAAAAACTCCCCGAATCGGTGACGATGCCCGTCATGAGCGCAGAGGCGATCTCTTCGTCCCCTTCGACCCCCATTGCCAGAATGAGCTGTTCAATGTTTTCGCAGTTGCTCGAACGCTCCCTGACGAAATTATAGCGGCAAAACCGCGTGTTGGAGACATGATGGTCGAGATTGACCGTGATCTTCCCCTTTTTCGCGCCCTTTTCAAAGACCCGCGAAAGTTCGCCGAGACGGGTCGCATCGCTCGCATCCACGCAGATATACCCGTCCGCGTCGAGCGTCGGGGTCTTGACGATCTTCTCTGCTCCCGAAAGATAGCGAAATTTTTGAGGGATTTCGCTGTCGCAGGCGATCTCGTTTTTGATTTTTAAGATGGAAAAAGCGCGGGCGAGCGCCACCGCGCAGCCGACGGCGTCGCCGTCGGGACGGGTGTGCGTAAAGATCACCGCGCTTTTGAGACGTTTCAATACGTCTGAAATCTCTTCGAGCGTATTCATTGTCCGTCCTTATCGTCCTTGTTTTCCTTCTCTTCCGTTTCGCTTTGCGCTTCGGCTTCCCTTTTCTCGTCGAGCTTTGCAAAGAGCGCGTCCATCTTCGAGCCGTATTCCATGCTCCCGTCCTCATAAAAGGTGAGGGCGGGGACGGTGCGCATTGTCATCACGCGCGCAAGCTCATGGCGGATAAACGCCGCATTTCTTTGCAATACGGCAAAGCTGCGTTTTTTCTCCTCTTCGCCCGACGCAAAGATGCTCACATAGATCTTCGCCGTTTTCAG
>CANRLK010000017.1 GCA_947631465.1 uncultured Clostridia bacterium
CGGCAAGCCGCCGCATTTCCTCTGGAACTGCAAAATGCGTTTCGGCAAGACCTTTGCGACCTATGAACTCGCAAAGCGCATGAATTTTACCAAAATTCTCGTGCTCACGTTCAAGCCCGCCGTTCAAAGTGCCTGGCAAGAGGACCTTTTAAGTCATGTCGATTTCGAGGGTTGGCAGTTTCTCTCCCACGACGGACTGACCTATGAAGAGGCGGATAAATCCCGACCGATCGTCTGCTTTGCCTCTTTCCAAGACTTTTTGGGAAAGAATGCAGCGGGCGGGATCAAACTCAATAACGTTTGGGCACACAATGTGCTGTGGGATATGGTCGTCTTTGACGAGTACCACTACGGCGCATGGCGCGAAAAGGCAAAGGAACTTTTCGAAGCCGAGGATGACAGAGAAAAACGCGCCGAAAGCGGCGGCATGGACTACTTCAACGAGGACTATATGCCCATTTCCACGCGCTCGTATCTGTATTTATCGGGCACGCCCTTCCGCGCGATCGCGGCGGGAGAGTTCATCGAGGAACAAATCTATAACTGGACGTATTCTGACGAACAGCGCGAAAAATTAAATTGGGACGAAACGCGCGGGCGCAATCCTTACGAAGCGTTGCCGCGCATGGTCCTCATGACCTATCAACTGCCCGACAGCATTAAAGAGATCGCCGCCATGGGCGAATACGATGAGTTTGACCTCAACGTGTTTTTCTCCGCCGAGGGCGTGGGCGAATTTGCGCGTTTCAAATATGAGGACGAGGTGCAAAAGTGGCTCGATCTCATCCGCGGCGCGTATTTGGAGACGAGTATCGACAACTTGCGCCTTGGAGCAAAGAAACCGCCGTTGCCGTTCTCCTCGGGAAGATTGCAAAACATTCTCCTACATACCGTTTGGTTCTTGCCGAGCGTCGCCGCCTGTCACGCCATGCGGAATTTGCTCGCCGAAAAACGCAATACTTTCTATCACGATTATCACGTTGTCGTCTGTGCGGGCGCGGACGCGGGGATCGGGCTTGCCGCTCTCCCGCCCGTGAAAGCCGCCATGGATGAGCCGCTTGAAAGCAAGTCCATTACGCTCACCTGCGGGAAACTCACCACGGGAGTCACGGTAAGACCCTGGACGGGCATCTTCATGCTCCGCAATCTCACGAGCCCCGAAACCTACTTCCAAGCCGCGTTCCGCGTGCAGTCTCCCTGGACGGTCAAAAATCCCACGGGGCTCGACCCCAACGCCGAAGAAATTTTGAAACGCGAATGCTATGTGTTCGACTTCGCGCCCGATCGCGCTTTGCGGCAGATTTCCGATTACGCCTGCCGTCTCAACGTGGACGAAGTAAACCCCGAAAAGAAAGTCGCCGAGTTCATCAAATTCCTGCCCGTTCTCGCCTATGACGGCAGCAGCATGAAGCAGATCGACGCGGCGGGCATTCTCGACATCGCAACGAGCGGCACGACGGCGACCCTGCTTGCACGGCGTTGGGAATCGGCGTTGCTTGTCAACGTGGATAATGCGACTTTGGAACGCCTTATGAACAATCCGCAGGCAATGGAAGCCTTGCGCCGAATCGAGGGTTTCCGCTCTCTCAACGAGGACTTGGAGACGATCATCAATAAGTCCGAAAAGATCAAAAAGGCAAAGGAAAAGGCAAACGAGCGGGAACTTTCCAAAGCGGAGAAGAGAGAACTTACCGAGGACGAAAAAGAATATAAGAGCAAGCGAAAGGAAATTCAGCAAAAACTCATCAAGTTTGCGACGCGCGTGCCCGTGTTTATGTATCTCACCGACTACCGCGAACAGACGTTAAAGGAAGTCATCACGCAATTAGAGCCGAGTCTCTTCAAGCGCGTGACGGGTTTGGATGTGAAAGATTTCGAACTTCTCGTAAGTCTGAACGTGTTCAATGCGCCGCTCATGAACGACGCCGTGTTCAAATTCAAACGCTACGAGGACAGCTCGCTTTCCTATACGGGCATCAACCGCCATGCGCAAGAGACCAAAGTCGGTGGCTACGACACGTCCTCTCTCCGAACGGATATTTACGACGAAACGGCATAATTTTCTGTTTGAGAGCTCTTGACAATGCGGCATAATTGTGCTATAATCATGGCATAGTATAGAGCGGAGGGGAATTATGCAGATCATTCCGATTCGGGACTTAAGGGACACGACGAAAATTTCCGAGATGTGCAACGCAACGAACGAGCCGATTTTCGTCACCAAAAACGGGTACGGGGACATGGTCGTCATGAGCATGGCGGCGTATGAACAGCGGCTCGCGCAAGCGGAGATGTACAACAAGATCATGGAGGGCAAAGCGCAGGCGGACAGCGGCAATTTGCTCGACGGCAGAGAAGCAATGGCGCAACTGAGGGCGAAATATGCAAAGTAAGTACGGCTTTCGCTTTACGCCGATTGCCCTGCGTGATATTGACGAGGCGCTTTCTTACATAGCGGAGACACTTGCAAACGTACAAGCCGCGGAAAAACTCTTTCACGACATCGAGAAAGCGATTGATACGGTTTGCGAGTTTCCGTTTTCTTCCGCCGACTGCAAGATTGGCGGGAGATTTTCTTTTGTGAAAAGTTTATGAAATTTTTTCTAAGACCACCGACTTTTGAGAAAAAGTGTCCTTGTTATAGTGTAGGGGTTAGTAATTTCAAAACTCATGTCCTTGTTAAAATGGAAGCTATGGAATATGAAGGAGGAATATCTATGACGTGAATAAAACAAAATAATGAATAAAAACAAGGGAAAAGTGTTGCACGAGGGAGGGAAAAAATAAGCAGGTTAAGGCAGATGCCACAAGGCACCTTGCGAAGCCCCCGAACAGGGGGGCGGACAAGTCTGATACCGACTTTCCTTGCGGGGAGAAAAGAAAATTGAGTCCACGCAAGAAAAGAAAAAACCGCGCTGTCTTTTTCCCAAAATTTCTCGTTCTTCCGTAAACTTTTTTCGTCGAACCTCTTGACAAACAGGAATGATTAGCGACGAAGAGATTTTGCGCAAAGCCAAAACAGAGCGAGAAATGCCTGTGGAAGAAGTGGTGCGGTATGAGCAAATCGCAAAGCCCGAACATTACGGGAAATACGGCACACTTGCCCTTGCCTATCTTCAAAATCATCGGATAGACAAACTTGTAGAGATCAACGATCTTCCCGAATATTTGCATGAGATAGACCGTCAAGCGGACGAACTGTATGACACGCTCTATCGGCAAATGTCCGAGTGGGACGAGTACAAGCGGACGGGAGATTATCTTACCGACGTTCAGAGGATAAAGACAATGCAGAGCATCATCGAAGAGACGATTTTAGATCAAATCGTCTATGTCTGAGGGAACGCCGAAAAAGATCTTAAACAAGAGAACGCTTTACGAAGAAGCAACTCATCTATGAGGGTTGGGAAGTGCTGAAAGCGCGGGCGCAGAAGCCCAAATAATTAAATCCCTGTGTGGACTAATTCATGAAAATTCCGAACAGGATTTCTCATAGAGTTTCGCAGAAAAATTCATAAAAGGAGGTCTTTTGTGAATGGAGAGAGAACATGGTATCCTTGACGGTGGAACACGCCGTCACACATTAAAAATAAGGAGAATTGACAGAGCAGGAATTAAACAGCATTATTGCTTTCGGCATTTGCATGATCTCCTTATCGCCGAAGATCCGAAAAGACTTCTCAATATCGCTTTTTCTCTGTTCTTCTCCCGAGCTTAAAATATTTTCAGCTGTCGCCCGCAACAACTGTCGCGCAAGGGCGCTTTCTTCCTCGGGAATGTTTTTGATTGTTACATTCAGAAAAGAATTTAGGACGGAGGGCTGCACCGCTCATATCCGCAAGCGCAAGAGCGGGAAAACCCATTGGAACTATGAGGTGCGTTATCGCAGACACGGCTACAACATCTCCGCCTCTGCAAACAACCTCGAAGAAGCAAAGATGAAGTTTCTTGTCAAACTCAAAGAAGCGGAAAAGACGGGCAGAAAAGCTCCCGAGAAAAAGCCGACATCCAAAAAGTTAGGCGAGTTCGCGGACTACATCTTTGAAACCTATTACAAACGCAAGGTCACGGCGGAGACTTATAAGAACAATCTCAACCGCTATCGAAAACACATTGAACCGATTTTCGGCAATCGAGAAGATCATGCCTGCCGACTGTCAAGCCCTCATCGACGGCATTGAAGAACAGGGTAAGGGCAAAACAGTCGATGAGATTTGTTCGATCTTGAACATGCTCTTTAACCTCGCCATAAAACACAGCATTCTCACGCACAATCCGATGGAACTCGTCTTTCATAAACAGCACGAGACGCAACACGGAAAGGCACTCACGAAAGAGGAAGGGCGATTTCATCGTATCATAGTAAACGGAAGAGGTTATATAAGTCATAAAATTAAGGAGACGGGATTTGCGCCTTGGGCGGCGCGCACGATTGACAAACGCTCACGACCTCTTGGGTTTCGTCAAAAGTAAAAATCATAAAGAGGAGACGGGATTTGCGCCTTTGGCGGCGCTCGATTGTTAGATACCCACGACCTCTTGGTCCCTCGTCGTTGCTCGTCCCTTTTCCTCGCTTTTCTTGCGAAAAGCTCACCTTTGGGACGGCAACTCCTCTTCCCATAAAAATACTGCGTCTTTTTATGGGAGCCCTTTTTCTTCCTTGGTTCGGTCCGAAAGAGGACGTGTACAAACATCACATAAACCAAAAATCGGTCTACCCATAGGGTAAACCGATTTTTGGTCGAGGAGACGGGATTTGCGCCTTTGGCGGCGCTTTGGGCAGCGGGGACTGCCGCAAAGCCCGTCGCGCTTGCCAGCGCTCCTGTCGCGAGGCAACTCACAGCGCACTGCGCTGATGAGTATAAATGCCTCGCTTCCACCCCGGTGAACAGCACACTGTGCTGTTCAGTTTGCGGCAAACTTATCCGTTATACAACATTTCGCCCGCAAACCGATTGCTCCCGCAATCGCCTCCCACCCTCAAATCCCGTCTCTATTCGTTAAAACACGGCGGAGCATAGACAAATGTCTATGCCCCGCCGTGGTCGAGGAGACGGGATTTGAACCCAACAAGGTTTTGAAAAACCACAATATATAGTATTCCATAATAATAGGAACATATATATGTTGTATTTTATGCCCCGTGTCCCAAACATGCCCCAAACTAAAAAATATTAGAATATCGCCGCCCGAAAAACTTCTCAATATCCTTTTTGATCCGACTAAAATAGTCGGATCTTATCATAATTGTGCTAACATATCAACATGGTTTAGTCGAGCTTTGAGAGTTATTATATCATCTCCGATCAAAATGTTAGTTCATTTATAAATAATGAAGTCTTATGAGGATTTACATGGGAATTTTTGTAAGCAAAATTTTACATTATATAAAAACGGTGATGAGCGCATACGTCGTTTGGGGAAAGTTTGCGAAAGACGGCAAACAATTGCATTTCAAAATTACTAAAGGCGGGAGAAAACTCCCGCCTGTTTTATCAACAATAAATGGTTGCGCAAAGTTATTTTTTGGAAAATTTCATAATCAACCCACCTTGTATCAATCGATCGGAAAGCGGTTTTTGAGGTTTTTTCGGATGATTTTTTCGGTTTTTCTTCTGTTTTTTTAAAGTCGGAAGAATTGCACATGGGGCATTTCAAATCTTTTTTCCATTTTATTTACTTTCCTTTTATCGATCTTTTGTTAGTTCGCTTTCTATCGCTTTGATTTTCGCATTGACCTTGAAGAGTTCTGCTTTGATGGGATCTAACGTACCATCTACTTCTTTTCGTTGTATCAAGGCCTGCTTAGCGACTGCCGTTTTTTCTTTTTCCGCATCGTCAATCTGCGCTTGAATCACCTTTTTCTCTTTGGATTTGAATAGACCAAGTGCCTTTTTATCCGCTTGCAATTTTTCGATCTTACTCTTGATTTGGTTGAGTTGTACAAATGCAGGGACTTCTTCTTTTTTCTTTTGAAGAGCGGCTATTTGATCGTCATATTGCTTTTTTGCTTCTTGCAATTGGGACAATTCTTTATCTAATTTTTCTTTCTCTTTTTTATGATTGGCCCAGTACTCGGTTATTCTCTTTTGTGCGATTGATTTCGCCCTTTGGATCTTTTTCTCACGAAAGGCTTTCGCTTTGGCTGTCCAGGCTTGAATTTGAGTATTCCTTGAGGCAATTGCCGCCCCTGTTAGAACTTGGCTTTTATGATATTGCCAATCGTAATACTTCCACCCACAAGAGTCACGAACGAGCTCATTGATTTTTACCATATAATCATATACCGACGCTCTCCTTTCATAAAGCTCCAAGTCATCGGCCTCGTCTTCCTCATACAAAGCAGCCGCAATTTTTAACGCTTCTAGACAAAAATCTGATTCCTCTACAAAACGCTTATGCTGATAATCCCCCGGCCAACCATCGTCTCCTCGATAATCTTTCCAAACTGTCGCATCATATTTGTTCACAATCTCATTCACTATGATATCACCAAACTCTTTTCCCAATATTGATGTCTTGATGCCGCTTTTTGCAAGAAAACCAATGGAATTTGATGTTATTGTAGTAAATACATCGTTATGAAGACCTGTTAAGTCGCTTTCTCTGGGGTGGTTCATGAAATTTTGCATACGAAGTGTCAGAAGGGCTTTGTGTAAGTTGCCAATTTCTTGTTTACATTCCTCCGCTACCTCCGTCTTTTTTTCTTCAGGGCAATTCTCCAGTGCATGTGTAAACGCATTAATTGTTTCACTTATTCTTTGGTTAGCCAATGTAGATTGCCAGCCTACCGCTTTACCTTTAATAAACCATGCTTCATACGAAGATGGGTCGACTTCAATAATTTTGTTACAGTAGTTATCCGCTTCTGCGTTATTGCCCGCCTCTAAAGCATTTTTTGCCATCGAAAGATAATTTTCTACTAAATGCGAACTGTCCACATGGACCGCTCCTTCAATCATCATCTTCTTGGCTTCTTCTACGGAATACTTTGTGCCGCAAACCTGGCACACAAACATGCCGTCTTGCTTTACTATATCCGTGCTGCCGCACATTTCACATTTTAACTGTTTCATTTGTTTTCTCCTTTAATTTTTTCTAATTCTTTTTTTGCTTCTTCCGCAAGCTTTTGTGTGCTTTGACTTTTTGCATATTTGAAACTAATCTCCTTAAGAAAAGGATAATGTTTTTCTACTAGGTCCGATTTATTTATTTGATACAAAATCGGTAAAATCAATTTTCTCCCTTCGGAAAATTGTCTTTTAAATAGTTGCCTGATCTCATATTCTGTCCAGTCTCTTCCAAAGTACTTGCGAGAGATTACTACAATTGCAAGTTTGGAATTTTTTAGTCCGTTATCAATTTTTTCTCTTATATCATCGCCCCAAGTTATTTCATCTGTATCATAAAATACTTTGATGTCTAACTTTTTCAGTTCTTCTACAAGATCATCAACATACTTTAACTTGTCCTTATGGCAATGAGAAACAAAAATATCATATTCCATATTTTTCTTGCTCCTTTTATTTCTTTAATAGCTTGCATAAAGCCGCCCTCTTATTAACAAGCGCTATAACTTCGCTTGCCGAAGCTGGATTGGCACGTTTCTCAAATTCGTCGAACTTTTCGGCTATCTCGCTCTCCACAGCGGCGAGCTCTTCGCCCGACATCGGGTCGCTGTAACGGATCGCTTCATATACCTTCTTTGCCTCGGCTTTGAGCTCGGGAGTCTGCGCCGCAGTCATGACACTCTCAGCTCGCGTAGTCAGTTCTCTTATAAAAGAGGTCTGCACTTTTACTTTCTCGTCGATCGCAGAAACCGTTTCCGCGGCGGCTTTTGCCTTTATCACCGAGACTGCGCCAAACGCCATGATTATACTGCAAACGATTGCCGCAATCCAGGCGGGGATCTGCGGCACTGTCATAAACACGATCCCGACGACCGCTGTCAAGATCAGCGTAATATAACTAATGAATACGAGCGGCAGGTTATAGAATCGTTTTCGCTTCTCGCTTTCCTTGAAGGCAAGCCATGCGCAAAAGAGTTGCCCAAAAAACGCCGCAAGGGTAAACCCGTAGCCGATCCAAAACCCGCCGCCGAATTTGTTCACGCCTGCGATCTCGCTCGGCGTAACAAATACGATGACATGAAAGATCGCAAGGAAAATCATCCAACAAATGAGATAAGGCACAAATTTCTTTTTCATTGTTTCACCTTTCACAATTTTTCTCCGCATTCTGGGCAAAATTTTGCGCCGTTTACAGTCGTTCCGCACTTCGGGCAGACCGCAATAACTTTTGTCCCGCATTCTGGACAAAATTTCGCGCCCGCCGCCAACAACGCGCCGCAATTTGTGCATTTCTGAATGCGCGGTGTCGCCGTTTCATTCACTGCTTCCTTCATCGTTCCGCCGACCATCCCCGCGACCGCGCCGCCGACTCCCGCCATCGTACCGAGCCCCACGCCCATATTGGTGAATTGCCCGACCGCCTCGTTCTCCGCGACCTTTTCCGCAACGTCGAACCCGCGTTCTTGCTGATAAGTGTAGCCCTCTTGTGCGCGCTTCGTCGCCTGTGCCTGTGAATCAATGATAAGTTTCTGTGCTTCCGTCTGCGCATAGATCAAATCGGTCTGTTGGCGCAATTTTGCCTCGACAATATCGGCATATTGACGGAAATGCAATTCTTTGAACTTTTCATACTGCGGGTCTCCGTCGGGTTTTACGATCGTCGTGACAAAGAATTTTTCGAGAGCAACGCCGTAATCTGCGAAATCGTCGATTAGAAGTTTTTTGATCGCTTCAGAAAAAACCGTGAGATTTTCGTCGATTTCGAAGATATTAATTGCGTTGGTTTTGACGACCTGGGCGATGTAAGTCTTGATCCTCGTCATTAAAAAAGCACGGAAAAACCCGACCAACTTTTGTTGGCTTAAATCGTTTTCCGTGCCGACAAGTTTTAAGAGCAATTTGCGGGAATCTTCCGCGCGCAAACTCATTTCTCCGCTTGCGCCGATCGAAATAGGGAACTTATAAGTAGGTTCTATGTACTGCACCCTGGAATCCGTTCCCCACTTGATCGCCATTTGTTCTGTCTTGTTGATGAAATAGACTTCGCAATGGAAAGGGGTTTTGTCGTCCGTCGCGCGGTTAAGTACCTTCCCGATCAAGGGAATGTTCTGCGTTTCAAGCGTATACCGTCCCGCACCGAATAGGTCGAGTGCTTGCCCGTTCATGAAGAAGATCGCTTCCTGCGATTCATGAACGATCAGCTGCGTGAGAGAATTGAAATCCTCGCACGGGTGCTTCCATATGAACGTAGTATTGTCTCCCTCATATTTTATCACTTCCGCTATGTGCATCTTCTGTACTCCTTATATAAACTTAATGAAGATATCACAAATTAAAGTTTGTGACAATACCACTTTAACACAAACTTTCAGAAATGTCAATGAAAGGACAAATAAAAGTTGGTATGATGATTGAAAAAAGTTTGAATTGGAGAAAGAATGTCAAGTTACGGTCAACGCATCAGAGAGTTAAGGGAAGAGCGCGGCTTATCGCTCATGTCGCTCGCAAAGGCGATCGGCGTCAGTGATACCGCGATTTGCAAATGGGAAAACCAGCTCGCCGAGCCGAAGCTCTCCTATATTCTGCGCATGGCGGATTTCTTCAACTGCTCCGCCGACTTCTTGATGGGGCGTTCGGACGAACTGGGGTGGGTCGTTCAGCCGTGTTTGCTTACCGCTGAAGACAAACAAATACTTGATATTTTTCATGCCCTATCTCCACGAATGAGAGAGCTCGCCATACAGACGTTAAAGTTGTGGATTACCACTCAAAATTAAGAATTGTCTCAAATAAAAACGGCATAAAAAATTCAATTTGGGTCTTGACAAGCGCATTTTTATATGGTATAATAAAAATATCAGACAGGCATAACTTGGGTGAGATGAACGCATTTTCATCATCAAAGCGAGGCATTTTTTTGACCTCGCTTTTGCGTACCCGAAAACACGAAAAGGAGGTGATTTTTGCAACAAAAAGGGAAGGAAAAGGAAGCAGGTTAAGGCAGGTGCCACAAGGCACCTTGCGAAGCCCCCGAACAGGGGGCGGACAAGTCGGATACCGACTTTCCTTGCGGGGAGAAAAGAACATTGAGTCCACGCAAGGAAAAGAAAAAATCGCGCTACCTTTCTCCCAAAATTTCTCGTTCTTCCGTAAACTTTTTTCACCGAACCTCTTGACAAACAGGAAAAAATATTGTATCGTATGCATACGATTCATATTTTACAGGAGGTTTTTATGATCAGCGACGAAGAAATTTTGCGCAAAGTTAAAATTGAGCGAGAAATGCCCGTTGAGGAAGTTTTACGGTATCAAGAGATTTCACAGCCCGAACATTACGGGAAGTACGGCTCACTTGCCCTTGCCTATCTTCAAAATCATCGGATAGACAAACTTGTAGAGATCAACGATCTTCCCGAATATTTGCATGAGATAGACCGTCAAGCGGACGAACTGTATGACACGCTCTATCGGCAAATGTCCGAGTGGGACGAGTACAAGCGGACGGGAGATTATCTTACCGACGTTCAAAGAATCAAGACAATGCAGAGCATCATCGAAGAGACGATTTTAGATCAAATCGTTTATGTCTGAGGGAACGCCGAGAAAGATCTTAAACAAGAGAACGGCTTTACGAAGAAGCAACTCATCTATGAGGGTTGGGAAGTGCTGAAGCACGGGCGCAGAAGCCCAAATAATGAAATCCCTGCGTGGACAAGCCCATGAGAACTTCGAACAGGATTTTCCATGGGCGTTTCGCAGAAAAATTCATAAAAGGAGGTCTTTTGTGAATGGAGAGAGAACATGGTATCCTTGGCGGTGGAACACACCGTCACACATTAAAAATAAGGAGAATTGACGGAGCAGGAATTAAACAGCATTATTGTAACGATCAAAAACATTCCCGAGGAAGAAAGCGCACTTGCGCGACAGTTGTTGCGGGCGACAGCTGAAAATATCTTAAAAGATCGTGCCTCGGGAGAAGAACAGAGAAAAAGCGATATTGAGCAGTCTTTTCGGATATTCGGCGAAAAGGAGATCATGCAAATGCCGAAAGCATTCAGAAAAGAATTTAGGACGGAGGGCTGTACCGCTCATATCCGCAAGCGTAAGAGCGGGAAAACCCATTGGAACTATGAGGTGCGTTATCGCAGACACGGCTACAACATCTCAGCCTCTGCGAATAACCTCGAAGAAGCAAAGATGAAGTTTCTTGTCAAACTCAAAGAAGCGGAAAAGACGGGCAGAAAAGCACCCGTGAAAAAGCCGACATCCAAAAAGTTAGGCGAGTTCGCGGACTACATCTTTGAAACCTATTATAAGCGCAAAGTGACCGCAGAGACGTACAAAAATAACCTCAACCGCTACCGAAATCACATTGAACCGATTTTCGGGCAGACGGCAATCGAAAAGATCATGCCTGCCGATTGTCAAGCCCTTATCGACGGCATCGAGGAACAGGGCAAGGGCAAGACAGCCGATGAGGTTTTTTCGATCTTGAACATGCTCTTTAACCTCGCCATAAAGCACAGCATTCTCACGCATAATCCGATGGAACTCGTCTTTCACAAACAGCATGAGACCCAACACGGAAAGGCACTTACAAAAGAGGAAGAAAAACTGCTTCTCGAAAAATCGGCGGGAACTCCCTATCAGAAAATGTTTGCGATTGCGCTCTACACGGGAATGCGTCCGAATGAGTTTGAGACAGCGAAGATCGAGGGGGATTTCATTGTAGCGGTGAACAGTAAGCGAAAGAGCGGAAAAACCGAATATAAGAAAATCCCGATCATAGCGCCGCTCAAACCGTTCCTGCAAGAGAGCGAAATCAAATTCTATGGAACAAACCGACTGCGCGAGCGATTCAAATTGATCTTGCCCGAACACAAGATTTACGATCTGCGAACGACATTTTATACTCGGTGCTGTGAGCTTGGGGTATCGGACGCGGCGCGGTCGGAGTTTGTCGGACATTCGCTGGGTGCGCTCGGAAATGCTTATACCGATCTTTCGGATGAGTTTCTTTTGAATGAGGGAAAGAAGCTCGACAAATGGAGTTTTATGCCCCAATCTGTGCCCCAAAACCGCGAATAAAACTGAATGATACCTAAAAAGTCAACAAAATATCACAATAAACTGCAATAAAAAGCCCGATTTGGGCAAAAACTTGCTCAAAATCGGGCTTTTTGGTCGAGGAGACGGGATTTGAACCCACGACCTCTTGGTCCCGAACCAAGCGCGCTACCAAACTGCGCTACTCCTCGCTCTTTTCCGAAATTTTGCGCTTCTCAGCCAAAACTTCGCTCTTTTCAGCTTAAAACTATTCTCTTTTCTGCCGCTTTTCTCAAACGCGTTTCCTATTATAACAAATCTTTCCGCGTTTCGCAAGCGTTTTTTCCCCGTTCTTCTCATTTTCGAAAAATTTCCCGCTCTTCCAACCTTCTTCCATCCCAAGAAGATCTTCTTTGCGCCTTCCGACTTTTCTCGCTTAGAATGTTGACAGTATTTTATATTTTTGTTATAATGCTATTCGGGAAGATATCGCACGCGACCTTTCGCTTCGCAGAAGAGGAGATTTATCCGTTCTATGAGTCCTATACAAATCATCACCATCATCATGCAGATCCTCGGCGGCATGGGTACGTTTCTCATCGGCATGAAGCTCTTGTCCGAAAACATCATGCTTCTTGCCCACGGAAAGCTCAGATCCATGCTCAGCAAGACCGCCGACAACCGCTTTGCGAACGTCGGGATCGGCACGGTCGTCACCGTGCTCGGGCAAAGCTCCGCATTCACCACCGTCATGGTCGTCGGTCTCGTCAACGCGGGGATCATGAGCCTGTTCCAAGCGACCGCCATCATCATGGGCGCAAATATCGGAACGACCCTCAACGCCTGGGTCATCGCGCTCGGCGGGTCGGAGATCACCGTGTTCTTCTTCTGCCTCGCCGCCGTCGGCGTCTTTATCACCCTCTTCGGCAAAAGCGAAAAAGTCAAGTCCATCGGCAATGTCGTCGCTGCGCTCGGCGTCATCTTCGTCGGTCTCAAATTCATGTCGGGCGCGCTCTCCTTCGAACGCGATTCCGAAGCCTTCGCCGCCGTCTCTTCCATCCTCACCAAGATCAAAAATCCCTTCCTCCTCCTTCTGATCGGTATCACGATCACCGCGCTCGTCCAATCCTCGACCGCCGTAAATGCGATCATCCTCACCATGGTCTCCGCGGGGCTCGTCGTCGGGGGCGGGGGAAATTCCACCCTCTATATCATCATCGGCTCGAACATCGGAACGTGCGTCACCGCGCTCATCTCGTCCCTCGGGGCTTCCCCCAACGCCAAGCGCGCCGCCGTCATCCATTTCCTGTTCAATTTCTTCGGCGCAATTCTCTTCATGATCATTCTCCTCTGTTGGACAGGCTTCTCCGATACCGTCCTCGCCTCGATCTTCCCGTCCCAAATGTCCGTGTTCGGCAAAGAGGGGCTCGGACTTCCCCTTCAAATCGCGACCTTCCACACCCTTTTCAACTGTATCAATACGCTTTTGTTCCTGCCCTTCGTCAAGGGGTTCGTCTTTATCGCCGACCACCTCGTGCGCGACAAAACGCCTGCGGTTTCCGAAGAAAAAGAGTCCATCTTCGTCGACCTCGACGAGCGCCTTCTTCGCAGCCCGTCCGTCGCGCTCGGCTATTTCTATGAGGAGACGGGCAAGGCGTTCACGTTCGCCATGAACATCTTGGACGAGGCGTTCGGCTCTTTCCTCAAAAAGGACGAGTCGGCAAACGAGCGCATTTTGCAAAAGAACGCAAGGCTGGGCGAACTCAACCGCGTGGCGGTCGCATACCTCGTCAAGCTCTCGTCCGCGTCCCTCGTCCTCGACGAGGAAAAGACGGTCTCCTCCCTGCATTATACCCTCAACGACATCATGCGTATCGGCGAACTCGCCGACAACGTCACCAAATACACGGCGCATTACGTTGAGGACGGGCTCATCTTTTCGGATGAGTTTATCGAAAAGCTCAAAGAAATGTATGCGATGATCAAAAAGCTCTACGATTTGTCCTTGCAGACCTTCCTCTACAAGGACCTTACCCGCCTTCGGGAAGTGGACGAGCTCGAAGACGAGATCGACCGCGAACGCAAGGACCTCATCTCGGCGCACATCGAACGGCTCAACGAGGGCAAGTGCCAGCCGCAAAACTCCAACGTGTTCATCAATCTGGTCGGCAATCTCGAACGCGCCGCCGACCACATCACGTTCATCGCCCATTCCATCGAACAAAAATAAGACGGGAAACATCCGTCGGAGAGAGAAAATATGAAAATCACGATCGACAAGGAACAACGGACCAAGCTGACGGGAAGCACGGGCGCAAGGCTCTTCTGCGATGACCCCGCGCTCGAAGGCGGCTTGTATGCGCAAATGCTCGAAAATCCCGACTTCGACGCCCAAACAAGTTCGCAGCCCGAAGAGGGCGGGGAAGCGCCCATCGCGGGCTGGACGTGCTATCCCAAGGGGGAGAGGACGACCTTAAAGCTCGGCTCGGACCGTCCGCTCTCGGCGGATGTTCCCGTCTATCTTCGGCTGAGCGGCGCGGGCGGCGCAGGGGTCAAGAACAACGCCTTCGGGGGGATCTTCTTGAAGAAGGGCGAGAAGTATTTCATTTCGCTCTATGCCCGCTCCTTTGATTTCAAGGGCAAGCTCGCCGTCGGCATTGCGAGAGGCGGCGTCTCTGTCAAGGAGAAGCGCTTTTCCTTGAAGCCCGACGGAAAATGGCACGCCTTTTCCTTCCGTTTCCGCAACAAGCAGACGGCGGGAAACTGCGACTTCTACGCATTGCCCCTTGCGGCGGGGACAATTCACTTCGCAAAATTTTCCATGCTCCCCGAAACTGCTGTCAAGGGACTGTTCCGCCGCGACCTCATGGAGCAGCTCAAACGCTTCAAGCCCGATTTTTTGGAGCTGTCCGTGCAAAGCGGCACGCAGGCGAGACGGCTGTTCGCGCCCTTGCTCCTTTGTGCGCGCCTGGACGCAGACCCCGTGCCCGTTTTACAGGCGGAACATGCCTCGAAAGAGGAGCTTTTTCAAACGGCGGATGACCTTCTTTGCTTTGCAAATGCCAAAAAGGAGACCAAATGGGGGAGAGTGCGCGAAAAAATGGGGGAGGGCGAGCCCTTCAACGTAAAAAAACTCGTCATTAAGACAGAAGACAGCGAAACATTTGAAGAACTCAAAGCCGCGCTGCAAAAAAATCATCCCTCGGTCACGGTCATTCCCAAAAGCGCGGGAGAAGAACCAAACGGCGATCGCTTCTGGAAGAGCGTACTAAGTTCGGCGGCAGAGGCGATTGAGCGGGAGAAAGAGGGGATTATCGCATATCCGTGCCTGCCTCTTCTTGCACAGGAAGACGCGGGCAGACGAAAGCTCATCGGGTTCGACGCAAAGAGCGTCTATGCGACCGCGGATCTGCACATCTTGACGCTCATGTCTCACGGCACGGGAAGCGAAGCCCTCTTCACGGCGACGGACGACGAAAACGTCCATGCTTCGGCGACGGTCCGCGGCGGGCTCAAATTCTTGAAGATCGCCAATTTGAAGGAGACGCCTGTCAAGGCGGAGATCGAGGGCGACGGTTGGAGCATGACCCGCGTGATGTGCCTCGAAGGGGAGAAGGACGCGTTCAACTCGCTCGGCGGGCGCATGACGCTCGTTCCTTATGAGACCGCGCCCCGCGATAAGCGCGAGATCGACTTGCCCCCGTACAGTTTCAGCGTGCTCGTCTTTCGGAAATAATTTTTGTATCAATATGCGATCATCCCCGCAAACATATGCGGGGATGATGTTTATTGTCTAATGCTGTCTCGTTGGGGGATGTGAGAACGCGGTGCGCCGCATTTGAGCTTTTTTCTTGCTGTCCCCGATGAGGGGTGGAGCATTGCACTTCGCCAACGGTTGATAACCGCTGGCGCAATGCGACAGGAGTGAGCGCATCAGAGGCGCGAACGGTGACCGAACACTGGGTTCTACCCGTGTGAGAACGTACCTGAGTGAAACGAGGGGGAAAAGGGTGTGCAACGACGCCCCTTGTCAGGGGCAGCCAAGAAGAGGGTGCGATGCTTTCCCAAGCAAGGCGGTGAGTTCGGAGATTCATTGCGCCGCCCTCGTCGGGTTACGACGAGCTTCACTTCGCGGCGGCGCAGGAAGTGAAAGCGCAGAAGCACGCAAAAAAAGCGTTGCGGGGTTCGGGACACATCGCAAGTGTCCCGAGCCTTTTTTGCTTCTTTTTTCAGCATTGAAAAAAGAAGAGTAAAGAAAACAAAAAGAGTGTATATGAATCTTTCATGCTCTTAGAAGAACAAAACCTATTTTGCAATTAAGCCGCGAGCGGCAAATTGGGTAGGGCATGACTGCACCCTAACTATCATTAAAATATAATTCCCTGTTCCCTGTAAGAGGGATAAATGCAAGGTCCTATTTCCATTTCTTGCGCCGAAGGGGGTGTGTAACAACTGCGCATTTTAATAAGGAGACACCCCCTCAGTCTCGCTTTGCTTTGCCTTGCGACGGTCGCCTCCGCCGCAAGTCCGCCTCGCCACCAGCTCGGCTGTACTCGCCTTCGGCTCGTGCGCCGCGCATGGAAAAACAATAGAATGACGCGTCTTCTGCGGCGCAGTTCGCAGCCCACTGGCTGTCGAACAGAAATTGCGCCGCTCCACCCCTATTTCAGAAGGGGAGCCAAGGGGTGGGGTTCTTCGCGATCGATAATGGCGCGGAGGGCGGCTTGGATGCCGAGGGCGATGTCCGAAAGGCTCATCGAAGGCAGGGTCGAGCGCTTTTCCGCGGCTTGCTTTGAGGAGAGCGGAACGTGCAAAAAGCCCCCTTTGAGGGTCGGAAATTCGCGGTCGATGAGCGCGAGCAGTCCGTACATCAATTGGTTGCAGACGAACGTCCCCGCGCTGTTGGAGAGATTCGCGGGAATGCCTGCCGCGCGGATGGAAGTCACCATTTCCTTGATCGGAAGATTGGAAAAATAGGCGTTTTGCCCGTCTTGGAGAATGGGCGTATCGCAGGGGGAGACGCCCTTGTTGTCGGGAATGTCCGCGTCGATGAGGTTGATCGCGACCCGTTCGACGGTCAGCGTGCTCCTGCCCGCCGCCTGCCCGATGCAGAGCGCCGCGTCGGGTTTTTCCCCTTCGATCGTCTGCCGCAACACGTCGAGGCTCTCGAAAAACACGGTGGGGATCGTCTTTTTGACGATGACAGCGCTGCCGATGCGTTCGGGGACGAGTTTTACCGCTTCTTCGGCGGCATTTTGCGCGTCCGTCCCGAACGGGTCGAACGCCGTGAGCAAGATCTTCATTTCGTTTCTCCTTTTGTCTATCATAGCACACGGGCGAAAAAAACGCAAGGGCATGCTCCGCGTTTTGCGGGATTTCTTCGAAAATTTACGAAATTGAAAAATTCATGAAAATTATTTTACAATTCGGACGGAATATGGTATAATTGCATTTGTATTTTGATACGAAAATTACAGAAAAGGAGACGCCTTGTGAAGAGAACGACTTTGAAGAACAAAACCGTCTTGTTTTTGATCGTCAGTATCATCTTGATCGCCGCGCTGTGCGTGTTGGTGTTCTCCTTTATGACCTTTCGCATGAACAGCCGAGGAAAGGAAGCCATCAGCGACCTCGGCACGATCTATATGCAGGATATGAGCAAACAGGCGGCGTCCAATTTCGGCACGACGATCGATTTACGGCTTTCCCAGGTCGGCGCGATCGTCGACTCGGTCTCGCCCGAACGCTACCAGAGCACGAGCGCGATCAAAGTCGCTTTGAGCGAAGTCGGCAGAAGGCGGAGTTTCAGCCATCTCGCCCTCATGGACGATAAGGGCAACTTTGATATGCTCTACGGACGGAAGATCTCCGTCGAGGATTTGGACGGCTTATTAGAGCCCCTTCGCGGCGGCGAACGGGTCATGGCGAAGGGGGTGGACGAGACGGGCAAGGAGCTCGTGCTCATGGGCATCCCCGCAGAATATCCCAAAGAGGACGGGGGAGAGAGCATTGCGCTCGTTGCCGCACTTTCCCTCAGCTACATCTCCGACTCGCTCGCGATCGGCTCGGAGAGCGAACTCATCTATTATTTTATCATCAACGAAGAGGGACGGTTCATCCTCGGCGACCGCGAAGCGCCCGAGGAGAATTTCTTCGATCGCGCCAACGCCCGCTATCAATTTGAGGACATGACGGGCGAACAGTACATCAATGAACTCAAAAGCGCGATGCGCGCCAAGCAAAATTATACGGGACGGTTCACCTTGGACGGCGAACGGTGTTTCCAATATGCCGCGAGCTTGCCCTCGTCCGATTGGTATCTTCTGCTCTGCATGCCCTACGGACAGCTCGACCAAACGGTCAACGACCTCGGAAGAGCTTGGCGGACGGCGTCCATTTTGAGCTGTATCGTCGTCTTGTGTCTGCTGCTTATTGTCTTTTCCATCTATTTATGGCTTGCGCAAAAGCATGTCAAGGAGATCGAAGAGGCGCGCAATGCCGCCGAACACGCCAACAAGGCGAAGAGCGAGTTCCTCTCCAACATGAGCCACGACATCCGCACGCCCATGAACGGCATCGTCGGCATGACCGCGATCGCGCAGTCCAACCTCGGCAACAAGGAGCAGGTGAGCGATTGTCTCAAAAAGATCGACCTTTCGAGCCGCCATCTTCTCAATTTGATCAACGACATCCTCGACATGTCCAAGATCGAGAGCGGAAGGTTGGAGCTTCATCCCGACAAAATGTCGCTGCAAGAGGTCATGCACTCCCTCGTCAACATCGCCCGTCCGCAGACCGAGGCAAAACGCCAGACCTTCGATCTCTATGTCTATGACCTGCAAAGCGCTTGCGTTCTCTGCGACAGCGTTCGGTTCAGCCAGATCTTGCTCAATCTCGTGGGCAATGCGATCAAATTCACGCCCGCGGGCGGGCAGATCGGCGTGTTCTGCTACGAAGAGCCCTCGCCGCGCGGAAAAGATCAGGTGCGCGTGAACATTCGGGTCAAGGACACGGGCATCGGCATGACCCAGGAGTTCCTCGAAAAGATCTTCGACGCCTTCGCGCGCGAGGATAACCGCCGCGTGCAAAAGACGGAGGGCTCGGGACTCGGCATGGCGATCACCAAATACATCGTCGATGCGATGCAGGGCGCGATCACCGTCCAAAGCGAGCCCGGGGTCGGCACGGAATTTCACGTCGTGCTCGACTTCCCCATCATCGAAGAAGCGCCGCATGAGGCGCTCGGGGAGACCCTTCTCATTGTCGACAAAGACGCGCTCTTTTTGAAGAGCGCCGAGACGTCGGCAAGGGCGATCGGCTACGCCGTTGAGACTGCGGAAACGCTTCCCGCCGCGCTTGAAAAAATCAAGGCGAAAGGGGACTTCAAGGCGGTCCTTCTCGAACGCTCGCTTGCGGGCGAGGGGTTTGAGGGGGCGAAGGAGATCGAAAACGCCCTTCAAAAGACGGGCTGCGTTTTGATCGTCACCAAAAATATGGAACAGGCAAGGCGGGAGAGCGAGTATCCCGCGCTCGAAAAGCCGATCTTCCCCTCAAACCTTTCCGCCGCACTCAGTGCGGGCGAAGGGGAAGCGCCGTTCAAGGAAAAACAGCAAAAGGCGGGCTTCTTCGGCAAGCGCATTTTGCTCGCCGAGGACAACGACCTCAACCGCGAGATTGCGCAGGAGCTTTTGAGCGAGTTCGGGCTTGCGATCGACGAAGCCGAGGACGGCAAGATCTGCACGGAGCGCTTCCGCGCTTCTTCCGAGTATTACTATGACGCCATTTTAATGGACATCCGCATGCCCGTGATGGACGGATACGAGGCGACGAAGGCGATCCGCGCGATGGAGCGTGCGGACGCAAAGACAATCCCGATCATCGCCATGAGCGCGGACGCATTCACCGAGGACGTGCAGCGTTGTCTCGACTGCGGCATGAACGCGCATACGGCAAAGCCCATCGATCTCGAAGCGGTGTATAAACTTCTGACGAGGTTTCTCGGAGAATAAACATTCCATAAAGGCATTTTGAGGAGGAGAGATCATGAAAAACAAAAAACGGGCGGTTGCCGCGCTCTGTGCGGGAGCGATGTTGCTTGCATGCGGCTGCGCTCCCAAGGAAGAGAAACCGACTCCGAACGGCATTGGGGGCGGCGGCGACGAGGTGCGCTTGACCCTTTGGACCTATCCCGTCGGCGGCTGGTCCACGAAGGAGACCGTCTCGTCCCTGCTTTCGACGTTTCACAATCAAAATCCCGACATCCGAATCAGCATCAAGACCCTCGACTACGACACGGGCGACAAGGTCGTGGAGGACGCGATCAAGACGGGGGAGCTTCCCGATCTCGTGCTCGAAGGTCCTGAGCGGCTGGTCGCGAATTGGGGCGCGCGGGGGCTCATGGCGGACATCTCCGACCTCTTCGAGGATGATATTTCGAAGGAGATCTATCCGAGCGTCAAGGAAGCGTGCCGCGGGACGGACGGGAAGTATTATGTCTATCCCATTTGCATGACGACCCACTGCATGGCGATCAATGCCGATCTTTTCAAAGAAGCGGGCGCATGGCAGTACATCGACGAAGAGCACCGCACTTGGACGACGGAGAACTTTGTGAAAGCGGTGCAGGCGCTCAAAGCATACGGCATGGAAGAGGTCGCGGCAGTCTATTGCGGCGGGCAAGGGGGCGATCAAGGCACGCGCGCGCTCGTCAACAACCTCTACGGCGGCACGTTTGCCGACGCCGCACACCAAAAATACACCGTGGACAGCGAGGAGAACATCCGCGCCCTTCAACTCTTGAAGGATTTGGATGGCGTGAAGTTCGATTCCGAGCTGGTCGGCTCAACGGAAGTGGAGAAATTCTGCAACGGCGAGCTTGCGATGGCGTTTTGTTGGAACGTGTTTATGGAAGTTTCGCAGATCGTGGACAATCCGAATTTGGATTTTGAGATTCTGCCCATGACCTTCCCGACGGACGGGGATGCGCCCGTCTTGCAAGGGGGGATCTGGGGATTCGGGGTCTTTGATCACAAGGACCAAGCGCGGCTCGAAGCGGCGAAGAAGTTTATCCGATTCATGACTGCGGACGACGAGATCTATTCCCGCGCGGTGCTCACGTCGACGTATTGGTCGGTGCGCGAGATGCCCGATTTATATGTGAATGATGAACTGATGAAGGAGTACAGCATGTTCACGCAATATCTCGGGGATTTTTATCAAGTGACGCCGAACTGGGCGCAGGCGCGGACGTCGTGGTGGAACATGTTGCAGCGCATCGGCGAGGGCGAAGCCGTGGAAGAGGCGGTGAAGAAGTTCTCGGAAGAAACAAACCAATAGTTCACGAATTTCTTTCCTTCGTAAAGAAATTCCGTGAGGGGTTAAGTTTGTTGATTTCATATGACGTTATCGCCCGCCACTATGATTGCCTTGCTTAACAACCTGCGTGCGGTGGCGCGCTGACAGGGTCGCGCACGGCGGAAGTCAATTCCGCCTAACGCACATGATTTAGAATAAAGGGCAAAACCCTATCTTGGCTGCCCCTTATAGGGGACAGCAAGAGTTTATGCATGCTCCCCACCCCCCCCTTGGCGCCCCCTTTGGAGGGGGAGCTGACGCGACGCAACGCGGAGCGGCTGAGGGGGTGTTTCCAAAATTACTGCGCGTTGGGAAATCACAATTTTCCATAAGCGCACACAATTTGCCGCATTCTTACGGCTTACTGTCCGAAGAAGCGACCATTGAGAACAACCCCAATTGATGTACAAAGTCAGTTTCCTCGAACAAAAGCTTTTGCGAATGCAAAAGGATTTTGTTCGAAATAACTTATAAAAACAGCATGACCGACCGAAAACCGAGGTAAAAGAGGTAGACGTTCAGTACGGCAAGGACGGGCATCGAGATCATCAGCATCAAATTGCCGAGGCGAAACCTCAGCGCGAACATGGTGAGATAGATCGCCCCCGCGCCGCCAAGCAATGCCGCCAAGATCAATTTCCCGTCGCCGCAGCCCAATTCTCCGCCCGCTTCAAAGTCGTCCCGCTGCGTCTTGACAAGCCGAAATGAATAAAAATTCACGGCAAGAATGTACACCGAGAGCAGAATATACAGCAAGATCATATACAGACAGTATGTGCAGGATTTGTCCCCGCAAACGGGGTCAAGGAGGAATTTATGGAATCTCTTCGCGAATTTTATAAGGTCGGAACAGGACCTTCGAGCTCGCATACCATGGGCCCGCGCCGCGCCGCGCTCGATTTTATCGAGCGTTGTCCTTCGGCAGTGCGCTTTCGCGTCGTGCTCTTCGGCTCTCTCGCCGCCACGGGAAAGGGTCACTTGACCGACGAGATCGTCATCAAAACTTTTTCTCCCAAGCCCTGTGAAGTGATCTTTAACGAGGAAGTGACCGATCTTCCCCATCCCAACGTGCTCGACATCGAGGGCTTCGACGAAAACGGGAACGTTCTTCTCAAAAAGCGGTATCTCTCGATCGGCGGGGGGAGCATCCGCGTGGACGGCGAGCCCGAGGCTAAGCCCAAGGACGTCTATCCCTTCCGCAATTTCTCCGAGATCCGCGATTACTGCTTGCAGCGCAACTATACCCTCGACAAACTCGTGTTCGAGTTCGAGGATAAGGACATCTACGCCTTTCTCGCGGGCATTTGGAAGCAAATGCAAGAGACGATCTTGCACGGATTAAAGACCGAAGGCAGGCTTCCAGGGAAGCTCAACGTCTGGCGCAAGGCGAAATTTTTGTTTGAGACCGTCGACGAGGACGAAGAGCCGCAGACCCGCGACAATCGCCTTCTCTGCGCCTTCGCGTTTGCGACGAGCGAGGAGAACGCGTGCGGCGGGACGGTCGTCACCGCTCCGACTTGCGGCGCAAGCGGCGTACTTCCCGCCGTCCTCTTCTTCATGAGCCGAAAATACGGCTTCTCCGAGAAGAAGATCGTCTCCGCACTCGCCGTTGCGGGCATCATCGGCGCGATCATCAAGCAAAATGCCTCGGTGAGCGGCGCAGAGGCGGGCTGTCAGGCAGAGATCGGCACGGCGACCACCATGGCTGCCGCCGCCGTCTGTTCCTTGAACAATTTCTCCATTCAAAAGACCGAGTACGCCGCGGGCATCGCGCTCGAACACCAGCTCGGCTTGACCTGCGACCCCGTCTGCGGATATGTGCAGATCCCCTGTATCGAGCGCAACGCCGTCGCAAGTCTCCGTGCGATCGTCTCCACAGAGCTTGCCTACGTCCTCACGGGCACGAGAAAGCTCTCCTTCGACCTTGTCGTCAACGCCATGTACAACACGGGCAAGGACCTCAACGCGCGCTACCGCGAAACGAGCGAAGGCGGGCTCGCCCTGCTCTATCGCGGCATCGGCGGCGAATGAGCAAAATCGACTGCACGAAAAAATCTCCCCGAACGGAAAAAGGGGGAGAGGGGAAGCTAAAATTCAAAAAACCACGCAAATATTTCGCGCGAAAATGAGCGCAAAAGAATGCAGCCAAACCATGCGGCTGCATTTTTATTAAAATTCTTTGCAAAAAAGAAGGTCAGTCCTCGTTTTTGAGCTGTTCTTCGAGCGCTTTTGCGAGCTGGTCGGGGCAGGAAGTGTTCTGTTTGCAGCGGATGCCTTTGAGAAGGGGAATGACCTCGGAAGCGAGCCGACCCTCGACGAGCCGACCGATCCCCTGCAAGTTGCCGCTGCAACCGCCGATGAATTTCAAGTTGTGGATGCGCTTTTCGCTGTCGAGATCGAAAACGATCTCCTTGGAGCAAGTGCCTTTTGTGGAATAAGTGATCATGAATGTACCTCGTTTAGTCTACGAGCGTATCGTAGACGGCGGAAAAAAGCTCTTTTGCTTTGGATTCCCATTGTTTGTAGATGGTGCTCGCGGTCTTTTTGTCGGGGACGACGAATTTGAGTTCGAGCATCGGCTGGACGGGGGCGAGGATCTTCAAAAAGACCGTATACGAGCCGTCCTTGTTTTGATAGTAGTCCGCCTTGCACTGCTGTTTGTTGCGATATTTGGCGGCGTTGGTCTTGACGAAGCGGGAGATCTCTTCTCTCAGGCTTCTCGGGATATTGATATAGAAGTTTGCGAGCGTCTCCCGTCCTTCGGGCGTGATCGTGTAGAGGGGTTCGTCGCCGCTCGGGATCTCGCAGATGAACTCGTTGTTGACGAGGGTCGGAATGAGCGTTCTGCAATCCATGTAGTTGATCCACTCGTTTGAGGACGTGCAGATGTCGATGACCGTTCGCTCCGACAGCGGACACTCCATTTTGTCGAACACGAAGAGAATGATTAACTTATTGGTGGAGGTTTCGCCCTTGATTTGCATGATTTTCCTTTGTGATCGGCTCATCGGAGCATATTTCCTTTATTATATCGAATATCATAAGAAAAATCAAGATTTTTTCTGTGAAATTCTTTTGTTTTCTTTCATGTTTTGTGCTATAATAGAGATAAACTTGGAAAAAAGTCTTGAAAGGACGCAAGATACTGAAAAAACCACCGAAGATTAGGAGATAACATGGAAGCAGATACTTCTTCGATGCAGCGGTTTTTCGCCGCCTGCGACGATCTTTTGGAGAGCAAACATTTCTTCGCCGAAAAGAAGATCGAGGCGCTCATGCGTTCGATCTCGGAGTGCGACGAACTCTTGGCGCTGTTTACGCAGCTCATGCGCGGGTTCGACTACAATGCGGCAAAGCGCGCCTATCTCAAAGAGCCCGAAGAAACGCATACCGCCCGCGGCGCGGCGTACCTCCCCGCCGACGAGAGCGAACTGCTCGCCTTCGTGTTCTGCCTTTTGATGGAGATCGATCTCAAAGAAGTGCGCTTTTCCGATCTTCTGCTCCGCTATTTCTATATCGACGGCAGTCTCACCGCGAGCTATGCGCTCTTTGTGCAGCAGGTCATCCGTCCGTTCAGGGACGTCGTGCGCACCTGCTTTCCCGACGCGGGCAAATGGGGAAGCCCGTCCATGCAGCGCAAGAAAGAGGACGGCATTTTGGAGGCGATCTCGGGAAAACTCGCCGAGGAACGCGCGAATTTGCCCAGCCTTCGGCTCAGCGAAGAGGATTTCCGCGGCGGCGGCGTGATGCTCGCGGAGATGAAGGTCGCGATCGACCGCAGAGACATCCCAGAGCTCAAAGCGCTCCTTTGCGGATACTACTATTTCCTCCGCACGACGCGCACGACCTCGAAAAGCAGCAGCGAGATGTTCATGCTCGCCCAAGAGCTTTGAAAAAAGGAGAACATTTTGGAGTTCACCGAAAAGACCTGTCAAACAAAGACCGTGTACGAGGGAAAGATTTTAACGCTTGAACGGGACGACGTTTTGCTCCCGGGCGGCAAGGCGGGCGTTCGCGAAGTAGTCCGCCATGCGGGCGGCGCGTGCGTCCTGTATGTAAAGGACGGCAAAGTTGCGCTCGTCAGGCAGTTCCGCTATCCCTATCAGGAAGAGCTTTTGGAGCTGCCCGCGGGCAAGCTCAACCGCGGCGAAGATCCGCTTCTTGCCGCAAAGCGCGAGCTGGAAGAGGAGACTGGCGTCATTGCAAAAACGCTTCGCCCGCTCTTGACCCTGTATCCTTCGCCCGGGTATTCCGACGAGAAGATCTATATTTACGAGGCGACGGAGACCGAGGAGGGGGAGCAGCATCTTGACGAGGACGAATTTTTGAGCGTCTCATATGTGCCGCTCGAAGAGGCGTATGAGATGATTAGAAATGGCGAGATCCGCGACGCCAAAACTATAGCTGGGTTGCTTTTTAGACGGGCGCTCTTTCCATAAGCGGCGCAATACTGCGTCGAGCTTGCGTTTTCCCTCGGTCATTTACGATTTTAGTAAACTCCCTTCGGGAAATCCGCGCTCTCCTTGTCTTGCTTGCTTCTGAAAAGAGTAACGGTGACGGGCAGTCACAAGGTGCGCTTCGCGCCTTATTTTCTTGCCCACCCCTTGAGGGGTGGGTGGCACGAGTTTTGCGAGTGACGGAAGGGGTGTAACAACATAAATCAACATAAAAAATCACGCCGCCCGCGAGTTCGCGGGCGGCGTTTTGAGTCAAAAGCGGGCAGACCGATTGTTTGCGGCCTGAATGTCAGTTGTTGTTGCAGCCGCAGCCGTTCCCGCCCAAGATGTTGCCGAGCGTCCCGTTCTTATACGTGCAGTACAACAGCGCTACCAGGAACGGAAGCCCGCAGCCGGAGAATACGCTCGAACTGAAAACGTTTCCGCCTGATCCGAGAATGAGCAGGATGATGAGAATCCAAAGAATATTGCCATTCATAGTTTTTCCTCCTTGAATGCGGCTGTGAGAAGGTATGTAGTTTTGTTTTCATAGCCGCTTCTACCTTATCGTATGACCTTGGAAGCAAAAATTGTTCCGCAAAACTCGGTTCATTCCCTTGCCAACGTCGTGCTTTTTTGCTATAATACAGGAGATGTGCCGTTCGGCGGAAGAACACGGAGACGGTTTTATCCCGCTTGGGGCGCGTCAAAAATCTTTTTTTGTCACGGATATTCCATTGACGGAAATCCGATGGAGGCTTTTATGAAAGCAGAAACAACCAAACCCTCGTTTCCTTCCAGAGTGAAGGAATATTTTGCCGCAAACCGCGTGTTTTCGGCAAGAAACGTCGCCTATCTTGCAGTGCTCCTTTCGCTCGTATTGGTATTGCAGATCTGGGGCGGACTCATTCAGATCGCGGGACTATCGTTAAGTTTCGTACTCGTGCCCATCGTGCTCGGCGGCATTTTGCTCGGCTGGGGCGCGGGCGCATTCCTCGGCTTTGCGTTCGGCTTCGTCACGCTTATGTACGGCGTTGCGGGCGCAGAACCCTTCACTGCATTCCTCTTCAACAATTCCCCCGTGATGACGGTCTTGATCTGTCTTGTCAAGGGCACTGCGGCAGGCGTTGTCCCCGCGCTCTTGTATAAGCTCTTAAAGCGGAAGAGCACCTTTTTGGCGGCAGTCGTCGCTTCGCTCTCCGCACCCATCGTCAATACGGGCATTTTTGTCTTGGGCTGTCTCATGATCAGCGGCACGCTTGCGGGCTGGATTCAATCCCTTGTCGATGCGGGCGCGATGACCGAGACCGTCCCCGTCGCCTATTACATCTTTATCGGGCTTGCGGGGTGGAACTTCCTCATCGAGTTTGCGATCAACCTCGTGCTTGCGCCCGCCATTCATCGGGTCGTGCTCGTCGTTGAAAAGCAGATCTCGACGAAAAAGCACAAGCCGCACGAAACGACAGGGGAGTCCCAGGAATTGAAAGAAGAACAAAGAGAACCACTTTCCGAAGAAGGAAATCAAGAAATATGATCATTTGTATCGACGTAGGCAACACGAACATCAAATACGGCGTATTTGAAGGCGAGGCGCTTATCAATTCCTTTCGCGTCTCCACGGATCTTAAACGCACGTCCGACGAATACGGCACGCAGCTGGTGTCCATGCTCGCGGCGCGGGGGCTCGACGCAAAGAGCTTTGAGGGCGGCATCATTTCCTCGGTCGTGCCCTCGCTCGACTTCACCATGGAGCGCATGCTCGACTATTATCTCGGCGTAAAGCCCCTTCAAATCGCCCCAGGGCTCAAAACGGGGCTCAAAATGCGGGCGGACAACGCCAGAGAAGTCGGCGCGGACCGCATCGTCAACAACGTCGCCGCGCTCCACAAGTACGGCTCGGGCAAGCCCATGGTCGTCATCGACTTCGGCACGGCTACGACCTTTAACATTCTGAGCGAAGCGGGTGAGTTCATCGGCGGCGTGATCGCACCGGGGATCAAGGGCTCGCTCGACAGCCTTGTCGACGGCACGGCGAAACTTCCGCGCGTCGAGATCGAAGTCCCGAAGAGCGTCATTGCGACGAGCACGGTCACCAACATGCAGGCGGGCATCGTGTTCGGGTTTGCGGGGCTCGTCGAGTACATCGTCAAAAAGATCAAGGCGGAGCTCAAAACCGACGAGCTCGTGACGATCGCGACGGGCGGCTTTTCCGAGGTCATGGCGCGCGAGAGCAAGAGCATCACCTATGTCGATAAGACACTGACCTTATACGGCTTGAAATATCTATACGATTTGAACACGGAGGGCGTAAAATGAGAAAAGTCGGCGTTGCGATCTTGGGCTTGGGGGTCGTCGGCGGGGGAACGTACCGCATTTTGAAGAGCCATCGGGAGTTCTATCAAAAGACGCAGGGGCTCGACCTTACCGTCGAGAGCGTCTTAGAGCCCGACAAGGCAAAGCTCGACGCGCTCGGCGTAGACCCTTCGATCGTCGCATCCAACATTGCGGAAGTCGTCTGCAATCCCGATGTTACGATCATCGTCGAGTGTATCGGCGGCGACGGTGCGGCGCGGGACTATGTGCTTGCGGCGTTGTATGCGGGAAAGACCGTTGTCACGTCCAATAAACTGCTCTATGCAAAGCACTCGGAAGAGCTCGAACGGGCGGCGCGGCAGCACAATGCGGGGCTTCAACTCGAAGCGAGCTGCATGGGCGGCGTGCCGATCGTCAGAACTCTTTTGAGCGGCTTACAGGCGAATATCATCACGTCCATGGTCGGGATCGTCAACGGCACGACCAACTACATTCTTACGAAAATGACCGAAGAGGGCGCAAGTTATGAAGAGGCGCTTGAAAATGCGCGCAGGCTCGGCTATGCCGAGTCCGACCCCGAGGCGGATGTCGAAGGCTATGACGCCGTCTATAAACTCTCCATTCTTTCGTCTCTTGCCTTCCATACCAAAATTCCCGTCGATAAGATCTACCGCGAAGGACTTTCGAAGATCACCAAGGACGAGATCTCCTGCGCGGGCAAGCTCGGGTATGTGTTGAAGCTCGTCGCGGTCGGCAGACAGTCGGGGCAGGGGGTGGAACTTCGGGTGCATCCCGCGTTCGTGCCCAAGGAACATCCGCTTGCGAGCGTGGGCGGGTGCTTCAACGCGATCTTTTTGAGGGGGGACAGTGTCGGCGAGACGATGCTCTACGGCTCGGGCGCGGGCGCGCTTCCGACGGGCAGCGCGATGGTCAGCGACGTGATCTATGCCGCGAAGCACATCGACGAGATCTCTTCGGGCAGAAAGGCGATCGCGGATAAGGTCAAGATCGTCACCGACTTTCAGAGCGGATTCTTCCTTCGCCTGCGTCTTGCGGATGCGTCCGACGGGCTGAGCAAGACGACCGCGCTCTTTGCGCGCAAGGGCATTTCGATCAAGAAGCTCCATCGCTTAGACGGCGACGGAAAGGCCTTGCTCCTCGTCACCGAGGAGACCAAGGAATCGACCCTTCACGCCGCCATCGGAAAGCTCGCGGAAGGGGGCGTGGCGGAGAACGATCTGCTTCTTCGCGTTATCTCTTGATGAAAAACGGGATCATTGTTGTCAATGCCTATACCGAAAGCGAGCATGAGCTCAACCAATCCAAGCGCCTGTCTATGGAACTTGAAGCGCGCGGGGTAAAGGCGGAGATCGTGCGCAATTCTCCTGCGGTGTTTGACGCCGCAGGGGATTTTTGCGTTTATCTCGACAAGGATAAATACGCCGCCGCAAGGCTCGAACGAAAGTTTCGGCTGTTCAACCGCGCAAAGGCGATCGAGATCTGCGACGACAAGATGCTGACTTGCCTCGCGCTCGACGGATTTCCGATGCCCGAGACGGTTTCGTCCCTGCTCTGCTATAATCCAAACGGCGATCAAAGCGCGCTTCTTCGCTATGCCGAAGAGAAGCTGAAATTTCCCATGGTCGTGAAGGAGTGCTTCGGTTCGCTCGGGAAACAGGTCTATCTCGCGCAAAATCGGGAGGAACTTTTTGAGCTGGCAGAGAAGCTGAAATATAAGCCTCACTTATACCAAAGGTTTGTTTCGGAGAGCGCGGGAAAAGATCTGAGGGTGATCGTGGTGGGGGGCAAGGCGATTGCCTGCATGCGTCGGGTTTCGGAGAACGACTTCCGTTCCAACGCGGAGCTTGGCGGGAGAGGGGAGGTGTATCCGCTGGACGAGCGGGCGCGTGCGCTTTCCGAGGCGATCGCGCGGCGGCTCGATCTTGATTTTTGCGGCGTGGATCTTCTGTTCGGGAAAGAGGGGTACTTGGTCTGCGAGGTGAACTCGAACGCTTTCTTTGGCACGATCGAGCGGGTAACGGGGGTTTCGGTGGCGTCCCAATACGCCCAACATATAGTTGGGTGTATATATGGGGGGCTCTTTCCATAAACTTCGCAATACATCGTTGCGCTTGCGGCAACTTTCAGTTACGTACCTAAGAACGTACGCGCCTTCAAGTTTTCCGCGCGCTCCTCGATCTGCTCGTTTCTGAAAAGAGTAACGGTTACGAGCGTTATATAAGGTGGGGGGAATCCGCCTTCGCCTTGTCTTGCTTGCTTCTAAAAAGAGTGACGGTAACAAGCTAAAACAAGGAGGGTGTAAACGCCCCACGGCTCGTTTCTGAAAACAGTAACGGTTACGGGCTTAAAATAAGGTGGGAGTGAGGAAAATTGAAGTCGAAATCTCGAAAAAACGACTTTTGCATAGTATTATGTCAGACATAGTACCTTAATTTTCACAGAAAAAAGCCCTGCGGATGAACGCAGGGTCTGTTTCTATATTGTGGGGACACCCCCTCAGCCGCTCCGCGTTGCGTCGCGTCAGCTCCCCCTCGTAAGGGGCGCCAAGGGGATAGAGCATGCGTCGCCTTTACTCGCTGTCCCCTTGAGGGGAAAGTGGCGCGCCCTTTGCGCCGAAAGGGGTGTGCAACAAGCAAGCCGCCAACCGAGCAACACCCCCTCAGTCACGCCATGCGTGACAGCTCCCCCTGGAAGGGGCGGCCATAATAAGGATTTGCCCTTTATTCTAAATCAACGGCGCGAAGCAGAATCGCCATTCTGCGGTAGCGCACTCAATTTGCCGCATTCCTACGGCTTATTGTCCGAAGAAGCGAATATGGACAGCTTCTCGATTGATGACCCAAGTCCGTTTCCTCGAACGAAATCCTTTTGCGAATGCAAAAGGATTTCGTTCGAAACATAAAAATTATGTGCGTTAGGCGGAATTGACTTCCGCCGTGCGCGACTCAATATGCGCGCCACCGCACGCAGGCTGTTTAGCAAGGCAGAAATAGTGGCGGGCGATAACGTTCCATGAAATCAACAAAGCTGAATCCTCGAACAAATCCTTTTGCGCATGCAAAAGGATTTGTTCGAAACATATTTTACTGCCATTCTCTAAGAACTTTCTCTTTCAAAGCGGGCAGGATCTCATCTTCGTCTATTTCATAAGTTTCGCTAAGATCCTCGATCTCGCTCTTCATGTCCCTGACAGCCGCAGGCGCGTCGTCAGGCAAATTTTCAAGGTCGAACGTCTCGCCGTCGGCGTTTATCCTTGCCTCGGTCAGTCCCAAAAAGTCGGGCTTTTTGTCCGTAAAGTATTTGAGCAGCTTATAGTAGTCGTTGATGACCGTCTCAAATCCGATCTTCCTTGAATCGCTCTCGTCCATGCCGCAGTATTTGAGAAAACTGTCGACGAGGAACACGAGCTCCATCTTCTCGTCATGGTCCAAGTCGAAGCGGGTGGAGCGAAGGGGGATACAGAGCGGTTCGCTGCCCTGCAACATTCGTCCCTCATGCGTTTCGAAAAAATCGTAGATCTCGGTGACGGCGTTCATCGCGCCCTCTTTTCCGCCGACCCCCGTCGCAACGCTCGGAATGTCTTGGATCGCCGAAAAATTATTTTCGAGAAAGTCCGAAATGCTCTCGGGACAGCCGCCGCGCTCTTCATGCGTGAAGATCCATAGCCCGTCGAGCTCGCCGAGCGTTCGGATCGGCGCGCCGTTGTAATAAAGAACTTCCGCTTCCCTGCCGATCCGCTTTTGCGCGGTCTCGGCAAATTTTTTCACATAGCCCGACGGCGTTTCGTCCGAGAGCACAAATAAAATTCTCATGCCGTTATCCCGCGATCAAGTTGACGAGCCGTCCCGTCACGACGATGCACTTCTTGACCGACCGTCCCGCAAGTTTTTCCTTTACTTCGGGAAGGAGCAGCACGCGCTCTTCGATCTCTTTCTGCGTGAGCCCGCTGGGGATCATTGCCTTGGAGACGATCTTGCTGTTGATCTGCACGGCATATTCCACTTCGTCCCGCACGAGCTTGTCGGGATCTTCCTTGGGATATTCCTGCTCGAAGATAAAGCCCTTGCCGCCGATCTGCTCGAAGAGCTCCTCGGCAAAGTGGGGGGCGCAGGGCGCGAGCAGGAGCAATAGATCTTTTGCCGCCGCCTTGAACAGCGTGGCATTTTTTACGGGCAGTGCGTCATATTTCGTGAGCGCGTTGACAAATTCCATCAGCCTTGCAACGGCAGTGTTGAAGGAGAACGCTTCCATGTCCCGCGTGACCCGCTGGATCGCATAGTTCCGCGCATAGTCGAGTTCCTTCTCTTCCGCGCCGTAGGGGGCGTTTTTGTCGGGGTAGGCATAGATTTTGAGCACCAGCCGCTCGACCTTCTCCAAAAACCGTGAGATCGCCTTGATGCCGTCGTCGTTCCAAGGTCCGCCCTCGGTGTACGAGAATCCGAACATCAAATACAGTCTGAACGCGTCCGAGCCGTATTCCTCGACATATTCGTCGGGAGAGACGATGTTCCCGTGCGACTTGGACATGCGGTTTCCGTCGGGACCCATGATCACGCCTTGATGGACGAGCCGCTTGAAGGGCTCGTCAAAGCCGAGATAGCCCATGTCGCGCAATGCCTTCGTGAAGAAGCGCGCATACAAGAGGTGCATGCAGGCGTGTTCCGCGCCGCCGACGTAGGTATCGACGGGCAGCAGACGGTCTACGCTTTCCCGATCGAAGGGCTCTTTGCTGTTTTGCGCGTCCGCATAGCGGAGATAGTACCAGCTCGAACAGACAAAGGTGTCGAGCGTGTCGGGATCGCGCAATGCCTCGCCGCCGCAGACGGGGCAGGTCGTGTGCATAAATTCGTCGCATTTCGCAAGCGGAGACTTGCCGTCGGGACGAAATTCCACTTTATAGGGGAGCTTGACGGGCAGGTCCTTTTCGGGCACGGGCACTGCGCCGCAGACGGGACAGTGAATGATCGGAATGGGCGCGCCCCAATAGCGCTGGCGCGAGATAAGCCAATCCCTCAGACGGTAATTGACCTTTTTCCCGCCCTTCCCGAGCTTTGCAATGCGGTTTGCGACCTCGTCGCGCGCCTCTTCGCCGTACAGCCCGTCAAAATCCAGCGAGCCGATCATGATGCCGTCCTCGGTAAAGGGAAGCTCGGTAGGACCGTTTTTGTTCTCAATGACTTGAACGATGGGAAGGTGGTATTTGGTCGCGAAGGCGAAGTCGCGCTCGTCGTGCGCGGGCACTGCCATGACTGCACCCGTGCCATAGGAGTAGAGCACATAGTCCGCAAGATAGATGGGGATGCGCTTGCCGCTGAGCGGGTTGATGCAGTATGCTCCCGTAAAGACGCCCGTCTTTTCGCGGGTCGTTGAAAGGCGGTCGATCTCGTTCGCCTTTGCCGTCATCGCGATGTATTCTTCGACCGCTTCGCGCTGTTCTTCGGTCGTGATCTTACGCGCAAGGGGATGTTCGGGCGCTAAGACGACATACGTCACGCCGAAAACGGTGTCGCAGCGGGTCGTGTAGACGCGAATCTTGTCGCCCGACTCGCAGTCGAACTCGATCTCGCAGCCCGTGGACTTGCCGATCCAATTCCGCTGCATGGTCTTGGTCTTTTCGGGCCAATCGAGCCCGTCGAGTCCGCTCAACAGTTCTTCGGCGTAATCCGTGATCTTAAAGAACCACTGCGTGAGGTTTTTTCTGACGACCGTCGTCCCGCAGCGTTCGCATGCGCCCTCCTGGACCTGCTCGTTCGCGAGCACGGTATTGCAGGAAGGACACCAATTCACGGGCGCTTCCTTGCGGTAGGCGAGACCTTTTTTGTAGAGCTGCAAGAACATCCATTGCGTCCACTTGTAATAGTCCTCGGAGCAGGTCTTGACCTCCGCCGACCAGTCGAACATTGCGCCGATGGCGCGGAGCTGTTTTTCCATCGTCTCGATGTTTTTTTCGGTCGAGTCCTTGGGGTGGACGCCCGTCTTGATGGCATAGTTCTCCGCGGGCAAGCCGAAGGCGTCGAAGCCCATCGGCTGAAAGACGTTATAGCCCTGCATCCGCTTGAAGCGCGCGTAGGAGTCGGCAGGTCCGTAGTTGTACCAATGCCCGACATGCAGCTTTGCGCCCGAAGGGTAGGAGAACATTTCGAGAATGTATTTCTTGGGTTTTGTGCTTTTTTCGTCGAAATAGTTGAATTTGGCTTTTTCCCAGCGGGCTTGCCACTTTCGTTCGACCTCTTTCATGTCCATAAAATTGAAATACTTCCTTCCTTAAAATGATACGGAAATATTTTACACTTTTTTTTGGGGGAAGTCAAGTGAAAAAGACGGGCAAGCGGCGGTTGCGGGCAAGAATAAT
>CANRLK010000018.1 GCA_947631465.1 uncultured Clostridia bacterium
GCAGACATAAAGTTTTAATTTTGAATGTTTCATCCGTAGATCTCCTTTGATTTTTATCATTATTATATCCTACAAAACGTAGGATGTCAAGTGTTTTCCTACAACATGTAATAAAATAATTTTGTGGAAGGAAACATTTTCGGGAAAAGGTTAAAGGAGCTTCGGATGGAACGGGGGCTTTCGCAGCGCGCGCTGGGGGAGATGTTCGGCGTGTGCAATCAAACTGTGAGCTTTTGGGAGAGCGGAAGCCGCGAGCCCGATCTCGATCATCTATTAAAAATCGCAAAATTTTTCAATGTTCCCGTCGATTATTTGCTCGACGAAAAAGCATGAATCCGTCCAAATTTATAATAAAGTAAAGTTTTGCAAGGCAGTGAGTTTGGATATCCGATGCGCCGCCCTCGTTGGGTTACGATTGACTTTCGCATTGCGGCGGCGCAGGAAGTGAAGGCGCAGAAGCACGCAAAAAGGCGCTGCGGGGTTCGGGGCACACATCGCAAGTGTCCCGAGCCTTTTTTGCTTCTTTTTTCAGCATTGAAAAAAGAAGAACTATATAAAACAAAAAGAGCTCGCATGTATCTTTCATGCGCATTGAAAATCCGACTCTCTTGCAATAAGCCGCAAGCGGCAAATTGAGTAAAACGCTTTTTTGTCGTATCATAACTCTACAGGTTGGATTTTTAAGTAGCGCGAATTACGGGCTTTTGATGGTTTCCGCCCCCATTGGCTCCCCCTCTGAAATAGGGGTGGAGCATTGCAAATTCTGCTCAACAGCCCAGTGGGCTGTGAGCTGCAATGCGAAGACGCGCCATTCTATTGATTATCCATGCGAGGCGCACGAGCCGAAGGCGAGTACAGCCGAGCTGGTGGCGAGGCGGCCTTGCGGCGGGGGCTACCGCCGCAAGGCTGGCGCGAAGCGGCTGAGGGGGTGTCTCCTTATGTGCAAGACTCGTTTGGGAAACACCCCTTTGCACCTCGCTATGCTCGGTGACTTTCCCCTCAGAGGGGACAGCAAGTGGAGGTGACGATACTCACCAAACAAGGCGGCGAGGCTGGAATTTTCGATGCGCCGCCCTTGTTGAGGTTATGATAAAGCACCGCTTTGCGGCGGCGCAGAAAATGAAAGCGTAAAAGTTCGCAAAAATGCGTTGCGGGGTTCGGGACACATCGCAAGTGTCCCGAGCCTTTTTTGCTTCTTTTTTCAGAATTGAAAAAAGAAGAACGAAATAAAACAAAAGAGCTCACCTGAAATTTTTATGCTTATTTAAAGACCAAGCCTTTCTTTTAATAAGCCGCAAGAGGCAAATTGAGTGGGGTACAACGCACATCTATTCTATCTTCAAATATCACCAATTAAGAATGATTTACACCCCTTTTTTCTTCGAAGCGAAAGGGGGTCTCCTTTTTTCCTCCAAAAAAATTTCACCAAAATCAAAAAATTTTTCTTCAAACACTTGACAGAAATCCGAAGTCGTATTATAATTAAAATACGAAGTAGGATTTTAAGAGGCGATCATGGACGCGCGAACTTTCTTTTACAGGCTTGGAAAGCTGGTCTATTGTTTGGATGGGGCGTATAACGAATACGGGAAAAATTTTCGGTTGAGTTCATCCAATCTTTTGTGGATCTTATACGCACTCAACGACGGCAGACGGCACAGTCAGAAGCAGATTTGCGATGATTGGGCGATCCCGCGGAGTACGGCGAATACGATCATCAAAGATCTTGAAAATAAGGGCTATGTTTTTCTTTCGCAGATCAAGGGAGAGCGGCGGGAGCTCTTGGTTTCGCTCACGCCGTCGGGCAAGAGTTATGCGGACAACATTCTGTCCGATCTTTATCGCAGAGAGGATGAGATCTTTTCGGAGATCCCAAACCCCGACGAGTTGCTCTTTGCGCTTCAAGATTTGACGGAGAAAGTGCAGAGAATCACCTAATGTTTCGACGAGAAATCTTTCTTACGGAAATATTTCTCGTCGAGGATTCAACGCTGTTGATTTCATGGAACTCTCGTCGCCTTCCCCTTTGTCCGCCTTGCTAAACAGCCTGCGTGCGGTGGCGCGCAAATTGAGTCGCGCAGCGGAAAAGTGTGATTTTCCTTGCGCCTTTGGATTTATAATTAAGGACATAAGCGCGAAGGGTCGCGCAAATTGAGTCGCGCAGCGGAAAAGTGTGATTTTCCTTGCGCCGTTGATTTAGAATGTGTCGAACGAAATCTTTCTTCGCTTGAAAAATTTCGTTCGAGGAAACGGGCTTGGGTTATCAATTAGGGTTGTTCTCAATGGTCGCTTCTTCGGACAGTAAGCCGTAAGAATGCGGCAAATTGAGTGCGTTTATGGAAAATTGTGATTTCCCAACGCGCCGTGATTTTAGGAAACACCCCCTCAGTCACGCAAGAATGTGTGACAGCCTTGCGGCGGTAGCCCCCGCCGCAAGTCCGCCTCGCCACCAGCTCGGCTGGCGCATTGCAGCTCACAGCCCACTGGGCTGCTGAGCAGAAATTGCAATGCGCCACCCCTCTCAGGGGGAGCCAAGGGGAGAGAGATGTTCCACCCCTCTTCGGTAAAAGCTCGCATCTTCCCTTGGGGACTGCAATAGAAGAAAGCACAAAAGGGCGCGCCACTTTTCCAAAGGAGATAGCGAGGAGGAAAAAGGTATGCCTACAAACGAGCTTGATAATAAGGAACACCCCCTCAGTCTCGCTTCGCTCGACAGCTCCCCCTGAAAGGGGAAGCCAAGAGGGGGACATGCGCGGCACGCTCTTCCTAAAAGGGGAAGTTAAGATTGTTGCGCCTCAAAAAGGCGCGCGGAAGTCAATCTCGCCTAACGCACACCATTTAGAATGTTTCGACCAACTATCACTATCATTAAGAGGTTGGGATTCGAATTAAGGAGATAGAAAAGTTCGGAGTGCCGATGCGCCGCCCTTGTTGGGGATACGATGACGTTGACTTGCGGCGGCGCAACTTGCGAATGCGACCGAGCACGCAAAAAAGCGTTGCGGGGTTCGGGACACAATCGCAGGTGGAGCGGCGCAACTTCTGTTCGACAGCCCAGTGGGCTGCGAACTGCGCGTAGAAGACGCGCCATTCTATTGATTATCCATGCGCGGCGCACGAGCCGAAGGCGAGTACATGAGCACTGGCTGTGCGCCCCGCCTTTCTAATGTCACGATTCCTTGGGCGGCACGAGTCCAAAGGACGAAGTAGGGGTTGCGGTGTTCTCCTTACGCCGCAGCAGGCATGTTTGCAAGTAACGACGGGTCGATGATAGGCTGGCTTCCCGATTTTTAGCATAAAAAGAAGAGTGAGAATAAACGATAATCTCGCATAAAAATTTCATGTTCATAAAAGCACAATACCTTTCCTGCATTAAGCCGCAAGCGGCAAATTGAGTGAAGTATTCTCATTATATATCTATATATATCTATCATCAATTTTATCGAGAAAAAATGACACTCCTTTCCCCCTCGCTTTGCTCGGGAACTGTCTCACACGGGTAGAACCCCGTGTTCGGTCACCGTTCGCGCCTGAGATGCGCTCACTCCTGTCGCATTGCGCCAATGGTTATCAACCATTGGCGAAGTGCAATGCTCCACCCCTCATAGGGGAAAGCAAGGAAGGAAAAAGCGCAATCCACTTTTTCAGGGAAGAACGAGGGAGTGCTACGTTCCTCTTCAAGGAGACAGCGAGAGAGCTCAAATGCCAAAATAAAAAATCTATCAAGGAGAAAAAGGATCATGAAAAAAATCATCGGTAACAAGTTCGCATTTTATCCCATGCCCGTGGTCGTCGTCGGGGCTATGGTCGACGGAAAACCCGACTTCACCCTCGCCGCTCATCTCGGCATCGTCTCGCACGAGATGGCATTGATCAGCTTGAATCAATCCCACTACATCAACCGCGGTATCAAGGAAAATAAAACCCTTTCCGTCAATGTGGTCGACGAAAGCTGGCTCGAAAAAGCCGCCCTTGCGGGAAGCGTCTCGGGACGCAATGCCGATAAATCGGGTCTCTTCGACTACAAGATCGGCGGGATCGGCGCGCCCTTGATCAATGACTCCAAACTCTCCATGGAATGCGCCGTCTCCGACGTCTATCTTGTCGGCTCGTTCGAAAATTTCGTCGTGCGCGTCATCGGCACATTCGCCGACGAGTCCATCCTCTCCGAGGACGGCGAACGCCCCGACTACTCCAAATTCAAACCCGTTCTCTTCGAAATGCCAGGTTATACCTTCCTCAAAACGGGAGATACCCTCGGCAAATGCAAATCTTATCTCAATCAAAAATTATAAATCGGAGGAATCAAAAATGAAAAAAATCACACAGGATGCAGGAAGAAAAGCCCTCGGCAGCTTCGCCCCCGACTTCGCCCACTTCAACGACGATGTGCTCTTCGGCGAAAATTGGAATAACCCCGACCTCGATCACAAGACGCGCTGTATCATCACCGTCGTCGCGCTCATGTCGTCGGGTATCACCGACTCGTCCCTCAAATATCATTTGGAAAATGCCAAAAAGGCGGGCGTGACGAGAAAGGAAATCGCGGCGATCGTCACGCACGTCGCCTTTTATGCGGGCTGGCCCAAGGCATGGGCGGTGTTCAACATGGCAAAGGACGTCTGGGCGGAAGAAACGGCGGAATCGGCGATGGCGGCGCACGAAAATTCGATGATCTTCCCAATCGGCGCGCCCAACGACGGCTTCAAACAGTATTTCAGCGGACGGAGCTTCCTCGCACCCGTTTCCAAAGAGCAGGTCGGCATCTTCAACGTCACCTTCGAGCCCGCTTGCCGCAACAATTGGCACATCCACCATGCGAGCAAGGGCGGCGGACAGATCTTGATTTGCGTCGCAGGGCGCGGATACTACCAAGAATGGGGCAAAGAGGCGGTCGAAATGAAGGCGGGCGACTGCATCAACATTCCCGCGGGGGTCAAGCATTGGCACGGCGCGGCGAAAGACAGCTGGTTTTCGCACCTCGCGATCGAAGTCCCAGGCGAAAACGCTTCCAACGAATGGCTCGAACCCGTCGCCGAGGCAGAATACGACAAACTTCCGTGAGGTGCGTTATGGCATTTACGGTCAATCTCACCTACACGGGAACAAACGGCAGCGCGCGGAAGTTTGCGGAAGAGATGAAAGAGAGCGGGCTTGTGGATAAGATTCGCGCCGAAAAAGGCAATCTTCGCTATGAATATTTTTTGCCGATGGACGATCCCGAATCGGTCCTGCTCATCGACGCTTGGGAGAGTGAAGAAGCGCTCGATCTCCATCACAAGAGCCCAGAGATGAAAGAGATCGCCGCCCTTCGCGAAAAATATCATCTTAAAATGAGCGTGCATAAATTTATGGAAATTTAACAAAGCAAAGGAGAAAGAAGATGAAAAAAATTCACAAGATCTCACTGTTTGCGATGGTGGGGTGTCTTTCCGCCGCGCTGGCGTTTCCGCTGTCGGCTTGCGGCGGCGAGCGCGAGGACAGGGGAAAACTCGGCAATGTCGACCCGTCCGACGTCCTCGTCGCATACTTTTCCTGCACGGGCAATACCGAAAAAATCGCGGGCTTTCTTGCGGACGTCACGGGCGGCACGCGCTATGAGATCACGCCCGAACAGCCGTATTCGACCCAAGACCTCGACTACGGAAACTCGGACAGCCGCACTTCCAAAGAGCAAAACGACGATTCTGCCCGCCCGAAGATCCGCGGGAGCGTCGAAAACATGGAAAATTACGAGGTCGTCTACCTCGGCTATCCCATTTGGTGGGGGCAAGCGCCCAAGATCATCTATACGTTTCTCGAAAGCTATGACTTCTCGGGCAAGACGATCATCCCGTTCTGCACGTCGGGGAGCAGCTCGATCGGTTCGAGTGCGAGCAATTTGCACGGTAGCGCAAACGGGGCGACTTGGTTGAACGGAAAGCGGTTCTCAGGCTCGGCGCAACAGAGCGAAGTGGAGAATTGGGTGAACGGTTTGAACGGCTAAATTGCCGAACGATTTTATAAAAATATACAAAAAAGGAGAAAAAATTATGCGTAGAAAATGGATGTTGCTCATAACGGCGATCGTGCTCTCGCTGTGCCTCGTCTTTGCGGCGTGCGGCGGAAACCAAAGCACCTCGCAGGGCGAACAGGGCAGTCAAGGCGGCGAGCAAAGCGATCAAGGCAGTTCATCGCAAGGGAATCAAGGCGACCAAGAAAACCAGGGCGGCGGCTCACAGGGTGGAAGCCAAGGCAGCCAGGGAAACCAAGGCGGCAGTTCGCAAGGCGGAAACCAAGGCAGCCAAGGCGGCAGCTCACAAGGCGGAAATCAAGGCGGTGGTTCTTCGCAAGGCGAGCAAGACCATGAGGACGACAAACACACTTATTTTACGGTGACGTTTGATTCCGAGGGCGGAAGCGAAGTGGCGAGCGTGCGGGTGATGGAGGGAAATCCTGTCCCCGTGCCCGTCACGCCCACGAGAGAGAATTTCGATTTTGACGGATGGTATCGCTCGGCGGACGAGGGCAGCGCGCTTTGGGATTTCGAGCGCGACCGCGTCAACAGCGATCTCACGCTCTATGCGCATTGGACGGAAAAGGCGGAAACGCAGGAAGGAACGGAGACGCTTACCTATGAGACAAACAGCGAGGGTGCGATCGTGACGGGAGATGAAGGGCAAGCGGCGAACATCGTCATTCCCGAGGTTCATGAGGGACGGCCCGTCGTCGGCATCGCCGACAGTGCGTTCGCCTATTCGAGGCGCACTTCGGACATTCTCTCGGTGACCATTCCCGACAGCGTGAAGACGATCGGCAAGAACGCATTCCACAACCAAGACGCGCTCGTCGAAGTGGAGATCGGCACGGAAAGCGAGCTCGAAAGCATTGGCAACAACGCCTTTTCGGGGAACAGTGCGCTCAAATCCATCTATTTGCCCGCGGGGCTTACTGCGCTCGGCGACGACGTATTCAATAACTGCGGCGGGCTGGATTCGATCACCGTTGCAAGCGAGAACGCCCGCTATTCGGGCGAAGGAGATTGCCTCATCGACCTTACAACGCATACCCTTCTTCGCGGGAGCAACCATAGCGTCATTCCCGAAACGGTGCAAACGATCGGCGTGGCGGCATTCCGCGAAGCGACCCTGAAAACGCTCGAAATCCCGACGTCTGTAACTGCGATCGAAAAGTATGCCATTCAAAACAGTGCGATCGAGAAGGTCGTATATGAAGGCACGACGCAGGCGTGGGATTCGGTCGTCAAGTCGCCCTATTGGAACATGGGCAAGAAGGACGTGAAGATCGTCTGTTCGGATACGGTCGAGACAAGTCATGTTCTCGTCGCGTACTTCTCCTGTACGGGCAATACCGAGAAGATCGCGGAGTACATCGCGGAAGCGACGGGCGGAACGCTCTATGAGATCACGCCTGAGCAGCCGTACACGGCGCAGGATCTCAACTACAATCAGTCGGGCAGCCGCGCGAACGAAGAGCAGAACGACCCGAACGCCCGCCCCGCGATTCAAGGCAGCGTCGATAACATGTCGCAATACGATGTCGTGTATCTTGGCTATCCGATTTGGTGGGGAAAAGCGCCCAAAATTATTGATACGTTCCTTGAAAGCTACGATTTTTCAGGCAAGACGATCATCCCGTTCTGCACGTCGGGGAGCAGTGGAATTGCCGCAAGCATTCCCGATATCCAAGCCCTTGCAAGTGATGCGACTTGGATGGACGGGAAGCGGTTTTCTGGCTCGGCGAAACAGAGCGAAGTGGAGAGCTGGGTGGAAGGTTTATAAGATGTAGGACGGAAAAACAGCAAATTGGGCGGCGCGCCGAAGTCTCCTTCGGCGCGCCGCTTATATTTTTGTAATAAGCGCAAAAATTTGTACATGGATTAGTCTAATCCATGTACAAATTTGAGTTCATTCTATCACTTTTTCCTGCGTTTGTCAAGAAAATTTCAGGTAAAAATAAAATTATTTCAGTCTCCTTCTGATTTTATGCGGAAATCTCCTGGAAAATGTTCATGGATTAGACTAATCTATGAACATTTTCCATTTTTTATGCACCGATATAAATGCCATTTTCGTCCCGATGGCAGGTATATAAAAAATCTATTTTAGAAGGAGAAATGTATGTTAAACAGAAAAAACAAAAAGGGCTTTACCCTTGCAGAACTCTTGATCGTCGTCGCGATCATCGCCGTCCTCGTCGCGATTGCAATACCGATCTTTGTGGGATCGTTGGACGATGCAAAAGAGGCTACAAAGAATGCTAATATTCGTGCTGTGCGCAGTGCTGCCGCAGTTGCGATTTTGAAAGACGCGAACTACGAAGCGCATAAAGAGAATGGGTGGACTGCTACTGCATGTATCACAAAGAACGGGGAGATTAAGGGATTAAAAGTTACAAAAAATGCGACAGCAACAACAGATACAATTACACAGTGCGTGGAAAAGGATAAAGATCATACATGTAGTTGCGAGGAGACAGGTGAGGGTGGAAATTGCAACTGTGAATATATGGTAACCGTTTATGTTTCCGCACTTGATTTGGATTCGGTTGGTGAAGCAATCGTAAAATAAAATTTACCATTATAAATAGCAAGCAACACAGTGAAGAGATTCATTGTGAATGCACGTTTGGAATCGACAGGGATGTAAGGTTTCAAACGAGGGCGAGGCTTTTCCGCTCTCTTTATTCTTTTCAACAGGCGTAAAAGTTCTTGCCCCAAAAAGCCGTCCGACCTTCGGACGGCTTAAATTTTATTTTTTTGATGAGTTGCAAGCCCCCGCCCCTAATCTCGGCTCTCCCTCTAAGGGGACAGCAAGGGAAAGAAGTGCGCAAAAGCTCGTACTTTTCCCTCCAAGGGGACAGCAAGCGCCCCAACTAAATGTGATACACATGCTTGCAGGCGTTCGGCAGGGTGATCTCATCATACGGAATGGTCGCGGCGTCGCAGCAGACCTGCCCAAGCGGAATGGTCTTGTTCTTGCCGTGATAATCGCTCCCGCACGAGACAAGAAGACCGCTCCCCAATGCAAGTTCGTGCAGTGCGGCGCACTCCCGCGCAGAATAGATCGAATACCAACATTCAAGCCCCTTTAACCCATAACCGCGGAATCTTTCCAAGCGCTTTTTCACCGTCTCAAACGGATACTCCCGATTTTCGCCCAAGGGGTGGGCATAGACCGTCAAAGCATCCGTATCATTGAGCCCCTCGATCACCTCGCGCGACGTAAGTTTCAAGCTCGGAAACCGTATTTCAAGGTACGTTCTTATCGCTTCTCCTATTGTTTTCGCGTACCCCATCTCGACCAAAAATCCCGCGATCATCGGCTTATTCGGATTCGGGCTCTCTTCGATCTTTTTCATCCGCTCATCGTTGAACGTGATCCCGTGCTCCTTCTTTAAATGCGCCAAAAGCCGTTCGATGCGCTCCCGCCGCAGCGCCTGTCCCCGTGCGACGAACTCGTTCACCCGTTCGTCCTCGGGATCGAAATCATATGCAAGGATATGCACGTCATTCCCGTCGTCATCGGTAGAAAACTCGATTCCCGTGATAAACAGCCCCGAATCTCCTTCTCCCTTGTTTTTCAAACTCTTCACGAGAGCTTTGCACCCTTCCGTCGTGTCGTGATCGGTGAGCGCAAAGCAGTAGATCCCGCGCCGACGGTTGTTCTCGACAAGCTCTTCCAAGCTGTCCGTGCCGTCAGAATATACTGAATGTTGATGAAGATCGATCATCGTCCTCTCCTTGATGAAAAATTTTTTATCTCTCGCGCGAAACGTAGAATGTCTCGCAGGTCTCGACGCAAAAACAGCCCAAAATGCCGCTCAACCAAGTCCCCGTGTCGAGATGGACCTTATAAAAATCGGCGACCTTGTCTCCTTTCGCGCCCTCGCGGGGATAGCATATGATCTTGGGTGCAAGTCCCAAATTGATCGTCGGCGTGTGTCCGAAAAAGACGCACTTCCCCGCCTTCGGCAAGACCCAAGGGTCTTTGAAGGTCCTATCATAGACGAGCTGTTCGCACGTTGCCAAGTCAAGCGGCAGCATGTGCCCGTCTTTTGTGAGCGGCACGCCCGCATGAACGCAGAGAAAGTCGTCCGTCTCGTGAAAATACGGGAGCGATTCCAGCCTGTCCACCGTGTCCCAATCGAGCAGATCGCCTTCGTCGGGGAAATACCGTTGGAGCTTTTCCAAGACGAGAGAAAAATCGCGCGCGTCCCGCATGAGCGACCAATAATACTTCAAGAAGTTGTATTCATGATTGCCCGCAAGGAGCACTGCGTTTTGCATGGAAAAGAGGAGCTTCAAAAGGCGCACGGAATGCCGCCCTTTTTCGATCATGTCCCCGCAGGAGATGAGCGTATCGCCGCAAGAGAACTTCACTTTCTCCATGAGCCGCAAAAAGAGCTCGTATTCGCCGTGAACGTCGGATAGAATGTAGGTCATATCGTCATTTCTTTTGCGTGAAAGAGGAAACGAGACAAAACGTATATGCAAAATTCGCCCGTTTCATGGATATTTTATCAAAGTCGGGCGTGCCTGTCAAATAAAATTTATTCTCTTTTTGGGGTGTCGCTCTGACGATGACTTCATTTCAAAAAATATATTTATTTATTTTTTTCTATCTATTGACAATCTTTCCAAAAGATGCTATATTATTATTGACATAAATAAGGAGGTTTTGAATATGAAAAAAACTTTGGTTTTTTGTTTGATTGCGTTGCTTTGTTTCGGACTCGTCGGCTGCAAAACGCAAAAGGAAGAGATCATAGAGCCCGAAAAAAGTCATGTTTCTGTGACGCTCGACGGAGAGCCGATCACATTTGATTATACTCCTTGGAGCGGATTGGATTTTGCATGGGCACCTGAGACGATTTATCTATTTTCGGAATCCACGACTGTTTCCATCGACCTTAGCAAAAGCCATGTGTTGGCGTTGGAATTTACCCATCCGCAGTTCGTCGGAGAGATCCATCTTCCCGAGATCTATCTTCGAAAGATAAATTCTACGGGGCAAAGCCGAGACGCGAGAGCCGCCATCACGGAGATGAATGCACGGGAGAACGGTCTAACGTTGAACTTGGATTTTACGAAGTTGGCGGACGCACTCGACGCCGATCCCGAGAACGGTGGGGCGCAAGACGAGGAGGCGGATGATTGGATCTATGTTTTCCCCTTGACGCTCTATTGGTTGCAACATAGTCAAGCGCATATTTATATTTCGTTTTATGCGTAAAGATCTGTTTTAACGAAATGCTTTTTCTCCTTCAATAAAAAGTTTTGCTATAAAATGTAAGGAAGTCCCGCATTTTTGCGGGGCACTCATTTTGCCGCTTGCGGCTTATTGAAAGAAAGGATTGTCTTTAAATAAGCATAAAAATTTCAAGTGAGCTCTTTTGTTTTATTTACTCTTCTTTTTTCACGCTTGAAAAATCGGAAACCCGCGTATTATCGACCCGTCGTTACTTGCAAACGAGCTTGCTGCGGCGCAAGGAGAACGCCGCAGCCCGTACTTCGCACTACGCGCTCGTGCCGCCCAAGGAATCATGACAGTAGAAAGGCGGGGCGCGTATCCAAACGCTCCTGTACTCGCCTTCGGCTCGTGCGCCGCGCATGGAAAATAATAGAATGGCGCGTCTTCTACGGCGCAGTTCGTAGCCCACTGGGCTGCCGAACAGAAGTTGCGCCGCTCCCCCCTAAGGGGAAGCCAAGGGGGGTGGGGAAACAAAAAGGCTCACGTTTTACCCAAAGGGGACAGCAAGGAAAGAAGGGGCGCAAGGCGCGCCTTAAATCTCTTTTGGGTAGACTTCCAAATAAAAAGTCACGGGGCGAAAGCCGTCGTTGCAGGAGAGCATCGCGGAATGCGGGTTTTTCATCCAGCCGTCGTAAAAATTCCCGCCGCCGCGCAAGAGCTCGCGCACAAACGGCAACATCGTCTCCCACGCGCTCTCGCAAAGTCCCATTGGCCGCTCTTCGCCCGTCGCCCAAAACACATCGCCCTCATGGACCTCGCAGGGACGCTCAATCGGGTTCTCATACGCCCTTTGCAGGTCTTGATAGTCCGCTTTCCGCAAAACTGTGATCTTGACGCGCGTCATCTTTTTCTCCCCAAAACATATTTGCCGATATTTTATCACATCCCCGAAAAAAACGCAAGCCGCGCCGCTTGACCGAACCAAGATTTTCCTGTATAATATTTTCAAAAGAAAACTTCAAGGAGAAACAAATGAATTACAGGGAAAAATCGCTTGAAAAGCATTATGAATGGCGGGGGAAGATCGAGGTCGTTCCGCGCGTCGAGGTGGACAGCCGCGAGAAGCTGTCGCTCGCCTATACGCCCGGCGTTGCCGAACCCTGCCTTGCCATCCAAAAAAATCCCGATCTGAGCTTTTCGCTCACACGGCGTTGGAATACCGTGCCCGTCATCACAGATGGGACTGCCGTCCTGGGGCTCGGGGACATCGGACCTGAGGCGGGCATGCCTGTCATGGAGGGCAAGTGCGCCCTCTTCAAGGCGTTCGGGGGAGTGGACGCCATCCCGCTCTGCATTCGGAGCAAGGACGTTGACGAGATCGTCAGGACCATCGAATTGCTCGCGGGATCGTTCGGCGGCATCAATTTGGAGGACATCTCCGCACCCCGCTGTTTCGAGATCGAGCGCAGGCTCATCGAGGACCTCGACATTCCCGTCTTTCACGACGACCAGCATGGCACGGCGGTCGTGATGGCGGCGGCGCTTTTGAATGCGTTGAAGCTCGTCGGCAAGAAGATCGAGTCGGTACGCGTCGTCATCAACGGCGCAGGCGCGGCGGGCATTTCGATCGGAAAATACCTGCTTCGGCTCGGCGTGCGGGATCTTATTTTATGCGATAAGAGCGGAATGCTCTGCGAGGGCATGGCAGGCATGACGGTCGCACAGGCGGAGATCGCGAAGGTCACGAATTTACAGCGGGTGAGAGGGGATCTCGCCCTTGCGATGAAGGGCGCGGATGTGTTTATCGGCGTGTCGGCGGCGGGCTGCGTAAGCCGCGAGATGGTCAAGTCGATGGCGGCGCGCGCGATCGTGTTCGCCTGCGCCAATCCCACGCCCGAGATCTCCCGCGAGGACGCACTCGACGCGGGTGCGGCGGTGGTCGGGACGGGCTCGTCGGAAAAGCCCAACCAGATCAACAACGTCTTGGTGTTCCCGGGACTTTTTCGCGGTGCGCTCGACGTGAGAGCGAAGAAGGTCAGTTTCGAGATGATGCAGGCGGCGTCCCGCGCGATCGCGGACTGCGCGGGGAGCGAACTCTCCTTCGATAAGATCTTGCCCTACGCCTTTGATCTATCCGCCCATCAAGCGGTGGCGGCGGCGGTGAGCGAAGCCGCGCTCAAAACGGGGAACGTTCATAAATAAAAGCTCGCTTGTTTCACATGCCCATTTTCGGCGCGCCGAATGATCCTCGGCGCGCCGTCCTCTTACTTGGCTCCCCCTACGAGGGGTGGAGCGGCGCAATTTCTGTTCGACAGCGCGGGGCGCTGCGAACTGCATGCGAAGACGCGCCATTCTAATGCTTATCCATGCGCGGCGCACGAGCCGAAGGCGAGTACAGCCGAGCTGGTGGCGAGGCGGACTTGCGGCGGGGGCGACCGCCGCAAGGCGGCGCGCATGGCGTGACTGAGGGGGTGTCGCTCTACATCTTTTCCATCCATAAAAAAATTTCAAGCGCAGCCGATTAGGACGTCTCGGTTTGCGGTATAATTAGAGTAGAAAAAAGTGCCGCAAGGCAAAGGAGAAAAAAATATGAAAACTTATTTGCAGACCAGATCAAATTCCGATGACATCCTTGACGCATTCAGCGACTTCTTCCGCCCCATGTTCTATGAAGAATCCACAGGCGGCATGAGAACGGACATCCGCGAGAAAGAGGGGAACTACGAGCTCGACATCGAGCTTCCTGGCTTTGATAAGAGCGAGATCAAGATCTCCCTTCAAAACGGCTATCTCACCGTCGGCGCAGAGAAAAAGGAAAAAGACCCCAAAGAGGGCAAATACCTTCGCCGCGAGTGCATTCTCTCCTGCAGACGCAGCTATTACGTCGGCGAGGACATCCCGCAGGACGGTATCAAGGCAAAATACGAGCAGGGCATCCTCTCTCTCACTATCCCTAAGGAATCGCCCAAAAAGATCGAAGAAAAGACCATCGATATCGAATAATCCAATACTATGCGTGACATAATACCTAAAAAATCGCGTTTTGCATAGTACTATGTCAGACATAATCGCATCAAAGACCATAAAAAGCCGAGGTTCTTCCTCGGTTTTTATTTGATAAAAAACATTTGCAAAGCGTCTTGGGTTATGTTATAATCGTTCCATGAAACTTACCGATCTTCATACGCACTCCACGTTTTCGGCGGACGGAAAGTCCGCGCTCGCCGACATGGTGGAAACGGCGAAAACCATGGGGCTCTCTTTTTACGGGATCTCCGAGCACTTCGATACCGATTCTATCTCCGCTCTCGTCTTTGCGGCGACGGACGCTTCCGCTTATTTTACCGCCGCGCGGGCGTTGCAGGAAAAAGTTTGCACCAAAGAATTTCGCTTTCTTGCGGGCGGGGAATTCGGGTTCAGCCGCGAGCGCGAGGCGCAAGAGCGGCTCTTGTCGATCTGCGATTGGTTCTCTCCCGATTTTGTCATAAACAGCGTGCACGCCGTGGACGGTCACGACTGTTATTTTCCCGAATATTTCGCGGACAAAACAAAAGAGGCGGCATACGGCGCCTACCTCGAAACGGTGCGAAATAGCCTCGACGCGCCCTATCCCTTCGACATCGTGGGGCATATCGGCTATGTTTCCCGCAACGCGCCCTATCCCGTCCGTAAGATCCGCTATGAAGATTTTTCCGATTTATACGACGATATTCTCAAAACGATCGTGCGAAAGGGGAAGATCTTGGAAGTGAACAGTTCGGCGCGGGGCGCGGAGAGCGATTTTCTGCCCGACGTTGACGTGCTTTCCCGCTACTTCGAACTCGGCGGCAGGCTGGTCTCGTTCGGCTCGGACGCCCATGCGACCGCCCGCATTTGCGATAAACGTGCCATGATCGTATCCGTACTCAAAAAAATCGGATTTCGGGCGATCGCCGTGCCCGTGTGCGGCGAAACCGTCCTATGCGATCTCGATTAAATGAGCGTTTCGTATTCCGCGTAAAGCGCGTCCGATTCGGCATGCAATTCTTTCAGGCGCGCGGAAATTTCCAGCACTTTGCGGTAATCCGCCGCGCATTCCGCAAGCGACGCGTTGAGCGTCGCTTCTTCCGCTTCAATGGCTTCGAGCCGCTTTTCGATCTCCCTCGTCCGCTGCGCCTTTTTCGCCTCATCCGCGCGCTCCGATCTCGAACGGTAGCCGCCCGTCGGCTTGTCTGTTTTTTCGCTCTTTTGCGGCTTTGTCTCCTGCGCCTTGCTCTCCGCTTTGACCTTCAAATATTCTTCAAGCGTTCCGTCGAACACGCGCAAAGTTTGGTTTTCGATCGAGGCGATGCAGTCCGCGACCCGTTCGATGAACCGTCTGTCATGGGAGACGAAGAGGACCGTCCCGTCGAATTTTTCGAGCGCGTCTTCGAGCGACTCGCGCGCCGCAAGGTCGAGGTGGTTGGTCGGCTCATCCAAAAAGAGCACGTTGCCCCGCTCCGTTTCGAGCACGGCGAGGGCGAGCTTTGCGCGCAGTCCCCCCGAGAGTTCGCCGATCTTCTTTTGAACGTCCGCTTCAAAAAGTCCCGCTTTTGCGAGCGTCTTTTGCGCGTCCGTCCGCGGCATGAGCGGATGCTTGCCCCAAAAAAAGTCCAACACGCGCTCGTCCTTCGGAAGGTCCGCGCCCTCTTGGTCGAAGTAGGAGATCTTGGTGAATTTGGCGTGCGAAACTTCTCGGCTTTCCTGTTTCAAAAATTTGAGCAGAGTGGATTTGCCCGTGCCGTTATCGCCCGTCAGCGCGCATTTTCTTCCGCGCGCGAGCGTGAACGACCCCGCCTTGATGAGCAGTTTGTCGCCTGCGAAGAGGTCGAATTTTTCGGCTTTGATTACCGTCTCGTAGGGCTTTTGCTCATACGAAAAGCAAAACCTCGGCGGGGGAGGGGGCAAGACGGGCTTTTCGAGAAGCTCCATGCGCTCCAAACGGTTGACGCGGGACTGCGCGCTCTTTGCCGTCGTCGCGCGGACAAGGTTTTTATTGACATAGTCTTGAAGGCGGGCGATCTCTTCCTGCTGCTTTTCGTAAGCCGAAAGCTCCTGTTTGAGTTTTTCCTCCTTCAAAACGCGGTATTTCGAATAGTTCCCGCGAAAGACCGAGAGCTTCCCGCCCTCGATTTCAAGGGTCTTGGAAGTGATCTTGTCGAGAAAATACCGATCGTGCGAGACCGTGAGAATGGCGCTCTTGACCGTTTTGAGATAATCTTCGAGCCAGAACAGGGTCTTGACGTCGAGGTGGTTGGTGGGCTCGTCCAAAATGAGAAGGTCGGGCGCTTCGAGAAGCAGCTTACAAAGCGCGAGCCGCGTCTTTTCCCCGCCCGACATCGTGGCGATCTTTTGAGCGTACATCTTTTCAAATCCCATGCCATTTAAGACGGTCTTGACCTTGACGTCCGCTTGATAACTGTCCCTCGCGGCGATCCGACCGCTCAGCCGTTCGATCTCGGAAGAGAGCGCCTTTCGCTCGTCGTCCTTTGCCTTAGAAAAATCCTCCTGCGTTCTTCGGAGCTTTTCGATCAGCCGTTCGTCCTCGGCAAAGACTTCCTTCATCGCCTCGTAAACGGTCAAAGAGGAGTCGAACTTCTCGTCTTGGCGAAGATAGCCGATGCGCGCGCCGTTTTTTTTGAAGATCGTGCCCGTGTCGGGCGTGAGTTCGCCCAAGATGAGCCGAAGCAGGGTGGTTTTCCCGACGCCGTTCGCGCCCAAGAGCCCGATGCGCTCGGTCTCATGCACCGAAAAACAGACGTCCTGTATGATCGGAACGCCCAAATAGCCGAAGGTGACGTTTTCAAGGGATAAAAGCATACGGTTTCTTCCAAACTTTTTTTATGAAAAAGTGTGAGCAGCTCGCCTATGTCCGCTTGCTCGAAGAACGGCTCAAAAGCGCGTCCCCCGACGAGTGCGGAAAACTGACCAAAGAGCTCGTCAAAGTCAAGGACGATTGGGTCAACGATTGACTGTCCTTTTCGGGATTTTTGCCTTGAAAAAAGCGGGCTTAAAAGTCCCAATGGGGGATGAAGTCGGTTTCCGCGCTCGATTTTTCCTGCGCATAGAGGTTTTCAAAGCCGAGCGAGAGGGCATAGTCGACGACCCGCCGATATTCACGCGGGGTGAGCCTTCGGGAGAGTTCGGGGAAGTTCTCGATCTCGCCCATCGGGGTGTATTGGCGCATGAGGGAGATCGGCGCATTCGGCGGCAGGAGCTCTTTGAGGGTATCGAGGACCTTGAAGGAGTCCGCGGTGCACATCGGGAGCGCTAAGTGACGGACGAGGATCCCGGAGAGGAGTTTTTTGTCGTCGCTCCAAATGATTTTCTTTTGCGCCATGAAGGCGATCGCCTCTTTGGCGTAGTCGAAGTAGTCCGCTCTTCCCGTGTAGCGAAGGGAGAGGGACGGGGAGACGAATTTGAGATCGGGTAGCCAGACGTCGATGAAGGGGGAGATCTTTTCAAGCGCGTTGAGCGTGACGTAGCCGCTTGAATTATAGACGACGGGGATGTCGGGATGATAGAGCGAAAGCGCCTCGCAAAGTTCGTCAATCAAGTGGTCGGGCGTGACGAGATTGATGTTGTCCGCGCCCATTTCTTCGAGCGCTTTGAAGAGGTCGGTGAGCTCTTCCGGGGTGATGGTTTTTCCGCGGCGGGCGCGGGAGAGATCGAAGTTTTGGCAGAACGCGCAGCGCAGGTTGCAGCCGCAAAAGAAGATCGTCCCGCTGCCGTTTTTGTGCGAGATGGGGGGTTCTTCGAAGGGATGAAGATAGTATTTCGCGATGGTGAGCCCCTTGACGCCGCAGCGTCCGACGTGGACGCTGCGGTCGATGCCGCAGGCGAGGGGACAAGCTCTGCATTCCATGCGAAAATTATAGCAAGCATTGATGGAAAAGTCAACCGAAAGCCGCGGCGTGCACGATTCGCCGTGTTTTTTTGTCGGCGCGGAGAATGCGCCTTTTATTTTTGTTGACAATTCGCCGTCTTGGGATTATAATAATGAGCGAAATTTATTTTTTCGGAAGATTACGATGAGAAGATTTTTTACAAGTGAAAGCGTGACGGAAGGTCATCCCGATAAGCTCTGCGATCGGGTCTCGGACAGCATTTTGGACGAGCTCTTAAAACAAGACCCCTTGTCCCGTGCCGCAGTGGAGTGCTGCGCGGCGTATAATTCGCTCTTTATCACGGGCGAGGTCACAAGCAAGGCAAACGTCGATTTCGAAGCGATCGCGCGAAACGCCATCCGCGAGATCGGCTACACGGCGGGAGATTTCGCCTTCGACAAGTGCGAGATCCTCTGCCGTATCCATGCGCAGTCGCCCGACATCGCGCTCGGCGTCAATCATTCCCTCGAAAACAGGGCAGGGGGAGATGTGACCGACCTCATCGGCGCGGGGGATCAGGGCATGATGTTCGGCTATGCCTGCCGGGAGACCGAGGAGCTCATGCCCCTTCCCATCGTGCTCGCGCATAAACTCTCCTATCGGCTTGCGATGCTGCGGAAAGAGGGGACGCTCAAATACCTTCGCCCCGACGGCAAGACGCAGGTCACCGTGGAGTATGACGGCAAACGCCCCGTGCGGGTGGATACCGTCGTGATCTCCGCCCAGCACAATACCCATGTCTCGCATGAGGAGATCGCACGGGATATGAAGGAACTCTGCGTGAAGGCGGTCATTCCCGAGGCGCTGCTCGATGGAGACACAAAGTACTTCATCAACCCGACGGGGAGATTTGAGATCGGAGGTCCTGAGGGCGATTCGGGACTGACGGGCAGGAAGATTGTCGTGGATACCTACGGCGGGAGATGCCCGCACGGCGGCGGTGCGTTTTCGGGCAAGGATTGCACAAAGGTGGACAGAAGCGCGGCGTATATGGCGCGGTATATTTGCAAGAATATGGTCGCGGCGGGCATTTGCGACGAGATGGAACTGCAAGTCGCCTATGCGATCGGCGTGGCGCGCCCCGTCTCGATCTTTGTGGATACCTTCGGCACGGGAAAACTCTCGGATGAGAAGATCATCGAGATCGTCAAGCGCGAGTTCGATCTTCGCCCCGCGGCCATCATCGAAAAACTCGATTTAAGGAAACCCGTGTATAAGGAAACGTCCGCATACGGGCATTTCGGAAGAGATCATTACGCCTGGGAACAGACGGACAAGGTAGAGGAACTCAAAAGGTACTTATAAATGTCGATCGAAAGAGTGAGGGCGTATTTTCGGACGCTTGGGAAGGAAGATCGGGTGATCGAGCTCGGGGAGTCGAGCGCGACGGTCGTACTTGCGGCGAACGCGCTCGGATGCGAGCCGTGCAGGATCGCCAAGACGCTCGCCTTCCGCCACGGGGACGGGACGGTCTTGATCGTCGCGGCAGGGGACGCGAAGGTGGACAATCATAAATTCAAGGAATGTTTCGGGGAGAAGGCGAAGATGCTCACGCCCGAAGAGACGCTCGAACGGGTGGGGCACGCGGTTGGCGGCGTCTGCCCGTTTGCGACGAATGAAGGGGTAGAAGTGTACTTGGACGAATCGCTTAAACGGTTTGAGACGGTCTATCCCGCCTGCGGAAGCACGAACAGCGCAATTTGTTTGACGATCGACGAGCTGTTTCATGATTCAAACGCCTTGGGCTTTCTCGATGTGTGCAAGGATTGGAATTGATTCCATGGAAAGTGCAACTTTTTCTTGCTGTCCCCTCTATAAGGGGAAAGTGGCGCGCGAATGCGCGCCGAAAGGGGTGTCTATTTCTAAATTACTGCGCGTTGGGAAATCGCATTTTCCATAAGCGCACACAATTTGCCGCTTGCCAGCTTAATGCAAGAAAGGATTGTCCTTTTATTGGCATGAAAAATTTATGCATGCTTTTTTTGTTTTATATAGTTCTTCTTTTTTCACGCTTGAAAAAAGAAGCAAAAAAGGCTCGGGACACTTGCGATGTGTCCCGAACCCCGCAACGCTTTTTTGCGTTCTTGCGCTTTCACTTCCTGCGCCGCCGCGAAGTGAAGCTCGCCGTAACCCAACGAGGGCGGCGCATCGGATACCCGAACTCACCGCCTTGCTTGGGTGAACATCGCTCCCTCTTCTTGGCTGCCCCTAATAGGGGTGGAGCGGCGCAATTTCTGTTCGACAGCCCAGTGGGCTGCGAACTGCGCCGCAGAAGACGCGCCATTCTATTGCTTATCCATGCGCGGCGCACGAGCCGAAGGCGAGTACAGCCGAGCTGTTGGCGAGGCGGACTTACGGCGGGACGACCGCCGCAAGGCGGCGCGAACGCAACCCCACCCCTTGGCGAGAATATCAATTTTTCATTGACAAAAGTAAATACAAAAGGGATTTTTATGAAAGGTTCAAAAAACATCATTCGTGGGAAAGACGTTGCCTATACGGGCATTGCGGTCGCGCTCATTGCCGTCTGCACATGGATCTCCCTTCCGATCGGGAACGTCCCATTCACTTTGCAGACCTTTGCCGTTGCATTTGTCGGCGCGGTGCTCGGCTGGAAACGCGGGCTTGCGGCAGTCTTTATCTACATCCTCATGGGACTGATGGGCATTCCCGTCTTTTCGTCCTTTTCGGCAGGGCCTTCCGCGCTTTTCGGACCTACGGGCGGCTATATCTTCGGATTTTTGTTCCTCGCGCTCTTGCCCGCGCTCTTCAAGCTCCTACCCGTGAAAAGACACGCCCTTCGCGCGGGCTTGTTCTTTGCCGCGGGCATTCTCGGGACGATTTTTTGCTATACCTTCGGGACGGTTTGGTTCGTGACCGTCTACTCCTGCACTTACGCCTATGCGCTGACCCTTTGCGTCCTGCCGTTCATCGTGCCCGATCTCATCAAACTTCTGCTTGCGTCCGTGCTCGCCGTTCGCTTCGAACGCCTTGCCGTTTGAGATTTTTTTCTTCGTTTTTGATAATATTAGTTATATTTAGTGATATTTTGAATTTTTTCAAATTTTCTTGTATTTTTATTGTCAAAATATGATATTAAAAATATCGAAAAGGTATTGCATTTTCTCCGGATATGCGGTATCATATAAATAGGGTATCCTAAATGGGATCTTCTGCCCGCAGAAGATCTCAAAGAGGATGATCGCGATTTCAGCTTAAACAAAAATAAGGAGGGATCGAAACATGAAAGCAAAAAAATTTTTAATTCTCTTTGTTGCAGCGCTTATGGTCTTTTCGGCTTCCTCTTGCTCGGAAAAGGAGTCGGAAGAGGGGTATAACGGAGCTTGGCATTATGACTCCGAGTACCATTGGCGCGACCCCGACGAAAACGGCGACGATTGGAAACAGCATCACAATTTCATCAATGACGTCTGCTCCCTTTGCGGATATTCAAGAAAGACGGGCACGGTCGAACCTTCGGTCAAGCCGTCGGGCGACGACCTTCCTACGGGCGGCGAGGGCGAGCCCGACATCGACGACAGCAAGCCGTCACGCGATGAATACGGGGTCGGCGAGACCGTCCTCGGGGACGACGGGTACTCGTATACCGCGATCTACGGCAACGACTCGTCCAAGACCTATTCGATCGGCGTCGGCAAAAATACGGGCTTGAAGGAGTTGATCATCCCCTCGGAACATGACGGCGTTCCCGTCACCGCGGTCAACGATTACGGCTTCAAAAACGAGAAGTCCTTGACGACCGTGACCTTCCCCGACTCCATTCAGGCGATCGGCTACGAGGCGTTTGCCCACTGCACCTCGATCCAAGAGATCGTTCTCCCCAACTCCGTCACCTTCATGGACCACAGGGCGTTCTTGGAATGTACAAAACTCACCAAAGTGACCCTTTCCGAGAAGCTCGTTAACTTATACGCCAGAACCTTTTATCGTTGCGCGCTGAAAGAGGTCAAATTGCCCGAGGGACTTGAATATGTCGCAAAGAGCTGCTTCTCGCAGTGTCTATCGCTGGAAACGCTCTATGTTCCCTCCACGCTAAAAACTTTGGACGGCGAAGCGTTCTTCCGTTGTCCCATCAAAAAGGTGGTTGCGCATAATTTGTCCTCTTGGATGAACATAGACTTTTCGGGCTCTCCCTTGATAAAGGGCGGAAATCTGTACTTCAACGAGAGCGGGACGGAAAAACTCGTGACCGAAGTAGATCTGCCCGCAGGGACGGAAAGCATTAAGAAGTGCGTCTTTCTCAATTGCAGTGCGCTCGAAAAGGTAACGATCCCCGACTCTGTCACCGAGATCGGCATCCGCGCCTTTGAAGGCTGCGATCTGTTGACGGAGATCAAGGCTGACGGCGTGAAGAACGTCCAAGGTCAGACCTTCCAAAGCATGAAGGGGCTGAAAACCGTCTCTTTGAAGAGCGCGGAGACGCTGGAGCGCGAAGTGTTTTTCAATTGTTCCAACCTCGAAACCGTTTCCTTTGGCGCAGGGCTTCATAGCATCGGACAGCGTTGTTTTGTCGGCACTGCGATCAAAGACATCTACTTCGACGGCACGCGGGAAGCTTGGCAAGGGGTTTTGAAGTACGGTTACATTAATGGTCAAAGGAGTGAAATTGTCGGAGCGGGTGACTGCTGGAACTTCGCATTGGGTACGTACAAAGTCCATCTGAAAGACAATGTAACGATCGAGGAAGAAGGCGCGGTCTATAAAGGATAACATCAAAAAAGAGAACATCTGCAAATTCAATTGAGGAAGGAGGTGCGAGATGGAAGGGATCTTCAAAGAATATTATAAACGGCTCAATCGGAATGCGATCTTGAAATCGGTCTGTCTGTCCGTGATCTTCGGTTCGGGCGTAAACTTTTTGGCGGCGTTTATCATGCTGTTTTGCGATCTGAGCGTGGGCGTTGTGCTCGGTCTGTCAATCGGGGCGGGCGTTCTCGCCATGGGATGCGCAGCGCCGCTTCTCTATCACTTTAAGTTTAAGCCGACCTTAAAAAGCATGGCGGCTGCGCTCGACAGGCAGGGACTCGAAGAGCGCATGGTCACGATGGTGGAGCTTGAAAACGACGACTCGAACATCGCGAAGATGCAGCGGGAAAACGCCGTCAAAAAGCTCGAAAACGTCAACCCCAAGAGCTTGCGGTTCGTCCTGCCGACGGTCGCGGTCGTGTTGATCTCGGTCGCGTTCATCCTCGGCGTGTCCATGACGACGGTATCGACGCTCTCTGCGGCGGACATCATCCAAATGCCCACCGAAAACGAGACGGAAACGCCGCCCGACGACTCCGATCTTCCCGATGATCCCGAGGAAGAGGAGAAGGAGACGGTCAGCGTACTCTATGAGGCGGGCGAGCACGGCAGGGTAGAGGGCGAGCTCTTTCAGGAGTTTGAAAAAGGCGGCACTGCCAAGGCGGTCACCGCCATCCCCGACGAGGGCTATGTGTTCAGCTTTTGGTCGGACGGGATCTTCACTGCCGAGCGGCAGGATCAAAACGTCATGACGAGTTTTTCCGTGACGGCGATCTTTGCGAAGGAAGTTGTCCCGGACGAAGGGGAAGAGGGCGAAGGACAAGAGGGCGGCAATGAGGGTAGCGGCCAAGAGGGCGGCAGCCAGCAAGGAAGCGGCGGCTCGGGCAACGGGCAAGAGGGCGAAGGCGGCGGTGACGGCGAAGGCGAGGACGGCGAAGGCCAGGGCGGCGGCGGTGCAAGCGGCTCGACCGCAGAGGACAACAACACCGTCATCGACGGAACGACCGATTACCACAACGAGATCGACTACGACGCCGCAAAGGATGAAATCCTGAAAGACGACACCCTGTCCCAGGAAGAGAAGGATATGCTTTTGAAATATCTCGCCACGCTCATGGAGGACTCGAAAGAAAATTAATGAAAAATTTTCTCAATGATGAATTTTTCGATCGGCTCGAAGTGCTGTCGCTCAACTTCAAATCGAGTTTGATGGGGCTCTTCGGCGGTACGCATAAGATCAATTCCTACGGGCAGACGGTCGAGTTTGCGGATTTCAGGGATTACGTGCTCGGGGACGACGTGAGAAAGATCGATTGGAATCTCTTCGCGCGTTTCGGAAAATACTTTATCAAGCTCTTTACCGACGAACGCCGCATGCACATCCGTATTTTTCTCGACTGTTCCCGCTCCATGGGGGCGGTCAAGGAAAAAGCGGAATATGCGATCAGCGTTGCCGCGGCGTTCGGGTATCTTGCCGTGCGCAATATGGACAAGGTCAGCTTTTACCTCATCAACGAGGACAAGTGTGAAAACCCGTTCGGCTATTTGGTGGGGAAAAATGCCTTTTTCTCGGTCATCGAAAACCTCGCCAAAGTCAAGTTCGAGGGCGACGCCAAAATCAGCGACGCCATTCTCTCGACGAGCGCGCTCGGCGGCAACGATGGCATCAGCGTCATCATTTCCGACTTCTTTACGGACAACGATTGGCAAAAGGCGGTCAATTATTTGACGTTCAAAGCCCATCAAGTGCTGCTCGTCCAGACCCTTTTGCCCGACGAGATCCATCCCTCGTTCACGGGAAGATCGGAACTCATCGACTCCGAGACCGAGCAGTTCGTCGACGGCAGGCATTTGAGACTGAGGATCGGCAGACAGATGATCTCGGCGTATACTCAGGCGATGGACGAATATTTGGAAGAGATCAAGACCTTTTCGCGAAAACTCGGCATTGATTTTCTCACCGTATCGACGGGCGTTCCCATCGAGGATATGCTGTTCAAGCGGCTTCTCGACATCGGGCTGTTCAGGAGGCTCACATGATACTTCAATGGCTTTTGCCCCTTGGTTTTTTGGGGCTTGCGGGGATCGGCGTTCTTGCCGTGATCTATATTTTGCGTCCGAAGTATACGAGGCGGGTCTTGCCGAGCACCTTTATGTGGATACGGAGTCAAAAATACCGCCGCAAAAGGATGCCCATCGAGCCGTTTCGCGATTGGCTCATCTTTCTCTTGCAGGCGCTTGCGATCGCAGCCTGCGCCATCATCATTGCCTCGCCTCGGCTCGTCTCCGAAGAGCTCATCAACGAGAGCAACGAACGCGTTGTCGTGATCGACGCGTCCGCGAGCATGCGCAGCAAACTCGTCAAGACGACGGGCGAAACGCGCTTCAAACGGGCGATCGACCAGACAAAATTGCTCGTTGACGAAGTGCTCATAAGACAGGGCGGCAGTATTTCCGTCATTTTGGCGGGCAAAACGCCCGAATTTATCGTCGATGACGCGGACAGGCACAGCTATTCCGACGTCATCGAGATCCTCGAACAAGCGGAATGCACCTACGGAAGTTCAGACCTCGAAGCCGCGATGCTCATGGCGGAGGACAGGGTATTGCATAATCCCGCGGCGAAGGTGACGGTCTTTTCGGGAACAGAGCTCGGATATATGGGCGATGCGGTGACGTTCGTCAACCTCTCCGATTCCGATAAAGAGTGGAATATCGGGATCTGCAATTGCAACGCCTCTTACGAGCAAAACCAATATGTCTTTTATTTGGACGTGGCGGCATACGGGAAGGTCTCGATGGACGCGATGCTCCATGTCGAGATCAAGGGGATCGACAACGGCGACGGAGCTTTTGATCTTGACCCCCTCGACGTTCCCGTCAGTTTTAACGTCAACGAAAACGGCGAGGAGCTTGTACAGCATGTCAATCTCATCGTCGACCCGACGAACGAAGAGATCGGCGGAAGCCTTGAAAACGTCGTCGGAAGTTTCGAAGAGGTGCTCGTGCAGTTTCGGGGGCTCAACGACTCCCTTCCCGACGACGATACGCTGATGGTCTACGGCGGGCAGAGAGACCGCGTCGCCATAGAGCACTATGTCGTGGAGGACAACCGAAATATCTTCTTCGCCTCGGGGATCCGTTCTCTCGTGCAGAGATTCGAAAAGACTCGTGACGTCATGTTCACCTCGACCATCGATGAAGAATACGCCAAGAGCAGCGGCAGCGACATTTACATGTATGAACATGTCGTGCCCGAGAAGATCGCGGAAATGGGGCAAAATGGGTTGCCGAACGACGGCATCACCGTCCTTCTCGACCCGAACGAAGAGGCGATGCGGGAGATCGGTCCGGGGCTTGGTCTCCAATTTAAGGAGCATAAGCAGCTCGGAACGTTCACCCATCTCACATACGGTCCGCCGCACATGCTCACCAACAGGGTCTCGGTGGAGGAGTTGGGCATTTCCGCCTACGATCTCTATGAGGCCGCGCCCGACTCGGGATTTGTGCCTGTCCTGTACTGCGGCGACGACCCCGTCTTGTTCGCGAGAAATTGGCATGCCTCGAAGATCGTCGTCATGGCGTTCAGTATCAACATGTCCAATTTTCCCACAAGACCGCAGGATTTCCTGTTCTTGCTGTGCAACATGATCGATTTCTACATGCCCGTTACGCTTTCGCAGTATTGCTTTGAGATCGGCGAAAAGGCGACGGTCAACTGCAAGGGCTCGTCGCTGCTCGTCACCAATATGCGCGGGGAAACGGTCTCGCTTCTCACCGAGTTCCCGAACGAAGTGCCGCTCGACGAGATCGGCACCTATACGTTCACGACCCGTTTTTCGCTAAACAAGCCTGACGAGGTGAGAAAGGCGTATGTCAGAACTCCCGTCATCGAGTCGAGTCTGTTCAGGATCGAGGACCTGAATTTCAGGATCATGAACTCCGACTACATCAAAGAGATGGGGAAGGACATCTTCTTCTGGTTTGCCGTTTTAGCCGTCGTCCTGCTCTTTGTCGAGTATTGGGTGCAACACCGCGATATAATCGGCGGGAGATAATGAAAAGGAGGATAATATGTCGGAATTTGCGATCAGATTTTCTGTAAGTCCATGGCTGTTGCTATTGCTCATTCCCGCGCTTGCCGTGCCATTGATTCTCCATTTCAGACTGAGAAAGGAGTACAGGCGCACGCGCAACCGCATTACCGCACTCGTCCTGCACTGTGTGGCGATGACCCTTAGCATTTTCGCCCTTGCGGGTGTCTATTTTTCCTGGGAACTCCCCAACGAGCGCAACGAACTCGTCATTTTGGTCGATTCCTCCTTCTCGGCGGGCTCTATGAAGGAACGCGCCGACAAATTTGTCAAAGAAATTTTGGACGCAAACGACGGACGGTGCAAGACCTCGATCGTGACCTTCGGCTATGACCAAAATGTCGCCCTCGAACCTGGCATCTATGACGCAGATAAGGCGTTTGAGACCTACCAAGAGGCGTCCGCGCCCAACGATACCACCGCCACCGACATTTGCGCCGCACTCACCTTCTGCTGGGATCCCGTCAATGAGACGAGCGGCGACGACGTCCCCGTCATCACCAATCCCCGTTCTGCGAGGATCGTCGTCATCAGCGACGGCATCGAGACGGACCAAAAGGCGCAGTCGGTTGTCCGCAGAATCATGATGGACGGCGTGAGGATCGACTCGACCTTTTTCAGCAGCGAGCAAGTGCCCGATATGTGGATCGCGGGCGTTAAATACCCCGAACGCAGCTTCAATGTCGGCGACAGCGTCAACTTCCAGGTGGAGTTGAGAAGCGCGATCCAGGGGAATGTCACCCTTTCTCTCACCGACACGAAAGGGGAGACGGTCGTCTCGCCGCCGCCCGTTCAAAGCAAGCTGCCGATCGGCGTGACTACGATCAGCTATGATTATGCCTTCTCTTCGGCAGGACATCACGAGATCAAATTCACCCTCACAAGCGAAGACGACGTTCTCGCGCAAAACAACGTATACTACACCTATTTCGACCTCGAAGAGAGCAGCAAGATCCTCGTGATCGAGCAGTACGAGGGCGAATCGGACGGGATCAAAGACCTGTTCCAAGAGAGAATCGCCTCGGGAAAAATGGAGCTTGATATCCGAACGAGGTCTCTCGGAACAGACGGCATTCCCCATACATTGGAGGAATTGTTGGAATACGACGAGGTCATTCTCGTCAATATTGCGAGCGCCGATTTTGACGATGAATTTTGGCAGAATCTGAAAGACTATGTCGAGGTATACGGCGGGGGACTGTTCACGGTAGGCGGGCTTGAAAAAAACGCCGACGGCACTTATACCTACACCGAGGATTCGACGGGGCTCGAACACGGGGTCGCGCATTCTTATAACAAAGAGGACATGGAGGGGACGATCTTGCAAGAGATGCTCCCCGTCAACGTGATCGACTACAAGCCTCCGCTCGCACTCGTTGTGATCGTAGACTGCTCGGGTTCCATGTGCGAAGTGGAGGACGAGAACGGCTCGCTCGTAGACAAGGCGGTGGAAGCCGCGCTCGGCTGCGTAGAGATGCTCTCGCCGAGAGATTATGTTGCCGCGACAATCTTCGGCGATACGTATGAAACGCCTCTTGAAATGACCCCCATGTCCAAAAAACCCATGGTATTGAGGGCGATCAGGGATATTTCCAATCGGTACAGCGGGAATACGAGTTTGAGACCTGCGCTATATGAGGCGTTGCGCCTGTTCCGAGGGCTTGGACCGGAAGTTCGACGTCAGCATTTGCTTATCGTGACCGACGGCGCGATCGCTGACGGCTACGACGCATATTGGCCGTGGCATTTGGGCGTGGAAGAAGCGGACTTGCATTTAACGTCGACCATTGCAGTATTAGGCAACGGGCGCATCAACGAAAGGGATCAAGAGCACTTGTACGCCCAGGTCCATAATATCAACTCTCCGTCTGAACTTCCCGAATTGTTCTGGGAGGACCTTGGCTTTGATGAGGAACTCTCGGGCGCGATCAAAGAATCGTATAAGATCACGATCAACGATCACACGGACGTATTTGCGGGCGTGGACGAGGATGAGATGAAGAATATACAGCTTGAAGGCTACTTCACCACGGCGCTGAAAGGGTATAACGACGTCAAAAACCCGCTGATCGCCGAGTATGTGCCGCTTTATGCCGAGTGGAAATACGGCAAGGGGAAGGTCGGCAGCTATATGTGCGATTTGGACGGACCATGGGGCGAAGCGCTACTACAACATACAAGCGGGAAAAAGTTTGTCGAGAACGTCGTGTTCGGGTTGATCTCCACGGCGGATATAGCCATGAAAACATTGGAAGCGAGGATGATCGAGGACAACTACCGAACGCAGATGAGCGTGTTCAACTTTGACAGCGAGGAAGAGCCCGACAAAAAGCTCGTGGCATACGTCGAGCATCCAGGGGGCTCGGCGGGCGGCATGGTAGCCCGATTTGATTTGTCCGAGCTTTCTCCCGGGGGCAACCGATTTACCTTTGAGAATAAGACGGCGGGGATCTATACGATCACCATTTTAAAAGTACCGCGCTCGTTTAACGCGTTTTCGCAAGACGTTATGGCTGCCGAGCGCGCGAGCAGCGCGACTCTTAAAACATACCGAGCGTTTTCGTATTCTAAGGAGTATCTCACCGAGAGCGATACGTTCACAAACGCCAAGGAACTTATGATCGCGCTCTCGTCACGGGATGACGTAGAGGGAGAAGAGAAGTTTGTCTATGACGCTGCGACGATTATGGATAACTTCCAGCTGTTGGTCGAGGACATTGACCCGAGAATTTTCCTGTTTAGCGCGGCGATCATTTTGTTGCTACTTGGGGTTGCGGTACGCAAGTTCAAATTCAAGTGGCCTCACGAGTTGATCGCGCAAAGGAAAAAGAAATCCCAAACGAAAACCGAATAAAGAATTTTGAAAAGGGGAGTAGGGGAAAGCAAAAATAGAAAAAAGGGCGGGTCAACCGCTCTTTTTTAATGAATCCCGTTACAGAGAGTTTGCAATATTTTACGCCCTGACGATGTACTCGTCGGGGTTTTTCTCTTCTTGTGTGAGGACAACGTCAGGTGCGAGTTGGCGAAGGCAGAACTTGTAATAAACTTCCTTTCCCGCAGGGCGCAAAAGGGCAATGCAATCAATGAGATACTGCCGCCAATCCTGCCATTTGTCCGCATCCTTGAAATGGTTGATCTTGCCGATCTTATAGTGATCGACACTGTTTTCTTGCAAAGTCCGTTCGATGAGTTTTAAGCTCTCTTCGGGCTCGATGGTCGGCTCAAAGCTCGCAAATGTCCTGATCCCGTTTTCATGCAGAACTTTCAAGGTCTCGAGCCGCTCGGTAGGGGAACTCGCATACGATTCCCACGCTCTGCTTTTTTCTTCATCGAGAAAGGTGAGCGTCGTTCCCACGGCAATTCTGCCCTCGAAAGTTTTGAATACATCCATGTCGCGGAGTATCTTCTTCCCGCCCTTTGAGAGCACCGCAACGGGGGCATGGTAGGCGCTCAAGAGTTCCAGCGCCGCCCGCGTCGTTTGACTGTCGTCCGCATTGTCGCAGTAGACGTCGCCGATGAAAGAGATTAAAATCTGCTCATGATAGACGTTTGTTTGAAGATCCTTTTCAAGGAGTTTCAAAACATCTTTGCGGGGCGCGGGCTTTCCGAAATAGTTTTCCTCCGCCCGTTGTAGCGTGTGCGGGGCGTAGCAGTATTTGCAGTGATGGCTGCACCCGATGTAGAGATTGAGGGCATACGGGCTGTACTCCCGCGCCATGCCCGTGGGCTTATAGATGACACTCATAGTCTAACAATCGTATTCGAATTTTTTGATTTCCTTCCAAAGGCCTTTGAGAAGTACGCCGCCGATGTTTGCTTTTTCGCCGAACTCCTCGATGCTACCATATTCCTGAAATCCCTCTTCGTTGTCCCACAGATAGAAGTCGTAGACGTCGCAGTCCTTCATGGCGCCGTATTTGTTCCCGTTGTACCACAGCGCCATTTCGAATCCGCGGGACAGAATGTCGAGAAATATCTCAAAGGTCGGCAGAAGCTTTCTCCCTTCGCTATACGCCTTTCTCGCGTCCTCGAGGGACAGAAAATTCGGATAGTTCGCTTTCTTCGTGAATTCGGGTTTGTCGTTCACCCATCCGCAATTTTTGCACTTGCCGTTGCCGAATCGGTCAATCTTAATTGGTTTCCCGCAGACATCGCAAGCTTTTGTCATTGTTTTCTTATAAGGATCCATGCCTTACTCCATGTAATCGACCACCGATATTTCTTCCCAACAGATAGATAAAGGAATATCGCTGATGGAAGCTCCGTTTGCGAACTCATCTACGGAATCGAAAATTTGAAACGATTCGCTACCGATACAAAGCAATCGCCAACGGTCATCTTTATCGAGTAAAACTTCATATTTACGACCATGGAGCAAGAAATCAAATTCGAAACCGCGGCGCATCATATCAAGCAGTTCCGCAAAGTCCGGAAGCAGTTTCTTCCCTTCTTGCCACAATAATTTCGCACGATTCAAAGAAACGAGATTGTTGGAGTTTTTACAATTCGGATATTCACGTTGATGGGGATCGTCTATCCAACCGCAGGTTTTACAGCGTCCGCCGCCATATTCCGGTGTCTTAACAATGTTTCCGCATACATCGCAAGATTTTTCAATGATTTTTTTCATACTTACTCCTTTTGGGATTTTCGGGATCGGACCAATCCCACGTATGTTTGTGCGGGAAGTCATGATCGCCGCCGTTGGAATAGTCTATATCCCATTTGGCGCGTCCGTCCGCTCCATAGTAACGCTCCCTATGTTTTTTATCGTTTCTGTACTGAATAACTTTTGAGTAAGGTGTTCCCGTTTCCGGGATTTTTTGTGCAGTTGTCCTTGTTGTTCCGCCGCTGAAATTTCCTCTTCCACCCATAAGTTACACCTCACAACCTTCGCGGTGATTATAGGGGATAGCGACCACATTGCCTTGCATTTCGGGAAACGGTTTTCCGTAACATATTATAGCACAGGGCTTGATTTTTAGCAAGAGTTCGTTGTAACCCTTCATAAAATCATCTTTCGCATATCGATTCCCATGGGTGGAAACCGCGACAATACTTTCTTGTTCTACACCTTCGAAACAAAACTCAAAACTCCGTTCGTCACTCCAAGAAATTGTCGGGACCACATTTTTGCCCATAGATTGCCAATACGCTCCACACCAACGATTCTTAAACACGCTATACATTTGTAATACAATCGGCATATCTTGATACAAGCTGAAATCTGGCGTCAAGAGGCAATCGTATTGTTTCAGCTTTTCAAATAATACCTCTCCTTTGTGTGAATCTTGGAATTTCTTCCGAAATGCAGAGTTTTTCGATGTCAAGATATTCAATATGTAAATCACTCATTCGCTTTTTCTCCTTGCCTCGGGCGTCAGTCTTAAATCCTTCAGAATTTTCTCCAAATGTCGGTTGCATTCTTGAAGAGTTTTATAATGTTCGTTTTCCTTGACCATGATTTTCGGCGTTTTTCCGTCGGGACATATTCCCGTTACTATGCGGATATATCTTTCGGGATTGAGATTATAGGCGCGCCAAGCCCTATCACGCATGACCTTCAATTGACAATATTG
>CANRLK010000019.1 GCA_947631465.1 uncultured Clostridia bacterium
ATCGGGGCATATTTGATATATATCCTTTCGCCAACAATTTTGTTCTGCAAATGACCTGACCGACGAATCTCCATAAAATTCTTAAACTTCTTCAACGCGGAAAGCGGCGCGCCGTGCTTTTGGGCGTTCTCTTCTTTCATTTCGGGATGGTTGGTATATATCCCGATCAGATCGTCGATACTGTATCTCGCTCTTCCCTCAAAGAGCTCTTCGGGAGCGATTTGATATTGCTTGCAAATTGCCAAAATGCGCTTGCAATAGTCGTTGCATGTGCTCTCTTTCAGTCCGTTTTTCAATAAAAACTCATAGAATGCGTTGATGATTTCCGATTCGAACCTCGATTTTTGCGACATAATCATTCTCCTTTTGTGTTTTTTATAATTATACGATACAACTCTTTTTCTGTCAATAGCGCTCTTGAAAAATTATGAATAGTACCGAAAGAAATCGTCCATGAAGCTATCCATTCGTCCCATGAAAGTGTACCCATTATAAGCCATTATAGAAGTTCGGGATACCTCTCACTGTTTTCATGAACTTCGTAAAGAAATTCGTGTGAAACTCGGGCGTCACGCCGTCCTTTTTAAAGTGCCAATTGTTGCCGAAAGCGGAGAAGTTCTCACTGTAAAGATACAAGATCGCCAAAGGGGAAATGAAGCACTATAATGAGACCATTATTATCATAGGAATAAACGCCGACAAAATCCTTATCCCAGGTGAACGCACTCGATCCGATCTTCATCACAGGTTTTCCGTTGACGGTGCTCGGGATGACAAAGGTCTCCTCGGGCTCACGGAGACAGAGACACATTTCATAGGTGTCATCCGCAAGAAGTCGGAACAGATACTTTTTTTCGTATTCCACTACTTTTCCGTTCGCCTTGCATTCTCTCAAAACTTCATGGTTGCGGCTGTCGGAAGCGTAGTTCTGTCTTTCGAGAATGTATGTTTCCTGCCTCTCACGGTCCATCTTTTCGTCGCCCGTAGGTTTCGGGATCGGGAAGCCCAATTCGTCAACGCCCGAATAGTATGGATTGTCTTCAAATTCATCTTTCATTGTAATTCTCCTTTCAATTTATTTTTTCTGACTGTTTTTGGGTGCGGTTTTTTAACTTGCTTTGTCTCTCATTCAAATCTGAAATCGAACATATTTTTGAGCGCCGCCGCCTCGGGGTAGGGAATCTTCAAATTCTTCTGCAAAAAGAGGGTCGTGATCTTCTCTTCGGGGTGGGCGCGCACGAGCGCGATCGCCTCACTTTTCAAAGAATCGGGAATTTCTCTTTGAGAGGGGGAAGTCGATACATGCTCGAAGGCATATCGCAGCTCTTCTTCATTTTTGCAGGCGGACGCAACCTCTGAAAAGGGGGTGTCCTCTTTGAGAAAGACAAGATATTGCCTGATACTTCGGTTATAGCGCGGGTTACGCAGACGGCGAAGACCGAAAATGATACGCTCTCTGAGCTCGGTCGGATAGATCCCAAGTTCCTCGCAAGTTTCATCGCAGGACTTTTTCTCACAAAAGAGCTTTAAGATACTATCTCGCTCGATCGCCAGGAACTCACTGAGGTTGTTTTTCATCTGCTCTTCCGCGCCCTCCTTCAAAAGGAGAGGTTCATGATAGATCTCTTCGCAGAGATTTCTCGGCCATTCCTTCTTTTGTATGCGCTCGCAATAGTCCTTGAATGCGGGGATGTACTTCTCGGACTCAGGAAGGCGCTCTTTTGCAAGCTCATAAAGCTCTTGTTTTTCCTTTTCGCCAATGGGGAGCTGCTCATAAGGGATCTCGCAAAGGCGGGCAAGCTCTTCCCCCATCGCCTTCTCTGCCCGCCAAAAAAGCATCTCCGCGACCATTCTTTTCAGTTCATGTTCTTTAAGTTTTTTTGTCGTCTCTTCGTTCATATCTACCTCCTTTTTTCACAAGTCATACGGTTCAACGTCTTCTCTTTTGCAGTTCGGAAAGATCCTGCAACCCGTAAATGCCGCCTCGCCGATCGACCTCAAAGTTTCGGGCAAGATGATTTCTTCGAGCGCCTCACACCCCGAGAAGGCAGCGCCCCCGATATAGACGATCCCCGCTTCCCCTTTTCTTTCAAATTTTATCGATCGCAAATTGACGCAGTTTACAAATGCGTCGTCTAAAATTCTCTCTACTTGCGGACCGAACACGATCTCTTCGAGCGTTTCGTTGTTGGCAAACGCATAGCTTCCGATCACATTCGAATTAGAGATGACGACGCGCTTTCCCGTTCCCCGATATTGCATGAGAACATCTTCCATCCATTCCATTTCCCATTCGGGGTCAGCATAGCCGACATTTTTCTTGAGCTTCAAAAAATTCTCATTGTCATCGTCGTCGGTTTCGACAAAGTCGTTGGATTTCAAGTTTTCCTCATTCATCATCTTTTTCTCCTCCTTTATACTGAACTACTCTCGATTTTAACGGGGTTTTACACATGGGACAAGTGAATTTTTGCGGTTCTCTGACGAAAATATTGCGGTACATGAAATACTCATGGCTGCATTGGCAATAAACTTCGTATCGTTTTTTGTTCTGTTGCATCAATTTTATAATCTCCTCGTCGGTCTCTTTGTCATCGGCAATATATCCCCACTTTTTGCCGATGTCATTTGCGACGGCGTACCACTTAGGTCCGTGAACTTCCTCGGGGACGCAAGCATGGGCAAACTCATGGACGATAAGATTGCGCATTTTATCGTCCCCGATCGACCGCAAACACTCATTCAAACAAATACAGGGATAGATGCGCCTGCTCCTCTTCTGACAAGAGCAAAATCCGCAGTTCCAACTGCTCGTTACTTCGAACAAGAGCGGTTTTTCGACGTTATCGGGGATAACGTCGATGCTCTTGGCGTACGAATAGACCTCTTCGAAAAGCTTGTACCTTCTATCGCTTTCGGGAATGGGCCGCCAGCCCCTCTTTATGGGATAGTGCTCATTCATGGTTGTTATAGATGAGCCCAGAAAGCACATTGCCCCTTGCGAGGATGCGATAAGAGAAATCGGTCGTGTGATCGTATTCCTTTCGGTAGAAGCCCAAGATCAATTGGCTCGGAAAGGCGCGCGCGACCTGATCGCCGTTGGGCTTGGTTTCGATCGTCCCCAAAATTTGCCCGCTGAAATTTCTGATGTACTCTAATGCCATATATGTTACCTCCAAAAAAATTTTTTCATAGATTTATCAACTTAGAATGACATGAATATAATTTGGCGGAGATCAGCGGCGTGCCCTATCCCATGATCAAGAGCATTATGCAGCGGCGGACGAAGGGAATCACTTTGAAAACCGTCTTTCTGATTGCCCGCGCATGTGGGGTGACCATCACCGAGTTTTTCGGTGGAGAATCGTTCTCGTATGAAAATTTGGACTTGGAATGACCGCGCAAGACCGTTTTTATGGCTTGTGCAGTCGGTTTTCGTGCCCCCGCAAACTTCGGACACATTATAACATATGGGGTCAAAAAAATGGGGGTTCGAGTTCCATATGTCTGAAATGATGAAAAAGGCAGCCCCAAAAATTTTTGGGGCTACCCTAATTTTTATAAAAAATTATAACATAATCACATCGATCTATCGACAATATCTTCAAGATAGACGCCGACGTACCTACCATCGCCGAGGATTGCGATCACCTTCTCTCCCCCGCGCAAATAAAAATAGAAATCTTCCACGATCGCAAGATAGCGGTAGAAGGTCGTGCGGCTGATATGAAATTCGGCGCAAAACTTTTTTCTTTCAACACCTTCCTCCAATCCGTCATGTAAGGCGAGGAGTGCGAGATACTTGCGGTTTGAGGGGGTATCCTGGTAGGTATTGCCGCCCTCACTGAGGCTGCAATAAAATTCCCGCATGATTGCAAGGAGTCTGCGGAAATTGGATAAACTGATCTGCCGCATTTCACAAAACTCCTCTGGATCGACGCGATCTGGGTCTCCGTTGGCTTCGAGAGCGAAAAAGAAGAGATTTCGTATTTTTTCGATCGTAGGGGTCTCTTTGATCTGCGCGTCCCCCGTGCGGGGATAATAAATGTTCATCTCGGTGCGATAATAGAAGTTTTCGCCATCGGATATGTCCGAGCGGTTGTCCTCATCGTCACAGATCACGTCATGATTTTTCGGACGCTTTTGTTTGGGATTTACTTTCAAATACCTTCTCTTTCCCATGATCGGTTCGGCATTGCTCCTTTGGGTGGATGATCAATCAGAATTATAACACAGGAAAAAGCCGATTGCAAGCACAAGGATCGATTTCTTCAAGACGCAATCGCTGAAAGCGGACAACAAAAAATCGGCATAGACATTTGTCTATTGCCGATTTACAGTCATTTACTGTTCTTCGACCATACATGGCTTGAATATGTCTTTACAAGATACACTGCGGCGGTGGCGGAGTCTTTCAAAAGCGTTTCGCTGAATTGAGTGCCGTTGCAACTCCAACCGTTTGGATCGAGGAAGGTCACAGATTGCAAACTACTGCAACCCTCAAATGCCTCCGCTCCGATCGAAGTCACGCCCGCGGGAATCGTGATTTTTGTTAAACTTATGCAACCATAAAACGCAGAATCTCCAATTGAGTTCAAGCTGCTGTCGCTTTCAAAAATAACACTTTGCAAACGACTGCAACGCTGAAACGCACGCCGTCCAATCGAGTTTACACTTGCGGGAATCGTGATCTCTGTCAAACTACTGCAACTTTCAAATGCATACTCTCCAATCGAGGTCACGCCCGCGGGAATCGTAATTTCTGTGAAACTACTGCAACCAGCGAACGCGGCATATCCGATCGAAATCACGCCCGCGGGAATCTTGATTTCCATTAAACTTTTACAACCATAGAACGCATAGTTCCCAATCGAAGTCACACTCCCGTCATCGGGAATTTTGCTCATTTTGCAACCCAAAATTAAAGTTTTTGTGGAAATTTCGATAAGACAATTTTGTTTGCCTTCATAAAAAGTATTTCCTTTCTCTACTTCGATTTTTTCAAGCCCAATACAACCCATAAAAGCATACTCTCCAATCGAAGTTACGCCCGCGGGAATCGTGATTTTCGTTAAGCCCTCGCGATTCATGAACGCCCGTTCCCCGATTACGATTACACTTGAGGGAATCGTGATTTCCGTTAAAGCGCTACATCTATCAATTGCACCCGAAAATGCACCCGCGCCAATCGAAGTCAACTGACTGTTGTCTCCAAACAATACGTTTTCCAAACGAAAACACTCGCTAAACGCGTTTACCCCGATCGTAACGATCGAATCGGGTATTTTCACACTTGTAATATCAGTTTTTCCCTTAAATGCTTCCTCGGCAATTTCCGTGACGGGCTTTCCATTGTAGACGGACGGAATCACGATGTCCGTGTCTTTACATGTTCCGCGTCCCACCACCATATAGCTCTCTGCATCGGGTGTTAAGGCATAGCTCAGCCTCGGTTCTTGTTTTTGACATCTCGTGCAAAAATCGTCTTGAAAGTCATGCCCGAGGGCTTCTCTTTCCGTGTAATTTTGTTTTTCGTCGCAACGAGTGCATTTTTGATATGTATCCCAACCAATTTCGGTACACGTCGGCTCTTTCGCTTCTACGGGCTGCATATCATGCCCAAGGGCAGTTCCCACCTTTATGCGGATATCTATTTCCCCGCAAGAACAGAATGCTGTTTCCGTGCCGTCTCTGGTGCAAGTCGCATTATTGTTATAAACATAGTCTTCAAAATGATGAGTATGCGGCTCGTCCTTCTCTTCGTCGGGCTTCGGCGTTTCGTTCCCAGAATTGCCGCCCTGTTCATTTTGTTCGCCGCCTTGCTCGCCTTGATTCCCTTGCTGACCTTGGTTTCCGCTCTGTTCGTCTTGGTTGTTTGTGATCGGAGGCTTGGGGTCTTCCTTCGCGGAATCGTCGCATGCCGCAAAGGCAAAGCTCAAACATAACACTGCTGTCAACATTACAATAATTTTTAAGATCCTTTTCATAATTACTCCCTTCTATCGAAAAATCGACAATATTATATCGAAACTTCGATGAAATGTCAACAAAAAACCGTTAATTTTCTAACGATTTTATGTTTATAATATTGTTATGGATATTATCGAGAGAATCAAGGAACTTCGCGATGCACGCGGATGGAGCACCAATCGACTTGCCCTTGAAGCAGAGCTGACACAATCGACGGTTTCGGCACTCCTCAACAAAGAAAATGCTCTGCCCAGCCTCGACACGCTTTCCCGTCTTTGCGACGCGTTCGGCATGACGCTCGCCCAATTTTTCTTGGAAGAAGAACTTAGCGAGCTCGTCACCGCGCAGGAAAAGATCTTGATCGAGCAATACCGCAAACTGCCCGAAAAAAAGAAAAAAGCCTTCCTCACCTTACTCGATGATTGACTCTTTTTCCCTTAATATATGAACAGGGGAACAGCTCTTCGGCTGTTCCCCTCTCTTTTTACTTGATCGTGTCTATGCTCCGTTGTGCACTCATTCCTTCGTATACTTCACGATCGGCTGGCGGGCGGCTCTCACCTCGTCGGGACGACCGATCTGCGCATGGTGCGGCGCAGCTTTCATATACTCGGGATCTTTGAACGCCTCTTCATAGATCTCGCGCAGCGCCTTGATCACTTCGTCAAGCGTGCGCTTGTTCTCCGTCTCCGTCGGCTCGAACATCAACGCCTCATGAATAATGAGCGGGAAGTACATTGTCGGCGGGTGATAGCCGCGGTCGATCATCGTCTTTGCAATGTCCATCGCCGACACGCCCGTCTTGTCTTTGAGCTCCTGCATGCTCACGACAAATTCGTGCATGCAATGTCTGCCCTTTTCCGTCGGATACAGATCTTCGATGTTCGCTTTGAGATAGTTCGCGTTCAACACCGCATGCTGTGCGCAGGACTTGATGCCCTCCGCGCCGAGCGTCACGATATACGCGAGCGCGCGCACATACACGCCGAAATTCCCGTAGAACGACGCGACTTTCCCGATGCTCTTCTTGCATTCCACGAGCCGATAACTCCCTCTCGCCGTCTTTTCCGCGATCGGTCCGGGCAGGAACGCCGCAAGCTCCTTCTTGCAGCCGACGGGTCCCGACCCCGGTCCGCCGCCGCCGTGCGGCGTCGAAAACGTCTTGTGCAAATTGAGGTGCACGACGTCAAAGCCCATGTCCCCAGGTCTCACGATGCCCATCACCGCGTTCAGATTTGCTCCGTCATAATAGAGAAGCCCGCCTGCGCCGTGGATGATCTTGCTGATCTCCTTGATGTTCTTCTCGAACAAGCCGAGCGTCGTGGGATTGGTGAGCATGAGCGCCGCGGTATCCTCGCCGACGACCGCTTTGAGCGCCTTCAAGTCAACGCCCTTCTCCTCGTCCGAGGGAACGTTGATGATCTCAAAGCCCGCCATGACCGCGCTTGCGGGGTTTGTGCCGTGCGCGCTGTCGGGCACGATGACCTTGGTGCGCTTGAAGTCCTTGCGCGCCGTATGGTATGCCGCGATGAGTTGAAGTCCCGTATACTCGCCGTGCGCGCCCGCATTGGGCTGCAACGTGACGGCGTCCATGCCCGTGATCTCGGCAAGATCGCGCTGCAACGTCTCCATGACTTCGAGCGCGCCCTGCACCGTCGATTGCGGTTGAAGCGGATGAATGCGGGTAAAGCCTTCGAGCCCCGCGACCTCTTCGTTGATCTTCGGGTTGTATTTCATCGTGCAAGAGCCGAGCGGGTAGAATCCGTTGTCCACGCCGAACGCCCTGCGGCTGAGCGCCGTATAATGTCTTGCAAAGTCCACCTCGCTCACTTCGGGAAGTTCGAGGTTTCCGCTTCTCAAATATTTTTTCGCGAGCGAGCTCTTTTGTACGTCGGGCTTTCTGATCGTAGCGCAACGCTTGCCCTGCTCGGAGATCTCGAAAATCAGATTCATTTTACCCTCCCGATGATTTCCACAGCCTTGTCAAGGTCTGCCTTCGTGAGCGTTTCGGTCGCGCACCAGAGGATCTCGTGCTCGGAAAGTTTCAATCCGCCGAGAATGCCCGCCCTGTCGAGCGCCTTCAAGATCTTATCCGCGCCCGTTTCGGAGACCGTCACAAATTCGTGGAAAAATTCGCCCTTGTCGCGGCGTTTCAAACCGACTTTTTCAAGCGCTGCGGCAAGATAATGCGCGTAGTCCGTGCAGCTCTCGGCAACTTCTTTAAGCCCTTGCGGTCCCATTGCGGAGAGATACATCGACGCGACGAGCGCGCAGTACGCCTGGTTGGAACAAATGTTGGAGAACGCCTTTTCGCGGCGGATATGCTGTTCGCGCGCCTGCAACGTCAGCACATATGCGCGGTTGCCGTCATGGTCGACCGTCTCGCCGACGATACGCCCGGGCATTTTGCGCATTTCCTTGCTCGTGCAAGCCATGAACCCGACATACGGTCCGCCGAACGCCATGGGAAGTCCCAAGGGCTGACCGTCGCCGACCGCGATGTCCGCGCCGCACTCGGCGGGCGACTTCAAAAGCGCGAGTGAAATGGGATTGCAGCCCATGACAAACTTCGCACCCGCGTCATGGGCGATCTTTCCGACTTCCTCCGCGTCCTCGATGAGCCCGAAATAGTTGGGCTGTTCGAGATAGACGCAGGATGTGTCCTCTCCCACCGCCGCCTTTAACGCTTTGAGATCGGCTGCGCCGTCCTTGGGAGAAAGCACCTTCACTTCGATGCCGCGCCGCTTTGCATAGGTCTTGATCACCTTCAAGGTGTCGGGACGGATGTTGTCGAAGGTCACAAAGGTCTTGCGCGTTTTCTCCGTGCACATGAGCATCGCTTCCGCAGCGGCGTTCGCGCCGTTGTAGACGGACGCATTCGAAACATCCATGCCCGTGAGTGAGCAGACCATGCTCTGATATTCGAAGATCGCCTGCAAGATGCCCTGGCTCATCTCCGCCTGATAGGGCGTGTATGCGGTGATAAATTCCGAACGGGAGGCAAGATTTTTGACCATGGACGGAATGTAATGATCATAGCTGCCCGCGCCGCGAAGGATGACGTCGTACACCTTGTTCTTCTTGGAAAGAGCGCGCATGTACTCCATCGTCTCCTGCTGGCTCTTGCCCTCGGGAAGATCGAGTTTTTTCAGCCTCAGATCCTTGGGGATGTCGTCGAAGAGCTCGTCGAGGGATTTGACCCCAATGCTTTCGAGCATCTCCTTCGTCTCCCTTTCGGTCGTTGAAAGATAATTCGCCATATGCTTAACCCTGAATGAAATTCTTGTACCCCTCTTCGTCCATGAGATCGGAAGGAACGTTTTCCACCTCGATCTCGCAGATCCAAGCCTTCATTGCGTCTTGGTTGATGAGTTCGGGCGCGCCTTCGAGCTCGTCGTTGACCGCAACGACCTTGCCCGAGACGGGCGCATAGAGGTCGGAAACGGCTTTGACCGACTCTACGTCGCAGAGCACGTCGCCCGCTTTGACTTCCTTCCCCACTTCGGGAAGATTGATGAACACAAGATCTCCGAGTTCCTTCTGCGCATGGTCGGAAATGCCGATCTTTGCGGTCTTTCCGTCAACTGCCGCCCATTCGTGGGACTTGCTGAATAAAATTTTCATGATGTTTCCTCCGAGTTTATTTTAGATTTTATTTGATTTACGCCTTCTTATAGAAGGGAAGATCGACGATTTGAAGTTTGAGCCTTCTGCCGCGGACGTCGGCTTCCAAGGGCTTGTCGACGAACTCTTTCTTGATACGCAGCATGGCGATGGGATAGCCGAGGAGCGGCGCATGCGTGCCCGACGTTGCAATGCCGACTTTCTCGTTCCCGCAGTACACGTCGGTGTGCTCGCGCACGATGCCGCGGTCGACGACCTTCGCCCCGACCCGCACATATTCGGGAGTATGCGCTTCGATCGCCTTCTTGCCGATGAAGTCCTCTTTGCCCATCTTGATCGCAAAGCCGAGCCCGACTTCGTTGACGGGGATGTCCTCTTCGAGCTCATGTCCGTAAAGAGGCATCGCCGCTTCGAGACGGAGCGTATCGCGCGCACCCAGCCCGCAGGGCAAGATCCCCTCTTCCTTGCCCTCTTCGAGCAGGAGTTCGAACATCTTGGGCGCGTCCGCGTTGCCGCAGTAGATCTCGAATCCGCTCTCGCCCGTGTAGCCCGTGCGGGACACGAGGCACTTCATGCCGCGGATGGAAGTCTCCTTCGTGAACGAGTAATATTTCTTCGGAATAAATTCCTCGGGAAGGATCTTTTTCAACACCTCTTCCGCAAGCGGGCCTTGAAGGGCGATCTGCGAAACTTTTTCGGAGATGTTCTCAAATTCCACGTCCTTCGGAAGATGGGACGAGATCCATGCCGCATCTTTGTCGGCGTTGCTCGCATTGACGACGATCAAGAAGCACTCGCCGCTGATGCGATAGATGAGGATGTCGTCCACCGCGCCGCCCTTGTCGTTGGGGAGCAGGGAATAGCGGACCTGTCCGTCGTACATGCCGCGGATGTCGTTCGTGACGATGTAATTGAGCGCCTCTTCCGCGCGCTTGCCCTTGACGACGACTTCGCCCATATGCGATACGTCGAAAATGCCGACCTTTTTGCGGACGGTCATATGCTCGGTCATGAGCCCCGCTTCGTATTGGACGGGAAGCTCATATCCCGCAAACTCGACGATCTTGCCGCCGTGTTTTACATGTGTGTCATAAAGTGCCGTTCTTTTTGCCATTCGAAATGTTCCTCCTGTTACCTTTGAAATCATCCTTTATTTTTTGGGCGCCATGTGCGTGGCAAGACCCTCGATGTCCTCGTATGCTTCGCCGACGCTCTCCATCACCGTGGGATGGGGATGGATGACCGCCGCCGTCTCTTCAAACGTAAGTTTCTTCTCAATCGCAAGCGCGAGCTCGCCGATCATGTCGGTTGCGCGCACGCAGAACAGCTCCGCGCCGACCAAGACCCCGTTTTCATCCGCAATGACCTTGACAAAGCCCCGCGCAAGCCCCTCGATCTGCGATTTTCCGTTCGCTCCCATGAGGAACTTCCCGACCTTTGCGTTCGGAACGTCCTCTTCGCGCTTTCCGACGGACGCGATCTCGGGACGGGTATAAATGCAGGACGGCACGAGCGAAAGATCGGTGCTGTGCCCTCGTTTGAGCATGCTCTCGACCGCCGTGATCGCGCTTGCCGCCGCATAGTGCGCGAGCTGGATCCTGCCCACCGCGTCGCCGCAGGCATAGACGCCCGCAACGCCCGTATACATGTTGTCGTCCACCTCGATCCGCTTGCCCGCCGTAAGCCCGATATTTTCAAGCCCGAGATCTTTGAAATTTGCGCTCCTTCCGATCGCGACGATGACGCTGTCGAACTTCTCCTCGACCTCCCCCTTCGCCGTCGCATAGCGCACCGTCTGGTCGGGCAAGATCTCCTCGACCTTCGCGCCGAGGTTCATCTTCACGCCCTTGCGCTTCAAAATGGACGCAAGCTGCAAGCTCGTCTCTTTGCTCATCATCGGAAGAATGCGCTCCATCGGCTCGATGAGCGTGATCTCCTTCCCGATGTTCGAAAGATAGTCGCAGAACTCGATGCCGATGACCCCCGCGCCGATAATGGCGATCTTCTGCCCCTCGACGGGACGGGATAGAACGTCGTCCGAGTTCTTCGCATACTGCATGCCCGCGATGATCCTTCTTGCGGGATCTGCGCCCGCGGGAACAGACCCCGTTGCGATCAAAATGTACTCCGTTTCCAGCGTTTCATCCCCCGCAAGCACGCTGTGTTCGCCCAAAATCTTGCCGTGCGCGGGATAGAAGTCGATCTTATTCGCCTTGACGAGCGATAAAACGCCGTTTCTCAAATTTTCGACGATCGCCTCTTTGCGCTTGTACGCCGCTTCCTCGTCGAAGGTGACGTTTTCCGCGCCGACCCCGCATTCCTGCCAGGCGCTGCGCGATGCGAACAGCTCGCCGCTGTGCAAAAGCGCCTTGGTGGGGATACAGCCCCGATTGAGACAAGTCCCGCCGACCTCGCGCTCCTCGATGAGCGCGGTCCTCATGCCGAGCTTCGCCGCCCGAATGGCGCCCGTATATCCCCCGGGTCCGCCGCCAATCACGATGACATCGTATTTCATGTTTGTTCTCCCATGATGGTTTCTATAATATCTTGAATGCGTCCGTCCACAGGTCCGTCCAATCTCGTGCCTGCAAGCAGACGCTCCTTCTCTTCCAAGGCATCGGTATCGAGCGCGTCCGAATAGATCCTCGCCCGCTCGATCACGCCGCCGTTTAGATCGAGCCGTATCTCCGCGACGCCCCAGGAAAACCGACGCTCGACGGAAAATGAATATTTGACGTCGTCCCCGCGGATATAGTCCTCGTCCGAAAAATGAGCCGTGAGCCGCTCGATCTCCCCTTTCGGAAGATCTTCCTCTTCCAAAAAGGTCCTCTTTGCCGCGGGATAGCGCGCCGAAAATGCCTTGACGAGGGCGTCCGCGACTTCGTCTGCCGTAAGTCCCGCCTGAAAGTCGCTCAAATTGGCGACGCGGCTTTGAACGCTCTTCACGCCCTTTGCAAGCAGCTTGACGCGGCTGACGGTGAGATATTTTGCGATCGTCTCTCGGTCGGACGAAATCAAGATCGTCCCGTGGTGCAGACAGTTCTTTTCGCTCTGATAAAAGGCGTTGCCCGAGAACTTCTTGCCGTCGATCAAAACGTCGTTTCTGCCGCTGAGCGTAACGCCAAGCCCGAGCGAGCGCATAGCGTCGGACAGAATGGAAAACTGGTTTTCGAGGCTGTAATCCCCGCGCGATGCGATGAAGGTAAAGTTGAGGTTGCCCTTGTCATGATAGACCGCGCCGCCGCCCGTGAACCGCCTTGCGACGTATCCGCCCGCCGCTTCGAGCTCAATAAGGCGGCACTCCGTAAAGGCGTTTTGGTTCTTGCCGATAAAAACGGTCTTGTCGTTTTGCCAGAGGTAGAGGATCATCTCCCCTTTTTCGCAGCCGCCCAAGAGGGCGCGTTCGATCGCCTGGTTTCGGTAAGGATAAAAGCCCTTGGCGCGGATGATTTTGAGCCGTTCGATCATTGCTTTCCTCTCCTTTTCCGAATCGCGGATTTATTATATCACGGCTCAAAAAAAAAGTAAACGATTTTGAAGGCAATTGCTTCAAAATTCATGTGCGCGGATTTTCGACAATCTTTTTGCGCAAATTCCGCGATTCCCGCTTGACAACAATCCGAAAGTTTTCTAAAATAAACGAAAAGACGGAGGCGGACATGAAGATCACGCAAAATGCGCGCCGTGCATGGAAGATCACACTCGATTATACCAATATGACGGACCTCGCGCTCGGGGACGAGGGGATCTCCCTCAAAGAGCTGCACAAGCGAAAAAAACAAGCCCAAGCGGCGCATGCCTATTTGAAGGAGAACCGCGGCAAAGCCGAGCTCTCCTTGGGCTGGACGGAACTCCCCTACTGCCAAGCGGAATCGGTAAAGGAAATGCTCCGCCTTGCGCGCGACGTTCGCAAAAGATGCGACTTTTTCGTCGTCTTGGGGATCGGCGGCTCTGCGCTCGGCGCATCGACGATCTTCAACGCGCTCTGTCATCTTCATCACAACGAACTCAAAAAGGCGGAGCGCAAAGCCCCGAAATTTTACGTCGAGGACAACGTCGACCCCGCGCGCATGCGCGCCCTCTTCGAGATCATAGACCTTGAAAAGACCTGCTTTTTCGTCGTGTCCAAGTCGGGCAGCACGAGCGAGACGATGGCGCAGCTGCTCATCGTATCAAGCGCGCTTCAAAAAGCGGGCTTGCCCTTCAAAGAGCATTTGATCTTTGCGACCGACAAGGGCAAGGGCAACCTCGAACGCTTCGCGAAAAAATTCGGACCGATCGACTGTCTCTATCTTCCCGAGGGCGTCGGCGGCAGGTTTTCCGTCCTCTCCCCCGCAGGACTGTTCCCCGCAGCAGTGCTCGGCATTGACGTAAAACTCCTCCTTGCGGGCGCGGCGTTTATGGAAAAACTCAACAAGCCCGCCGACCTTCAAAAAAACCCCGCCCTCATGGGCGCGGTCCTGCAAAAGATCTGCATGGAACGGGGCAAGAACATCTCCGTCCTCATGCCCTATTCCGATCACCTGAAATGCTTCGCCGATTGGTACGCCCAGCTTTGGGCGGAATCGCTCGGCAAGGGCAAGACGCTCGACGGAACGCCCTGCCAGGTCGGACAGACCCCCGTAAAATCGCTCGGTGTGACCGACCAGCACTCCCAGCTCCAACTCTATGCGGAAGGACCGTTCGACAAGGTCGTCTGCTTTCTCTCCCCCCAAGCGTATGAGGACAGCGCGCCCGTGCCCGACTTTTCTACGGGCATTCCCGACTTGGACTTCTTGTGCGGGCACTCGCTCGAAGAGCTCATCTCGGCGGAAAACCGCGCGACGGCTTACGCCCTCACCAAGGCGAAACGGCTCAACTATACCGTGAAGATCCCGACGCTCAACCCCTTCGTCCTTGGCGAACTTTTCTACTTCTTCGAACTTGTGACCGCCTACACGGGATACTTTTTGAATGTCAACGCCTACGATCAGCCGGGCGTCGAAGCGGGCAAGCAAGCGGCGTTTGCCCTGCTCGGCAAAAAAGGCTTTGAGCCCCTCAAAGAGGAGCTCGACCGCTCAAAATCCGACCCGAGATTTAGAATATAAAGACAGAAGGCGCAGCCCAAAAAGCTGCGCCTTCTTTGATGTTGAGATTTTAGTCGCAAAGCGCGATGCACTCCACTTCGACGAGCACGTTCTTCGGCAAGGTCTTGACCGCGACGCAGGAGCGTGCGGGCTTTTCGGTGAAGTATGTGCCGTAGACCTCGTTGAATGCCGCAAAATCGCCCATATCCGCGAGGAAGCAGGTCGTCTTGACGACTTTTTTGAAAGAAGAACCCGCCGCTTCGAGCACTTCCTTCAAGTTCTTGCAGACCCGTTCGGACTGCTCTTTGATGCCGCCCGCAACGACGTTTCCCGTCGCGGGGTCGATCGGGATCTGACCCGACGTGAAGAGCATTCCGCCCGTCTTGATCGCCTGCGAATAAGGTCCGATCGCCGCAGGGGCTTTTTCCGTGTAAACTTTTTCCATGGTTATATCTCCTTATCTTTGATTTTTCGTGATTCATTCTTCCTTTCTGTGTCTCGAAGGGACAATTCTCAGTCCCGCCCGTCTCAACCTGTGCTTGATTCTTTCGATGTGGTCGAATCCCGAGGTTTCGAGCTCCAAACGGATGAAACAGCCGACGATCTGCTGACCGTCATAGGCGTGATCGTGCTCGACGGAGAGGACGTTCGCGCCGCAGTCGGCGACGATCTGCACGATGGGCGCAAGCTGACCGGGCTTGTCGGCAACTTCGAGGGTGAGCTCGCACTGTCTGCCCGAGATGAAAAGCCCCCGCTGCAAGACGCGGCTGAGCGTCGTCACGTCGATGTTCCCGCCCGAGACGAGGCAGCACACTTTCTTTCCATGAAGCTCGGGGATCTTTCCCGAGAGCACGGCGGCGACGGGGGTCGCGCCCGCCCCTTCCGAGATGAGTTTCTGCTTTTCGGCAAGGGACAAGATCGCAAGGGCGATCTCATCCTCCGTGACCGTGACGATGCCGTCTGAATAATCCTTGCAATATTCAAACGTGAGCGCGCCTGGTTCTTTGACGGCGATGCCGTCCGCAACAGTCATGACCGAGGAGAGCCGTCCGATCTTTCCCTCTTTGAGCGAGGACGCCATGCTCGCGGCGCCCGCCGCCTGCACGCCATAGACTTTGACGGAGGGCTTGATCGCCTTTGCCGCAAATGCGACGCCCGACAATAGTCCGCCCCCGCCCACGGGGACGACGATCGCCTCGACGTCCTGCCATTCATCCACGATTTCCGCGCCGACGGTCGCCTGTCCCGCGATCACGTCCTCGTCGTCAAAGGGATGGACAAAGGTGTATCCGTATTGTTCTTTGAGCTTCAAGGCGTGCTCGAACGCATCGTCATACACGCCTGGAACGAGGCAAACTTCCGCGCCATAGCTGCGCGTTGCCTCGATCTTTGCGATCGGCGCGCCTGCGGGCAGGCAAATGAGCGCCTTGATCCCCTGTTTTGCGGCGGCATACGCGACCCCTTGGGCATGGTTGCCCGCCGAGCATGCGATGACTCCGCGCGCCTTTTCTTCGGAGGTGAGATTGGCGATCTTGTTGTACGCCCCGCGCAGCTTGAATGAGCCCGTCCGCTGCAAATTTTCCAGTTTCAACCGCATTTCGCAGTCCGCGCCGAGTTTCTCCGCGACAATGAGGTCGGTATTGAACGCCGCCTCTTTCAAAACCTCTTGCGCGCGCCGCACCTTTTCAATGGTCAGCATATTTTTTTCCTTCTTTCCCGATATTTTTCCCGTTTCGTCTTTCTTTGATGAAATTCATTACAAGTATAAGGCTTTCGGGTCAAAATGTCAATGGATTGACAAAAAAATCGGCATTGAAATTTTCAAACAAAAAAACCGCCCCGAAAAGACCCAAGGCGGCAAAAAACGTTTCTTTTGCTTGCAATTTTCTCTATTCCACGGCGGAAAATTCCCCGTACAAGAGCCGATCGCCGAAGAGATAGCGGATCATGACCGTCCCCTTTTCATAGGGAAAGGTATAGCTCTTTTGCTCCCCGTTTGCTTCCGAGGAAAAGGTGATCTCCCCCGCTTCCTTCGACACGCGGTATTTGCCCGTATACTCTCCCTCGTTCCCCCGCTTGTCGAGGTAAAAACAGCGGAAATTCCCCCCGTTTTTGAGGTCGAGTTTGAGATATTCATAGTCTTGCAGCAGATCCTCTTCCCCCATTTTGAGCTGCTTGCATTTGTATTCCGCCGCATACGGCTTGGAGATATCTTGCAGGGTGGAAGATTCCCCGATGTCGCAGCAATTGAGACAGGGCGCACATGCCAAGAGGAACATCCCGCAAAGAACCGAGGTCATCTTTTTCATAAGCGCAGTATCCGCAGTTTTCCCCGTTTCATGCGCTTCAAATTTCGTACCAGACGTTCTCCTTGGGGACAAAGGCGCGCACCTTTGGCAGTTCCTTCAACGCGGCGGGGACAAATTTCTTGGTCTTGACGGTATGCGTGAGCGGCGGAAAGGAATTGTCGAAATGGTCGATCATGACCGCTTTGGGCGCAAAGACCCGTAAAAAATCCCGCATATAACGGTGCATGCGCGTCCTGCCCTGATAGGGAAAGACGAGAAGATCCGCACCCTTCGGATAGTCCGTTCCCCCGTCCTTTCCCGCCGAACCCAAGATCATGACCCGCTTCCCCTCATGGCTGATCTCGAAGGCGTAGATGTCGTCTTCGATCTTGAACTTCTTCGTCAGTTTCAAGATCTCCACGCCGTCCGAAAAGCGGAAATACGTCCTTGGGTCGAGCGCGACCGAGAGCACCGTCCAAAGGTCGAACTTGCAATGCCTGCTTTGATAGGTCTTGACGGTCAGCGCGCCGATTTGAAGGGTCTCTCCCGCAGAGAGCGGGGTCATGTTTTCCGTCGAAAAGCCCATCGCCTTCGCATGCGCGATCCCGTTTTCCGACACATAGACCTTCTTCCCGCCCGAAAACGTGTCGATGTCCAAAAAGTGGTCGAAATGGGGATGGGTGATCAAGACCGCATCCGCCCTGTTCGCCTCTTCGACCGGAAGCGGCGGCAATTTTTGATTGTATTTTTTCAGGAACGGGTCGATCAAGAGGCTCGTCCCGCCGCCTTCGACGAGCAAGCTCGCCGTTCCATACCATTTGATGCGCATATTCCTTTTCCTCGGCACATTACGGCTATTATAGCACAGCTCAATCGCATTTGGCAATGATTTTCACGCAAGATATAAAGAACGCCCCAACTCTCGTTTGAGGCGTTCCGTTTTTTCTCTTTCTGATGATTACTTTCCCTTGACGCGCGCAATGTCGAGGTTGTCCTCTTTTCGGCTCGTCAGAGCGCGGATGGGGTGTTCCTTGTTTTGGATGCGGTAGTCCTGTCCGAACTCCTTGATATGCTTCTCGACGCAGACGTGGGTGCCGTGCTGTTGGACCTTGCCGTTGATCTTCGCGTTGTAGCCGAAATAGCGGAAGGAATCGGGGACTTTGTCGAGCTCTTCCCAGCCCTCTTCGACCGCCGTGAGCCGCACGCTTTTGAGGATGTCGCGGATATACTCCTTCTGCGGGCGGAATTTCAGAAGTTCGGGGAACTCGCCGCCCTCGGGCAAAACCTGCTGCCAGACCTTTCCCTCGTAGGTTTTCAAAAGCTCCGCCGCCTCGTGAAGGTGAGCAACTTCCTCGTTGAAGTGCTGTTCCCAGACCCCCTTGATGCGCTCGTCCTTTTCGTCCTCATAGCAGGAATAATAGAGGTAGCACTCGGTGTACTCGTTCATCAAGAGGCATTCGAAGAAGGTCATGGTCGGGTCTTTGAGGCTGCCGTAGCCCGTGACGTGCTGTTCCTCGATCATGGCGATCTCGTTGTAGAGCTTTCTGCCGAGCGGCGAGGCGTAGAGGTTGCCGACGTTCATATAATAGTTCATCGTCTGCTGTTCCGCCGCCGTGATGATGTTGATATTGAGCTTGGTTTTGAGGTCGTTCAAATATCCGTTGATATAGAAGTCGACGTCGTCGTGGGGATGGCGGTATTCGGCGACGGTGGGACGCCCGGGCATGATCTCGGTATAGCTTCCGACAAGGCGGGCGGGGTCGCCCCCCTTTTCGATCTCCATGAGGTCGGAATAGCGGTACAGGTGGTCGAAATCTTCGAGGAGCGCGAAGTCGAGCTGCTTTTTGACATAGCTGTTCTTCTCGGTGATCGCGAGCGCGGCGGTGAGATCGACCGCGAGCTGTTCATAGCCGATGGTGTGTTCCAGAATGGTCTCGTTGGAGGGCTTTAATGAGGCGACCCGCTTTTGCTGGATCTGTTCCCCCCGCCTCATATAGGCGAGCCTTCTTCGGATGTCGTTGTTCGGACACATGCGCGTGAACGCATGTCCGAGGCGCACGCTCTCAAATTCCGTGCCAGACATCAAAATGACCCTGAGCCTCGTATAAGGGTCGACCGTGTGTTTGTCATAAGGCTTGATCAAGACCTTATTCCAGGATGTGAAAACCTTGTCCGCTTTTTGCGGCTTCAATTCAAACGGATTCATATGATCCTCCTTTGCCCGATTTATGGACAATGCCGAAAAAAAGTATTCTTTTCCTTGCAACTTTTGCAAATTTTTATTATAATAAAGAAAAACCCCAAAGGAGTTTCCCTATGATCGGCTGCGTCATTGCAATGGAGAGCGAAGCGCAAATCTTGAAGGAGCAAATGCACCCCTGCAAGGCGTCCGTGCGCCACGGAAAAAACATCTACGTCGGACAGGCGTTCGGCGAGGACGTCCTTCTCATCGTCACGGGCGAGGGCAAGGTCAACGCCGCCGCGGGCACGATGCTCGCGATCGAGCGGGGCGCGGACGTCCTTTTGAACTTCGGCGTCGCGGGCGGACTGAACGATAAGACAAAAGTCGCAAACGTCTATCTCGTCGAAAACTGCGTCCAATACGACTTCGACCTCACGCAGCTTTCGGGCGGAAAGATCGGCACGCTCCCGGGCGAAAAGGACAACCTTCTGCCTCTTTGCTGCCCGACCTCGCTTTCCTTTCCGCGGCGCGTACTCGGCACGGGCGATCGGTTCAACGATTCCAAGGACGATCATGAGCTTCTCTTGTCGCTCGGCTGTTCGCTCCGCGACATGGAGGGCGGCGCGATCGCACAAGTTGCTAAAAACGCCGACATTCCCCTTGTGTCCGTGAAAGCCGTGTCCGACGTGTACGGTTCGGGTTCGACGACCGAGCAGTTCGAGCGAAATCTCACCTATGCGCTCTGCAAACTGAAAGACGCGCTTAAAGAGGTCTTTTTTGCGCTCAAAGATTTACACAAAAATCAAGCTCCGCTTGAAAAGATCGCCTCTTTCCAAAAGGACCATGACCGCCTTCAAGTGGGCTTTTATGCGTCCGAGCCGCAAAACGGGGTGACGACCTTCGATCTTCGCTTCAAAAAGCCGAATGCGGGGGACTATCTCACGCCCGAGAGTTTGCACTCGATCGAGCACCTGCTTGCGACCACCCTTCGGAACAGCGAAAAAAAGGAGCACATCGTCTATTTCGGACCGATGGGCTGCCGCACGGGGTTCTATCTTCTGACGACGGGGCTGGGCTTCGAAGAGGTAAGAGCGCTTTTGCAAGATTGCATCCGGCGGGCGTTGACGCTCGACACTGTGCCGGGGAGCGGGAAGAAAGAATGCGGGAACTATCTTTCGCACGATCTTGAAGGAGCGAAAGAAGAACTGAAAAAATATATCGAGGTGTTAAAAACGGTATGATCGATCTCGGCGATTGGAACGAGCCGCTTTCTCCCCTCTTGCGGGACGAGAGATACTTAAAGATCCGTGAATTTTTGAAGTCGGAATACATGACGCATGAAGTGTATCCCGACATGTACGATTTGTACAACTGTTTCCGCTTCACGCCCTATGAAAAAGTGCGGGTCGTGCTTTTGGGGCAAGACCCGTATCATGAGCCGGGGCAGGCGCACGGGCTGTGTTTTTCGGTCAAGGACGGGGTGAGAAAGCCGCCTTCGCTCGAAAACATGCTCAAAGAGCTCCAAGACGACCTCGGTTTTCCGCCGCCCAAGTCGGGCAATTTGACCAAGTGGGCAAAGGAGGGAGTCCTGCTCTTGAATAGTTCGCTTTCGGTGCGGGCGCATGCCGCAAACAGCCACTCGGGGTGCGGTTGGAGCTGGTTCACGGACAGCGTCATCTCGCTTTTGAGCGACAAAAAAGAGCACCTCGTCTTTTTGCTCTGGGGCGGGAACGCGAGGAAGAAAGCCGCGCTCATCGACCGCAGAAAGCACCTTATTTTGGAATGCGCGCACCCCTCGCCGCTGTCCGCCTATAACGGATTCTTCGGCTGCCGCCACTTTTCCAAGACGAACGAATACTTAAAAGCCCACGGGCTTCCCCCCATCGATTGGAATTTGAATGAATAAGGGAAAAAGATCGCGCCCGAGCTGTGAATGCAGCTCGGGCGCTTTTTTTGTCAATTATCGACTGAAATGAGAAGCGTGAGCAGTTTTCGAAATGGTGATGTCCCCATAACGATATGTAAGGATCGCTACGACATGCGCCCAAGGTGCTGTCTCCAAAGTCCCTTTCTTTATTGTCCCATCTGTACAATTGGATTGATAATTTCCAAATGTATGTGTTTTTTCTACCTTTCCTTCCGTATACTTTTCATTGTTATCGACATAGAACCTGTATTCGGTCGAAATCGTTGCCTCTTTCGCAAATGCTCCGATAAGCGTTCCACCCGAAATTGTCCCTTTGATCGTATGAGTATAGCCCTTCCATGCTTCCCAAGATCTGCTTGCCTCAATTGTGACTTTGAAATCGCTCATCCACAATGCCTCGACTTTGAGCATGAGCTTTCCGTCGATGACCGTCGAGCTTGCGATCTCCTTCGCCTCGAGCCAATTGCCGCCCTCTTGCGTAAACCATCCGAGGAAGGTGTATCCGCTCGCCGTCGGCGTGATGAGCGTGTAATCGCTGTTCTCGACTCTTACATCGTAGTCCTGTTTTGCCGCATGCGACGACCCCGCAGTGTAGCCGATCTCGCTGTAATAGCGCACGGTCAAGGGATAGAACGCCGTAAATTCCGCTTTGTCGACCGCAAACGAATTGAGATTCCACTCGCCCTCTGCGCCGTTGTGAAACTGTGTTGCGTCGGGAAGTGCGATCGTCGTGTCGCCGAGAATTTGCCTGCTCTCGACATGCCCGTTTGCCGTGAACTTGACGGTCGCATTGTACTTCATCTGCGCCGTAAAGGACTTGTTGTCTCCGTCCTGCATCCAAGAATATCCGCTTGGAAGCGTTCCCGCTTGCTTGCCGTCCGTCACAAATGTAACGTTGTACATGTGCGCCTTCTGCGTCGCCGTGATCGTCGCGCCCTCGCTCGGGAACGTCCCGCCCTTATGGTAGAACGTATTGTTGTCCCATTCGAGATAGAACTCTTGATCGTTATACTCGTTCAAATCGGGAACGTGCGGCTCGTTCAAGAGCGTCCGATCGCTCATTCGATAGTAGACGTCCGAAGAACCCAAGGATACGTCTCCCCCGCCGTTATACTTATGGTAGGAATAATTGATCGTGCCCTTTTGATACTCTATAAAGCGTTCGCTTGCAAAGTCGTGCGTTTCGAGCATTTCGCCGATACCGTTTTGCTTGCTTGCAAGCTCGTCTGCGAACGTGCGGTCGGTTTTGTTGCCCGAATAGTCGTCCGCGGACTGCGGATTATGCCAATTCAAATCGAGCGTGAGACTGATGATCGAATAGAGCTTCGTCGAGACATGCAGGTCTTTGACGATGTCGTTCTTGTCTGCCGTGAAGGTAATGCCGATCTCGCCCAAAACGCCGTCCGTGAGCGCGTTGCCGTTCAAATTGATCGTCCAGGTGTCCTCACCGCCGTCTTGGTGTTTGCACTCATATCCCACAAAGTACTGCCCGACGAGCGCGCCGTAGTCAAGCGCAGTCGTATCGGTAGGTTGTGCGGGCTCGGAGTTTTCGATCGCGCTGACAATGGAATCCCCGAAGTTCAGAAGGAATCCAAGGTGCTTCAAAATGTCGTCGAAGAAGTTACTGAGCGTCGTCGTGCGGTAGATGGTGATATACTCCGATTCCGAGAATTTTTTATCGTACAGCGCTTTCGTTTCGCTTGTCTGCACGCGCTTCATATAAACCATGCCGCCCTTAATGGTTATATCGACCGTAGAATCCCCGTTGATCAACGGAACAAAAAGATATTTCCCGTCGTATTCGAGGCGGAGATTGACGGCGACCTTGTTCTCTTCGTCAATGGTGACCGAGATGGCGATAACTTTGATCTCTGCTTCGACGAGGCTGAGCGCGGAGACATTTGCCTTGCCGTCGATATAGAAGGTCCTGTTCAAGACAAAGTCATGCGCCTTTGCTTCGCCCGAGATGATCTCCTCATCCGTCGCCGTATGCGTTGCGCTCTTTGCGATCGAGGTGATGAGCCGCTCCACGCCGTCGAAGTTGTGCGTGACATTGATTCTCGTCTTTTCTTCCTTTTGGATCTCGTCGTAGCCGAACCCGAGATCGAAGGAGAAGGTCTCGCTTCCGCTCGTGACGCCGCTCAAAGCGACCTTGGTAAGGCGCGAGGAGACGAAACTTTCGCCTTGTTTTTGCAAGACAAGCTCGATGTCTTTCGCATTCGCATCGTTGTAGATTGCCTTGCCGTTGAGCGCGATGGTCAAGGTATTCCCATTGATCGCGCCGTTTTCATTGCGAGTGGGCTCAAACGAGAACTTCGAAAGATAGTTGCGCTTCAAGTTCTCTTCCTGCTTTGTGCCTTCTAAGATCTCGGCAAATTCCGCGGGCTCGTCATTCTTCCCGACAAGTCCCGAAATCAGAGAAGCGAGTTGCAAGCTGTCGCCGATCGATTGAAGCTGGCTTCTCGTATCGAGCGAAAGACCCTTTTCGATCAAGTAATCGTTGAGGATGGAATTGTCCACGCCGAGCAGGATACATGCCGCGGAGAGCAAGGTCTTGACCTCGCTTGCGGGCGCATAGAAGCTGAGCGGACTGCGGCTTGCGTTTCCTTCCTCGTATTTCGAGATGGAGACGAAGAAGTCGAGTTTTCCGTCGGTCTTGCCGTTCGGGTCCATATCCATCACAATGAGATCGAGCCAAAGTCCCGTTTCGACCTTGCTTGACAGGGTGAGATGGACCTTCAAATACATGTCGGAGCGCACCGAAATGCTCTTATTGATCGTGTCGATCGTGATGGGGAAGCTCCCTTCCTCTCCCGTGCCCGCATAGAAGCGCGCGCTTGCATTAAAGGTATATTTTTCGCCGCCAACGGCGCTGTATTTTTCGTCCGTCGAGAGAACTTTGCCCGAAAGATCGAGCCCGACGTTCTTTTCCGCCAAAGTCGTGATCGCCGCGCCGAAGAAATCTAAGAGTTCGCAGTAATCCTCATAGCAAAGATAGGTGATGTTCGGCATTTCGGGGAAGGAAGTGAGCTCGCAAAGATAAACCGTGCTTTCGCGGAGCGAAATGTCCTCTCCCGCATAGGAGATATTCGCTTGGACCATGGCGGGAAGCGACTCGTCGAGCTGAGCGAATGCGGTCGAGACGCCGAGTTTCAAGCCCTTGTATTCCGCCGTGATGCAGCCCGTTGCCGTGCCCTCATTCAAGACGGAGGAAAGGACGAGAGAGCCCAAGATCTCGGAAAGATCGAACGAGCCGAGCGCGCTTTCCTTGACGGAGTCGAACGCGCCGAGGAAGCTGCCGCTCGATTGGAGCGCGTTGAAGAGCTGCTGCATGCTCTCGTTGCCCAAAGTCCCCGTCGTATCTTCCACCTTGCCGAGAAGGCTTGTAAGGAGCTCTTTCATGGTTTCTGCCTTGGGAAGGAGCGCGCCGCTTTCGGTCTTGAAAGACCCGTTGACGATGTCTGCGATCCGATCGTACACTTGCAGGAACTTTGCTTCCAAGCCCTTGACCTCTTCATAGACGATCTCGACGCCCACGTTCCCATAGACGATCTTCGCCATGGTCTTGTCGGCATAGAGTTTGACGTCGTGCGCCGTGCCCGCCACCGAGAGGGTCGCATCGAGATAGAGCTTGAAGCCGTCCTTCCAAGAGATCGCGGCGCGGCGAATTTCCAAGACGATCTCGCCGTTTTCGGTGTCGAGCGTGAGGATGCCGCGAAGTTCGAGCCCGCCGTTTTGCACGATCTTGCCGATTTTTTCGAGGACGGGCGCAAGGTCGATAAAGCCTTCGGTGCTTGTTTCGAATTTTTCGCCTTTCGTGATTGTAACGTTTGCGCCGAGAACTTCAAGTGAAATGTCACTTGCGCCGATCTTCACTTGCGCTTCGCCCAAGTCGAACTTTAAGCCGAGGGCTTCGAGAAGCTTCGTCCCGTCAATCGCCGCCGTCAAAGTATCTTCGGATTCAGAGAGTTTGATGACCTCGCCGAAGTTCAAGGACAACAATTGATTGATGAGCTCTTTCGAATCGGTATCCCCTTCGGGGATCTCAACAAAGTTTTCAACAAGCGCAATTGCTTCTTCGACGTTCGCAGAGAGCTTCAATCCGTCAAGCGTGATATAGATAACACTATCTTTATAAATAAGCTCGATTGCCTTTTCAATCTCTCCATAAATCAAAGTCAAGTTCGCTTTCGCCAAAACCTGTTCGACATCAAAGTCAATTGTCCCGGTGACGGAAAGTTCATCAGTTTTATACGAAACGTCGGCATGAAGCACATCGCTTTGAATGAGCTCAATCACCGTCGAAGCGTATTTGACAACGTCGATGAAGTCGTCAGTGTTCGTTTCAAACTCTGCGCCCTTTGTGAGCGTAACGTTTGCGCCGAGAACTTCGAGCATAATTTTGTCGGTGTCGATTCTTACTTGTGCTTGCCCGAGGTCAAACGTCAAGCCGAGGGCTTCAAGTAGCTTCGTCCCATCGATTGCCGCCGTCAAGGTATCCTCGGATTCGGACAGCTTAATGACTTCGCCGAAGTTCAAGGACAAGAGGTTATTGATGAGTTCCTTGGAATCCGTATCATTTACGGGAATCGCGACAAAGTTTTCGACAAGCGCGATCGCCTCTTCGACTTTCGCAGAAAGCTTCAACCCATCAAGGGTGATATAGATAACACTTTCTTTATAAATAAGTTCAATTGTCTTTTCAATCTCTCCATAAGTCAAAGTCAAGTTCGCTTTCGCGACGACGTTCTTCACATCGAAATCAATCGTGCCCGCGATTTCGAGCTTATCGGTCTTGTACGCAACATCGGCATGAAGCACATCGCTTTGAATGAGTTCGATGACGGTCGAAGCGTATTTCACAACGTCGATGAAGTTGTCGGTATTTGCCTCAAATTCCGCGCCCTTTGTGAGTGTAACATTTGCGCCCAAAACAGCAAGGTCAATTTTGTCAGTTCCAATCTTGACGGTCGCTTCGCCTAAATCGAACGTCAAGCCAAGGGCTTCAAGGAGTTTCGTCCCGTCGATCGCCGCCGTCAAAGTATCATTTTCTTCGCTTAACTTAATGACATCGCCGAAATTCAAGGACAAGAGATTATTGATGAGCTCCTTCGAATCCGTGTCGTTTTCGGGAATCTCGACAAAGTTTTCGACAAGCGCGATCGCTTCTTCCAACTTCGCGGAAAGTTTCAATCCGTCAAGAGTAATATAAATGATATTGTCCTTATAGACAAGTTCGATTGCCTTTTCAATCTCTCCATAAGTCAAACTCAAATTCGCTTTCGCGATGACATTCTTCACGTCGAAGTCAATCGTCCCTGCAACGAAAAGTTCTTCGGTTTGATATGCAACATCGGCATGAAGCACTTCGCTTTGAATGAGCTCAATCACCGTCGAAGCATACTTCACAACGTCGATGAAGTTGTCGGTGTTCGCCTCGAACGCTTTGCCAGAGGTCAAAGTCACTTCTGCGCCCAAGACTTCAAGAGCGATTTGATCGTTTCCGATCTTAACGGTTGCCTGCCCGAGGTCGAACTTTAAGCCGAGGGTTTCGAGCAATTTCGTGCCGTCAATGGCTGCCGTCAAGGTATCTTCGGATTCGGAGAGTTTGATGATCTCGCCGAAGTTCAAAGACAAGAGGTTATTGATGAGTTCCTTCGAGTCGGTGTCATTTGCAGGAATTTCAACAAAGTTTTCGACAAGTGCAATTGCTTCATCCACCTTCGCCGAAAGTTTGAGCCCATCGAGCGTGATATAAATGATATTGTCTTTATAGATAAGTTCAATCGACTTGGAGATTCCTTCGTATTTTAGGGTCAAGTTGGCCTTAGCGACAACGTTCTTCACATCAAAGTCGATCGTGCCCGCGATTTCGAGATTGTCTGTCTTGTAGGAGACATTCGCATGAAGCACTTCGCTTTGGATGAGTTCAATCACCGTCGAAGCGTACTTCAAAACATCGACATAACCGTCTGTTGAAACATCGAACGACGTGCCCGCAGTCAAAGTTACATTTGCGCCGAGAACTTCAAGTTCGATTTTGTCAGTCCCGATTTTGACGGTAGCTTCGCCTAACTCAAACGTCAAGCCGAGCGCTTCGAGCAGTTTCGTCCCGTCAATGGCTGCCGTCAAAGTGTCGTCGGATTCGGAGAGTTTGATGATCTCGCCGAAGTTCAAAGACAACAATTGATTGATGAGCTCCTTTGAATCGGTGTCGCTTTCGGGGATCTCGACAAAGTTGTCTACAAGCGCAATCGCCTCTTCGACTTTTGCGGAAAGTTTCAAGCCGTCGAGGGTGATATAAATTGTACTATCTTTGTAGATAAGCTCGATTTCTTTCGCAATCCCATTGTAGGTGAGCTTCAAGTTTGCTTTCGCGATGAGCTCTTTCACATCAAATTCGATCATGCCCACAACAGAAAATTTTTCGGTCTTATACGAGACATTCGCATGAAGTACTTCGCTTTGAATGAGCTCAATGACCGTCGAAGCATACTTCACAACGTCGATGAAGTCGTCCGTGTTCGCCTCAAACTCCGCGCCCTTTTTGAGCATAACGTTTGCGCCGAGAACTGCAAGGTCGATTTTGTCAGTTCCAATCTTGATGGTCGCCTGCCCGAGGTCGAACGTCAATCCGAGAGCTTCGAGCAATTTCGTCCCGTCGATCGCCGCTGTCAAGGTATCGTTGGATTCGGAGAGCTTGATGACCTCGCCGAAATTGAGCGACAACAATTGATTGATGAGCTCGTTCGAATCCGTGTCATTTGCGGGGATCTCAACAAACTTCTCAACAAGCGCGATCGCCTCTTCGACGTTCGCAGAGAGCTTCAATCCGTCAAGCGTGATATAAATTGCATTCTCTTTATAAATAAGCTCGATTTCTTTCGCAATGCCATTGTAGGTGAGCTTCAAGTTTGCTTTCGCGATGAGCTCTTTCACGTCAAAGTCGATCGTGCCCGCAATTTCGAGATTGTCGGTCTTATATGCAACGTCAGCGTGTAAAACTTCGCTTTGAATGAGCTCAATCACGGTCGAAGCATACTTCACAACGTCGATGAAGTCGTCGGTATTTGCCTCGAACGGAGTGCCCGAGGTCAAGGTCACTTCTGCGCCGAGAACTTCAAGAGCGATTTGGTCGTTTCCAATCTTAACGGTCGCCTGCCCGAGGTCGAACTTTAAGCCGAGCGTTTCGAGGAGTTTCGTGCCGTCAATCGCTACCGTCAAAGTGTCGTCGGATTCGGACAGCTTGATAACTTCGCCGAAGTTCAAGGACAAGAGGTTATTGATGAGTTCGTTCGAATCCGTATCATTTTCGGGAAT
>CANRLK010000020.1 GCA_947631465.1 uncultured Clostridia bacterium
TACGGCTTCGGGATGATCGAAGGGGAAGAGGCGCAGCTTGTTGAAAAGGGTGAAGATGCGACGCCCGTCGTTGCGATCGCCGATGACGGTTATATCTTCATGGGCTGGGACGACGGCGTGGAGACCCCCGACCGTTGGGACAGACACATTGAAGATCACCTGTATGTGAATGCGGTCTTCGTGCCCGTACAGGAGAGCGAGGACGGCGAGGCCATGCAGCAGCCTCCGCAGGACATGGATATGCCCCAAGATGACGAGCCGCAGGATGAGCCTTCCGATTCGGACGATCAGCAGAAAGGCGATACGGAGCAAGAACCGAGCGAATCCCCGCCCGACGCAGAACCTTCTCCCGGTGCAGGCGGACAATCCCTCTACGATAACAACACGATCGTCGACGGAGAGACCGACTATACGACCGAGTTTGAATATGACAGCAACATGGAGAACCTTGCGGGCGACGAATCTCTTCCGCCCGACCTCAAAGACGCGATCGGCGGCTATTACGACACATTGAAGCCATAACCAAACCCAACCAAACAAATCAAACACAGGCAACCTTATTACTCAATATTAAGAATAAAAACCAAAAAATCTAAAAAAATAAAATTCACAGGAGTGAGGAGTAAAAACCATGGCACAAATCAACGAACAAAACATTGCACAATTCAGCGAGAAATGCAAGAACATCTTCGCGCAGGTAGAGCGCGATATGATCGGTCAGAAAGACGTCATCGAGGGCACGATCATCGCGATGATCGCAGGCGGTAACGTTCTTCTCGAAGGCGTCCCCGGCGTCGGCAAGACCCGTCTTGTCCGTTCGCTCGGCCGCGTCTTCAACCTTCCCTTTTCGAGAATCCAGTTCACGCCCGACTTGATGCCCGCCGACGTTACAGGTACGAACATCATCGTCAAAGGCGACGACGGCAATTCGAGATTCGAATTCCAGCCCGGTCCTATCTTCTCGAACATCATCCTTGCCGATGAAATCAACCGTGCGACCCCTAAGACCCAATCCGCACTTCTCGAAGCCATGCAGGAACACACCGTCACCGTCATGGGCGTATCGAGACCCCTCCAAGAACCGTTCTTCGTCCTCGCAACGCAGAACCCCATCGAACAAGACGGTACCTATCCTCTTCCCGAGGCTCAGATGGACCGTTTCATGTTGAAGATCTTGGTCAAGAACCCCTCGCTCGACGAACTGCTCGACATCGTCAACATGACGCAAAAGACGATGGCAGAAGTCGCAGATGCGGCTTGCTCGGGTGAAGAATTGCTCGAAATGCGCAAGACCGCAAACCAGATCCCCGTTGCGACCGACGTCATGAAGTACGCGATGACGCTCTGCTCCGCGACCCACCCCGACAGCGAATGCGCAACGGAAGTTGCGAAGAAGTACGTCCGTCTCGGCGCATCCCCCCGTGCAGGTCAGGCGCTCATCACCTGCGCGAAGGTCAAGGCGCTCATGAAGGGCCGCTACAACGTCGCTTACAGCGACATCAACGAACTCGCTTATCCCGTTCTCCGTCACCGTATCAAGCTCAACTTCGAGGCGGTCGCAGAACGCATCTCCGCGGACACGATCATCCAAATGATCATCGACGAGCTCAACAAGACCTTTAAGATCAACCCGGTCAAGGCTTCCGCTGAGCCCGCAAAGCCCGCGCAGGCGACTGAGAATAATTCTGCCGAAGCGCAGGAGGAAGGAAAGAAGAAAAAGGGCCTCCTCGGGAGGAAGTAAGCTAAAATACTCTTCGGGAGGAAACAATGAAAGTCTCTTATTTGAACGATAACTTTTTCAGTCGTTTGGAGACTCTGGCGTTGAATCTGAGGGCGAACCTCGCGGGCTATTTCGGCGGCAAACACCTCGTCAAGACCTACGGTCAGACGGTCGAGTTTGCCGATTACCGCGAATATCAACTCGGAGACGATATCCGGCGTATCGACTGGAATCTATACGGCCGTTTGGAGAAATACTACCTGAAATTGTTCACGGACGAACGTCAGATGCAGGTGCAGATTTTCTTGGACTGCTCTGCGTCGATGGAGAAGGCTGATCCCACAAAGGCGGCGTATGCCGTCGCCTTTGCCGCGGCGCTCGGCTTCCTTGCCGTGCACAACATGGATAAGGTTTCGATCAAACAAATAAAAGGCGACGTCGCCGAGGACACGCTCGGCACGATCGTCGGGAAAAATTCATTTTTCAGAGCGATCAATCAACTCGAAAATATCAATTTCGATGAAGAGGCGCACCTGAGCACCGCTGTGACGAACTGCCCCGATACGAGCACCAACAACGGGCTTTCCGTCATTATCTCCGACTTCTTCGACGAACGCGATTGGAAGAAGGCGGTCGATTATCTCGTTTACCGCAAGCGGCAAGTGCTGCTTGTGCAAGTCCTGTCTCCCGATGAAGCCGACCCCGCATACAGCGGCAGAGTCAACCTCATCGACTCGGAAGCCCTGGACCTTTTGGACGAGAAAAACATGAAACTCAGGATCACGCGCAGCATGCAGGCTGCCTATCAAGACGCCTTGAACGACTTTATCGGCGACTTGAAGGAGTTCTGTGCTTCGCGCGGGGCGGACTTTATCTCCGTAACAAGCGATAAGCCCATCGAGAAGGTAATTTTCGAACAGCTCTTAAAGGTAGGTATCATGGCATGAGTGTTTTAGTACCTTTAGGTTTTTTGGGACTTCTCGGTATCGGGATCCTTGTCTTGATCTACTTACTCAAACCGAACTTTCAACAGAAGATCATTTCGAGTACGTTCGTCTGGAAATTGAGTTTGAGGTATAAAAAGAAGAAGATCCCGATCAACCGTTTTCGGCAGATCATCCTCTTGATATGCCAGATCTTGATCATCACGGCATGCGCGTTCCTTTTGTCGCAGCCGTACATCCCCGCAGAGGAGAATATCGTATACGGCGTGGAGGAAGTCGTCATCATCGACGCTTCCGCCAACATGAATGCGGTACACTCGGGCGCGACGTCGGACGAACGCACCCGCTTCGACAGGGCGATCGAAAAGACTCTCACGCTCGCATCGGATACCATTTACGAAGCGAACGGCGCGATCACGGTCATCTTGGCGGACGAATCGCCGAGAGTGATTTTTAACCAGGTCCGTGAAGAGGGAATGGCTGACTTCGAAGAGGGCATGAACGAACTCGAATGCACCTTCGGCAAGTGCGACATGGAAGCGGCGCTTGCGCTTGCGCGTAAGCAAGTCGAGCTCAACCCGCAGGCGCGTGTACGCATCTATTCGGGCACGAATTACATGGGCGGCGGCGATGCGGATTTCAGATATGAAGAGATCGCCGATACGTCTGCGGAGTTCAACGTTGCAGTCCTTTCCTGCTCGCCCATGCTCGACGAAAACGAGTATGTCTTCGAAGTGGAAGTTGCATGCTACGGCGCGGAAGCCGAGGGCGCGACGAGAGAGCGTACGCTCGAAATTTCGATCAACGGCGCAGACGACGGCAACGGCAATCTTACCAATTTGCCCACGCTCTATAAGCAGGTCGTGTTCAATCCCCAGCCCGCAGCGGGCAAGACCTATTCGGAGGATGTGCAGACCTTCACCATCCGCGCGACCGATGCGGAGATCGGCGGCAACTCGAACAATCTCTTCGCATCGTTCGAAGAGGTCAAGGTGGAGTTCCGCGATCTTTACGACTCCATCCCGCAGGACGACTTCCTGTATGTCTATGGCGGACAGCGCGACGAGATCAAGGTCCAATACGTCACGGCGGACGCGAACTCCTTCTATTATGTCGGTTTCCACGTCCTTCAAGACCAAATGAGAAATACGCGTGACATTCTCTTCACGCAGGTCACCGACGCGAACGCGATCGCGAACGAGGGATACGATTTCTACATTTATGAGCATACGGTCCCCGCGACCTTGTTCTCGACGGGACTTCCCAAGGACGGCGTCGTGATCTTCCTCGACCCCGACAAGCAGATCAACGATCTCTGCGACATCGAGCTCGGCGACGTTGTTGAGCTCGAAGGGCGCACCAAGCTCGAACCGGGCGACGCGAGCCCGCTCACGCAGTATCTCGATCCCAGCCGTATCGATCTGACGTGCTATCGGCAAGTGATGAACATCGGCGAGTTCGACCCGCTTTTGACCTGCGACGGCAACCCCGTGCTCCTTTCGAGGAACACCGATGACGAAAAGATCATCGTCATGCCGTTCAACATCAACTATTCGAACTTGTCCGTCAACTGGGATTTCATGATCTTGCTCTACAACATCATCAATCACTATATGCCCTTGACGCTCACAGGTTATCTCTATGAGATCGGCGATTCGATCGACGTCAACTGCAAAGGTCCTACCCTTACTGTTCGCGATCGGAACGACCAGCCGCCCATCGATCCCGAGACGGGCAAACCTGGAACGGGCGACTATAAGGATTTCCCTGCCAAGGTCCAACTCACCGAATACGGGACGTATACCTTCACGGTGCTCGGCGCGATCTTCTCCGAAGAAAACGAAGAGCGGAAGGTATTCGTCAAGATCGCATCCTCGGGAAGCAACATCTTCAACGAAGCGGAGGTCGTGACCGAGATCGAGAACGGAGAGGTCATGGGAGAAGCGGGCGATTCGCTATTGATCTACTTTGCGGCGGCACTCGTTGCACTGCTCTTCGTCGAATGGTGGTTGCAGACGAGGGAGAACTACTGATAAGGAGGGATTTATGTCGAATTTTAGGATAGATTTTGTAAACAGCCCCTGGCTTTTGCTCCTGTTGATCCCTGCCTTGTTCCTTACGTTCTTCCCCTATTTCAGAATGGCGAGAAGATACAGAAGAACGAGAAACCGTATTGTTTCGATCATCCTGCACGTCATCATCATGGTGCTCAGCATCAGCGTGCTCGCAGGACTTCGGATCTCGTTCGAGCTTCCCAATGCGGAGAACGAACTCGTCATTCTCGTGGACTCTTCGTTCAGCGACGGAGACGACGAGACGGAACAAGACAAAGCAAACTTTATTTATAATGTCGTCGAGGCAAACCAAGGACGTAGCAAAGTTGCGGTCGTGCGTTTCGCCTACGACCAAAAGGTCATTCTCGGCATGGGCAACCATAGCGCAGACGAGGTATATGACCGTCTCGACTTTGGCGAGGTGGAGGACAACGGCGCAACGGACATCCGTGCGGCGCTCGAATTTGTCTGGAATCCCAAGACCAAGACGAGCAGTGAGAATCTCATCACCTATCCCAAGACGGCGAAGATCCTCGTGATCAGCGACGGCTTGCAGACCGACCAGGATGCGCTTGCGGTCGCCCGTTCGATCAACTCCGACGGCATCCGCATCGACACGGTCCAATTCAAGGACACATTCAGCAACGAAGTGCGCATCGTGGGCGTGACGTTCCCCGAACAAAACCTTGCGGTCAGCGAAGACTTCGAGCTCGAAGTGACCATTCAGAGCAATGTCTCGGATGAAGTCGTCCTGACGGCGACGGACGAGGATGAAAGCGGGCAGAAGGAGATCCCTTCGCAGACGTTCAACGTCAGCCGCGGCTTGCAGACCGTTCGCCTTCCGTATGCCTTCGACACGCCTGGACATCATGAACTCTCGTTTCATATCACGTCGGAGAAGGATTCGATCACCGAGAACAACGCTTACTATGCGTATTACGATCTCGTCGAACTCAACAAAGTCCTCATCATCGAGCGCTACACCGACGAATCGCAGGAGCTCAACGCGATCCTGAACAAGGAAGTGAACGAGGACAACTATTATGAGGTGACGACGGCGCGTTACTCCGATTTCGACAGCATCCCCAAGACGGTGGACGAAATGCGGATGTACGACCAGATCATTCTCTGCAACATCTCCCATCAGGATATGGGACAGATCGACCCTCAGTTTGAGGAGAATATCAACTCGTATGCATACGAATACGGCGGCGGCGTCTTGACCGTCGGCGGGCAGGAACGGAACGACAGCGGACAGGTCGTCATGGAGACCGTGGACGGCGTGGATATTCCCAAGGCGCATTCCTACGACCGCGACGACATGAAGGATACGACCTATCAGAAGATGCTTCCCGTCGACATCATCGACTACACGCCTCCGCTTGCGCTCATCATCATCCTCGACCAATCGGGATCGATGGGGCAGAGCGAGAGCTCGGCGGGCGATGCGCTCGAAGTTGCAGGCACGGGCGCGCTTGCGTGCGTCGACGCGCTCAGCCAGAGAGACTGGGTCGGCGTCATGGGTCTCAAAGACTCCTACACGACGGCGCTCGATATGACGCCTTGCACGCAGAAGAACAGGATCCGTGCGGCGATCCGTCAGGCATCGCAGCACGCGGACGGCGGTACGTATTACTATCCCGCTTTGGACCGTGCATGCCTTGCGCTCAGCTCGATGACGAGCGTTGAAAGAAAGCACATCATCCTCATCTCCGATGCAGGGCATGCGGATTCATGGGACGGTGCTGAGAATCCAGAGGGCATCGGCTGGTCGTCCCTGTTCGAACGTTCCTCATACAAGGGGATCTCCGTCTCCGTCGTTACGATCGGCAGTGATACCGAACCGACGGACAGCATCAAGTCGCTTTGCGATTACACGGGCGGCAGATCGTACCATGTCACGAGCTCGGATATCCAGAGGCTTCCCGAACTCATGCTCGAAGAGATCTCTCTGCCTGAGATCACGGGCGTCAACGCGTCCGAGGAATATCATCCCGAGATCAACAGCCGTACGGCGATCACGGGCTCCGAGATCACGCAGGAAATGCTCGACGAGATCACGATGAAGGGCTTCTTCGGTTCGAAGGAAAAGGTCGGCGGCACTGTCACCGTTCCCCTCAACGCGAAGTTCGTTCCGCTGTACGCACAGTGGCAGTACGGAAGAGGCATGGTCGGAAGTTTCATGTGCGACCTGCACGGCGAGTGGTCGGAAGAATTTATCAACAGTAAGGAGGCGGGCGTTCCGATCATCAATAATATTGTCTCGGCGCTCATGCCGACGACGAACATACGGGCGCAAGCGATCAGAGCCGAGTTTACGGAGGACAACTATCGAACGAACGTCAGTGTCTTTGGCGACCTGGAAGCGGACAAGAAGCTCGTCGCCATCGTACAAGCGCCCGCACCCGAAGGTTCGTTCGACCTGCCCGACCCCGTCAAGTACGATCTGAGCGCAGAGACGGCGGGCGGCAACCGATTCACCTTCGAAAATAAAGAACCAGGCATCCATAGCGTCACGATCTTGAAGGTCGACAAAAACTTCGACATCTTCAACAGCAGCATTCGAAGCGTAGACGACATCTCGGAATCCGATTACAGCGCGATCCTTGAAACCTACCGCGTGTTCAGTTATTCGGAAGAATACAACGTGATCCGCGAAGCGGACGACACCGAGGGCGAGGAACTTTTGAAAACATTGGCGACATACGGGGACGGCAACTACCTCGGCGTGAACGATGTTGAGAAAGTTTATGACGGATTCCTTGCGCATGAGATCGTCTGGGCAGAAGATCTTTGGACGGCGTTTATCATCATTTCGCTCATCTTCTTCTTGCTCGATGTTGCAGTCCGTAAGTTCAAGTGGAAGTGGCCGCACGAAGTGATTCGCGACCGCAAAGCGAGAAAGGCAATGGCGAGGAACTGATCTTCCCGCTATGGCGTGAGGCTGAAAAACGCCTCGCGCCATAGGGGAGACGGTTGCACCTTTCATACTCCAATTCAAAAATAAGGAAGAAAAGATGAAAAAAATTATTCTTTACATTTCTATGTGCCTCATGGTCTGCCTCGCCGCGATCGGGCTTTCGGCATGCAGCCCGCGGCTTCGGGTCCCGCTCAATTTGAAGGTGGACATCGTTCGCCAGGAAATCACTTGGGCTCCCGTTGAAGGCAAGATCCGCTATCGGTATGAGATCAACGGCGAAGAGAGCACGACGAGAACGGAGACGGTCTCGATCGAAGATCTTCCCGAAGGATCGTATACCGTGCGCGTCCGCGCCGAGAGCGACGGCAGAAAAAACCGCAACTCGCAGTGGACGGAGAAGATCACGTTCGTGAAGGAAGCCGAGGACGGGCTTGCCCATCGTTTGATCGCAGGCGGCACGGCTTTCGAAGTTACGGGCGTTGGGAAGGTCACCTCGACGAACATCGTGATCGACCCCGTGTTCCGCGGACTTCCCGTCACGAGGATCGCAGATTCCGCATTTGCGAACACGGGACGTGTTGCGACGATCGAAATTCCCGAAAGCGTAAAGGAGATCGGCGCGCGGGCATTCTATAACTGTGCCGCGCTTGCGAACATCGTCATTCCCGAATCGGTCACATCGATCGGCAACTATGCGTTCCAGCGCTGCCGTGAGCTCACTTCGGTGACGCTCCCCAGCACCCTTCCCGCGATCAACGACTATACGTTCGCGAACTGCTCGAAGTTGACGTCGGTCAACATCGGCAACAGCGTCAAGACGATCGGCAGATACGCATTCTCCGACTGCCAGGAACTTGACAGCATCAACATTCCCGACAATGTCGAGAGCGTGGGCGAATTTGCGTTCTACCACTGCATCTCGGTCATCGACGCGACGGTCGGCGACGGCGTCACGGTCATCGGCAAGAGCGCATTCGGCGGTTGCAGCGCAATGACGACCTTAAAACTCGGCAGCGGGCTTCAATCCATCGAGGAAAGAGCGTTCGCGGAATGCACGAGCCTTTCCAATGTCGATCTCGGCACGGGCGTCCAGACGATCGGACCTTACGCCTTCCTGGGCGACACAGGGCTCACCAAGATCACCATTCCGAGCAACGTCAAGACGATCTCGCAAGCCGCATTCGGGCTTTGCTCCAACCTCAATGAGGTCTCGATCGGCAGCGGGCTCGAATACATGGCGTATCAGGCGTTCGCAGAGACCAAACTCTACAACGACCAGCTCACAGCGCAAGAAGGACTCATCTATATCGATACCTGGCTCGTCGGCAACGCAAACTTCGAGATCACAAGTGTGAATATCAAAGAGGAGACGCTCGGGATCGCGCAATACGCGCTCTACGGGACGAACGCCTTGACCGAACTGAAAATTCCCGACAATGTCCAATACATCAACGACAACGCAGGAATCCAGATGGCGTCGCTCGCATCGCTCAACATCGGCAACAGCGTCAAGACGATCGGAACGGCGGCGTTCGGCAACTGCACCGCTTTGACGACTTTGAAGCTCGGCGACAGCCTCGAAGAGATCGGCGAAAACGCATTCGCGAACGCGACCATGCTTTCATCGATCACCTTCGGTACGCTCGGCAACCTCAAAACGATCGGCAGATACGCCTTCTCGGGCTGCCAGGCATTGACCACCTTGTCCCTTCCCGAAGGGCTTGAAACCCTCGGCGTTTCGTCATTCAGAAACTGCTCGAAACTGAAAGATATCTATCTTCCCTCTACCCTTCAATCCATCGAGACGCAGGCATTCGCAAATGCGGGCGTGTTCGATACGCTGACGGCAGAGGGGACGATCGATTCCCAGACGGGCGCTGTCTATTCTGGCAGCATGAGTGATAGTAACGTTTGGCTCATCGGGTTCTTGGATGATTACAGCGGCAGCGGCTATCGCCAGCTTGCGGTTCGGGATGGCACGGTCGGCATTGCAAACTATGCGTTCAACAAGAGCGAGACCCTTCAAAGTATCGAGATTCCCAACTCTGTCAGGGAGATCGGCTATGCGGCGTTCTATAAGTGCTCAACGCTCCAAAGAGTCGTTCTTCCCGATGATTTGAAGGAGATCCCCGATTTCTGCTTCTATCAGAACACCGTGCTTGCATCGCTCGGCAACCATCTCACTCCTCTCGAGGACGGCGTCCTTCGCATTCCCGACTCGATCGAGAGCATCGGGCGCAGTGCGTTCTATAAATGCACTGAGGAGGGCATGGTCGCAGGTTCGAGTTCGGGCTTTGATACGGTCTACATTCCCGCGTCGGTAAAGACGATTGGGGACAACGCATTCCTTGCGGACTCGGGTATTTTCACCCTCACGTTCGAAATGGAAGGCGCGCAGCTCACGACCATCGGCGACAAGACGTTCAACGGTTGCAACAATCTCGTGGAAGTGACCTTGCCCGACTCGGTCGAGACGATCGGCGCGTACTGCTTCGAAAAGTGCTATGACCTCGTTACCGTCAATCTCGGCGGCGTCAAGGAGATCGGCTCCTATGCCTTCTCGCAGTGCTACGCATTGACGTCGATGCACATTCCCGACAGCACGGTGACGATCAAGGACCACGCGTTCTATTGGTGCGATGTGCTTGCGGATCTGACGCTTGGCAGCGGATTGGAGACCATTGAACATCACGCATTCTATGCAAACCTTGCGTTGACGTCGTTGGTGCTTCCCGCGAACCTGAAAACCATCGAGATGCAGGCGTTCCGTCATTGCCAAGGGCTTGAAAGCCTTGTGTTGAGCAAGGACATCGAAACGGTCGGCAACCATGTGTTCTACGACTGCCGCAAGCTCACGATCTATACGGATGCGCCCGCAGTGCCCGAAGGCTGGGCGAAACTTTGGAACTCGTCGTTCCGTCCGATCATTTACAACTGCACGCTTTCGTCGGAAGGCGATTATGTCGTCTCCTTCGTCAAGTCTGCGGAGAACAGCAGCCTGATCGTCAACGACAGGATCGCATATTCGATCCCGCTCGGGAATCCCTATCGTGCGGGCTTCAAGTTCCTCGGCTGGACGACGGGCGGGCGCGATCCCGAATTTGACAGCGCATGCGTCATGAACGGGATCAATCCGCCGAAGGGGACGGACGAAAACGGCAACCAGATCGACGAACCCGCATTTGTTCCGGGCGCACCGATTGGTTCTACGCTCTATGCGATTTGGGAAGCGGTATAAGCGATTCCCGAAATCGGATGAGGGGGAAAATAAAAAAAATTCATGAGGATAAAGATGAAGAAACTTTCCAAATGGACGCTTATCCTGTTCATGCTCGTGACGGCGCTATTTGCCGTCACGGCATGCGGTAGCGTGGAAGAGATCAAGATCGACAGAAACGGCGAGCAGCCCCAGACGATCTACGTCCTCGGGACGGAGCTCAACCGCAATAAGGGTGCGATCATCGCAACGGGCGAGTACGAAGCCGTACCGCTCAGCGACCCCGGAGTCGAGATCTCGGGCTATGACAAGAACACGCTGGGCAAGCAGACGCTCACGATCACCTATATGGGCGCGAGCACGACGCTAAGCATCGAAGTCGTGCCGAGAATGCAGCCGAAGGACTTCAACTACTTCGTCGGCGAAGCATTTTCGGCGGGCAAGTCTCAGATCAAGATCAACAACGACGACGGCAGCTCCAAGATCATCGGCACGGACGACCCCGATTTAAAAATCGAGGGCTTCGATTCTTCCAAGCCTGCGACGCCGCTCACGGTAAAGGCGACGTATCAGAGCGAAGAGATGAAGAACAACAACGTTGCGCCGTACACGTCGGATGTTGACGTCAACATCTACCCCGTTTCGAACGGCGGCGGGAACGGCGAACTTCACCGTCCTTCCAAGAACGCTTACGAGAGCCATGAGCTTGCGGTCAGCGTTTCGGGCGGCTATATCAAGCTCGAAAGCGCCGAGCCGAAATTCGAACGCACCGTGCCCGTTACTGCCGAAATGATCTCGGGCTTCGATATGAGTGTTGCGACCGAGAACAACATGGAGACGCCCGCGACCGAGACCCTCACGGTCTCCTATGCGGCGTACAAGTATACTTATGATATTACGATCAAGTTCAGCGACATTTCGCTCATCAAACTGAGAGCGAAACAGCTCAACGAACGCCACGATTGGTCCAAGGGCGCGCCCACGGTCAGCGAGGACGACGGCAAACTCGCCCGCGAGATGACCGACATGTTCTTAAATCTCAGCGAGACCCGCCAGGCATTTGTCGAGCAGGAAGAGTTCGTCTCCCTCGCCCGCTATACCGCGATCTACGAAAGAAAGATCTGGGAAGATGAGCTTTCAAAGTACAACTTCACCGTAAAGGCGAATGCGCTCGTGCCTTCGTTTGAAAATCTTGATAAGGCGAAGGAAGACCTTGGAAAGCTGACGAAGGAAGATGGCACGACGTTCGATGAAGAGAACAAGCTCTACAAGCTTGCGGCGGACATCAGCCCGATTTTGGTTGCGTTCTACAATTTCAAGTTCTACAACGGTCAGACGATCGGCGCGTACCTCGACAAGGTTTGCCTTCCCAGCGACATCCAAAAGGCGGCGGCGTTCATCCCGCACATGGAGACCATGTATAACGCTTTGAAGGACGTTAACCCTGGGGATAGCAAGGAAGAGGGCAGCAACAAGTTCGACTACGAGGAATTGAAGGCGAAGCAAGGAGACATTAATGCGGCTTTCCAGGCGATCTATGCGTGCTACGAGCAGGGGGTCTTTAATGTACAGCTTCCGAGCGACAGAGAGTACATCAAGACGGTCAGCAGGTGGAAAGACGACAAGGATACCTATCTTCGGATCTTGTACCAATACTATCTCGACACATATCTTGATGATACCGCGGAAGATTCCGTCAAATCGAACGCCGTGCAAAATTTGAGGACGCTGCCGAACTTCGCGCTTCCCGGGAAACTCGAAGATTACTACATCGCATATGTGAGCGCGTACAGTCTTTGGTCGCAGATCCCGAATACGAAATCGCCGCTTTTGGACAACACGTCGTTCTATCTCTACTATGATCAAGCGTACGACGTCGTCAATGGCATCGACGCATCCGATGACCAGCTTCTCAAAGAGATCTACATCAATCTCGGGCTCGGTGCGAACCTTCTTCAAATGAAGATGACCTCCGCCACCAGCGCGGGCAAGATCCAGAGCTACGGCTATGTCAATCTTCATGACGATTATTACACGGACGAGACCTTCGACAAACTTTGGGATGACTATCTCGGGCTTGTGAACAAGACGCTTGACGATCCCGACTACGGCGCAGGAGAAGAGTTCTCGAATGGCGTGAAGGGGCTGTTCGAAGATTTCATGAACATGACGCCGCTCCGCCAGGTGAGCTTCCTCATTTCGATAGACGCTTACTATTTGGATGGCAATCCCGAGCATCTCTTCAACTTCAACGAGATCGACACTTACTTTGTGAAGCTGATCGGCGATTACTACGCCGATAGATTGCCCGGCAACGCATTTGCGACCTTCCAAGCGCTGATGCTCTCGATCGAGGACTATTCGAGACTCCAACTCGACGATTCGGGAACGTTCCAGGGGATGTACGAAGAGAACATGCAAGCGGCGATCGAGCTTTACAACGGTCTCCAAGGCGAAGAGAAGTCGGCGTTCGATACCTACATGGGTGACTACTATAAGGATTACCTCAATATCTTCAATGGCGTCACTTACCAAGACTACGGCGAATGGAACGAGAAAATCGAGGAATTGAAAGAGCTGATCGACGGTGCGAACTCGATCTTCAATATGATTATCCAGTACATGCAGCAGAGCTACGGTCAGCCCGATGCGGTGAGCCCGGTTGCGCTCTTCCCTGCACTTGCCTCCGCGTTTGAACGCGCAGACGCTTTCGCAAATGAAGTTTTGACTACTGCGCCCAAATATGTAGTCGATAAGTTCAAGCATGAAAAGGTCGATCTCGGCTTCCGCGATCCCGAAACGGAGGATGTTGTTCTTGTCACGCTCGACTATGCGCTGTACAACGCGCGCTTCGGGTACATGATGTTCTTGCGAGAGGACCTCGATCCCGAGCAGACGCACACGACGCTCATGGACAACTACTTCGGCTGGGGATTCGATGAGCTCTTGTCGAAAGGCTATACCGCGATCTTGAACCAGTTCTATCTTCAAACGAAACAAGATCTTTCGGTGGACTTCAACACCGACGAGATCCATGAAGCGTTGAAGCTCTACTTTGATCTCACAACGGAGCAGAAGGCGAACTACCTCATGAACTTCGATGGTTTGGAACTGTTCGCAAACGGCGTTCAGACTTATTATGAGGATCAACAGAGGCGCGACATGTCGAGAATTGCAGGAAGAGTCTTTGAAGTCGAAGCGGATTATATCTTGTTCAAGCTCGATCCTACGGGCAAGCCCGAGAATGGAAATCTGACCTATCAAGATTCGTTTATTGCACATCTCGGTTCTCTTAAATCTGAGTATGAGAAGTTAAACGCTGAGGATAAGGAGGAATTCGACAAGTGGTTCAAGAAGCCTTACGATGATTATAGCAGTAAGGAAGATGAAGTGAAGAACTATAAGTCCGAAGGATAAGGAACAAAGCAAGCAAAGAGGGAGAGCGCCGCGCTCTCCCTTTTCGCGGTTTTCGACGAAATCTTTTATTCTTGTTGTCCCCATTGAGGGGTGGAGCATTGCACTTCGCCAATGGTTGATAACCATTGGCGCAATGCGACAGGAGCGAACGCATCTCAAGCGCGAACGGTGACCGAACACGGGGTTCTACCCGTGTGAGAACGTGGCGCGCCTTCTTTGCGTTTCTTCTTGCTGTCCCCTTAGAGGGGAAAGTCCCCGAGCAACGCGAGGGGCAAAGGGGTGTGCGACGACTGCGCATTTGAATAAGGCAACACCCCCTCAGTCACGCAAAGGTGCGTGACAGCTCCCCCTCTAAGGGGGAGCCAAGAAGATAGGGGTGTTCCAAGGGGTGCCGCGCGCCGCTCCCTTGCTGTTTTCTAAAAGGGGTGTGAACCTCTCCCGCCAAGCGGACGGAAAAAGTTTCCAAATTTGTTTTCTTAAAATTATGTGAAAAAATAATGAAATCGGAGCGTTTGTATTGACAAATCCGCGCCGATTCGATATAATAGACCATGGAGAAACCTAAGAAAGCGTTGCGCTCGTCCCAAAAAAGGCGAGAGACGTTCAACGAGGGACAACTTCATCCCGCCCGCAATCTTATCAGGGGGAGCGGCGGGGCAGAAATTCAAAAATTTATAGGAGGAAACAAATTATGAAAAAGAACTTGCGTTGGATGCTCGTAGTTCTCGCATCGGCTGTCATGGCAGTCGGCGGGATCGCTCTTGCGGGCTGCGACAAAGTGCTCGATCATGACCACATTTGGAGCGCCTGGGAAGATACCAAGCCTGCGACCTGCACCGAAGCCGGTTGGCATGTGCGCAACTGTATCGACCCCAATTGCAGCGCTACGGAAGGCGAGGAAGTGAGCGCGAAAGGGCATACCTACGACGAGGGCGTGTTTGTCTCGACAAATTGCGAGGCGGGCGGCGTTCTGCGCCGTACCTGCACCGTCTGCGGCAATATCAATGAGGATACCAAAGTCGGAGCCCAAGAGCACACCTTTGTGGAAAAGGAAGTCATCAAGGCTGCGACCTGCAAAGAGGCGGGTTCTTCCAAATTCGTCTGCTCCGTTTGCGGTAAGGAAGAAGTCCAGGATGTCGCTCAAAAGGAGCACGACAACCAAATCTTGGAGAAAAAAGACGCAACTTGCACCGAAGAGGGTCATGTCAAGATGAAGTGCAAGGTCTGTGGTGAAGAGACGACGGAATACACCGACCCGCTCGATCACGATTGGGTCACCCAGGGGGGAACAGGGACAGCGGCAACTTGTACGGAAAAGGGCGTTAAGACCATGGTCTGCGTGAGATGCGGCAAAACCGAGAATATTACAACGGATGCGCTCGGGCATGACTATGTCGTGCAAGAGACCGTTTATCCTGATTTCGACAGTGACGGTCACCGCACGTTGGTCTGCCAACGCGCAGGCTGCACCGACGCACAAAAGGATCATACAAAGACTGAGATCTTGAATAAGCTTATCGATGGACAAGAGGTGGAATTTACCGTCCAGCTCTATCGCAACAGCGGACAGAAGTACACGGGTACTTCCGAACGTATCGCGATCGTCAAGAAGGGAAATTCCGATCAAGAGGATCAAGAGGTCGCATCCGGTCAGTACGGCGCCATCAGCGGCGGCGTTTTGAAGGCGTCCATCGAAGTGCATAGGGGCGATGAATTTGCCGTCAAAATCACCGAACTTCCGAACGGTTATACCCTGAATAGTAATGAAGAAATCATCATGGAGCCCGGTAACCCGTCTGCGGACGTCTATATTAAGGCATCTCTTTTGAAAAACGACGAAAAGGTTGCGCCGAGATATGAGGAAGGGGTCGTCGTCAGCGATTTCACTTACAGGACGGTCAAGGGCGAAGAGATCACGCTTAGCAAACTTTTGGAAACGCACAAGTTCGTCTATGTTGATATGTTCTATCAGGGCTGTTATTTTTGTGAACTTACGTTCAAAGCTCTTAACGAAGTATACGATCGGTGGAAAAACGATTTTGCCTTTGTCATGATCGCTGACTGCCAGAGCGGCTATAATGTCAGTGAAGAAGCGATCAAGAAGTATAGCGAAGATTTGAAGATGCCTTATTATGTCGTCTACGACAAGGATCAGTATGCAAACACTTACAACGGTAAAAACTCGGTCATGTCCAGCTTTCTCTTGAAAGTGATCTGCGGAGGACCGATGAGCGGTTATCCGTTCTCGTTCATTATCGATCAAGAGGGCGCGATCGCGAGGATTCACCCGGGCGCTTTTTCAAATACGAGTGATAACAACGAGCAGAAGAAATTGATCAACGCTTACTTGAATGAGACTTTGACGAATTACGCGATCAAGAGCGATAAGCAGGAAGAGGAGCAAGTTGCGCCGCAAGAGACGAACGGGCTTGAAACGGCAATGCTTCGCGGGGATTATCTTCCCGTTGAGGGCAAGCGCATCAAGTAAGGCGCATGCAAGGCATTTTGCCGTAACAGGACCTTTGAGGCATAGGGACTTTTACATAAGGACTATGCGGACATAGGGACTTTGCGGACATAAGGAACTTGATCCGAAAAAAGAAATTTATCCCGCCCGAGCTTTCGCTCGGGCGGGAAACTTTATTTCGACGAAAATCTTTCCTACGGAAATATTTCTCGTCGAGGGTTCAAATTTCGTGTTTTCATGTAGCGTTATCGCCCGCCACTGTATCTGCCTTGATAGACAACCTGCGTGCGGTGGCGCGCAAATAGGGGCGTGCAGCGGAAAAGTGTGATTTTCCTCGCACCGTTGGATTTATTATAAAGGGCAAAATCCTCATTATGGCTGCCCCTTTGAAAAAGGGGTGGAGCATTGGAAATTCTGCTCAACAGCCCAGTGGGCTGCGAACTGCGCCGCGACAGCCGAGCTGGTGGCGAGGCGGACTTGCGGCGGGGGCGACCGCCGCAAGGCGGAACGCGTTCGCGTGACTGAGGGGGTGTTGCTCGGTTTTCTTCTTGGCTGCCCCTTCCAGGGGGAGCTGACGCGACGCAACGCGGAGCGGCTGAGGGGGTCACCTTGTTTTCAAGATTCTTTACGGGTACACCCCTTTCCCCCTCGTTTCACTCGGGTACTTTCCCCTGTAAGGGGACAGCAAGGAAAAAGGCCGCTCCACCCCTCAAAGGGGACAGCGAGTGGGGAGCTGGCGCATTCGCCTCTCACCCCTTGGCTCCCCCTCTGAAATAGGGGGAGCTGGCGCGTAGCGCCTGAGGGGGTGTTTCCTTATTATTATAAAAGCTCGTCTGTGGGTACATCCCTTTCCCTGTAAAGGGACAGCAAAAAGGGGGTGACGGTGTTCACCCAAACAAGGCAGTGGGGCTCGGGGAGCGATGCGCCGCCCTCGTTGAGGTTACGACAAACTTTCACTACGCGGCGGCGCAGAAAGTGAAGGCTGAGGAGCACGCAAAAAAAGCGCTGCGGGGTTCGGGACACATCGCAAGTGTCCCGAGCCTTTTTTGCTTCTTTTTTCAAGCGTGAAAAAAGAAGGGTAAAAAACGCATAAAAAAACGGCAGGGCATATCGCCCTGCCGAATCATTATCCCTTATGAAAGGGGTTTGAGCTTTGCGGTGAAGTGCCTCAAAATCGGCGGCTCTTCCACGATCTTGTAGCCCTTGACGCTCGATGCGCGTTCCTTGATGTTGATGAGCGCGTCGGCGATTACGTCCAAATGCGACTGCGTGTACACGCGGCGCGGAATGGCAAGACGGGTAAATTCAAAGTCCGCTTCAAGCTGTTTGCCCGTGTCGGGGTCGTTGCCGAGCATGTACGAGCCGATGTCGCATGCCCTTATGCCCGCTTCCTTGTAAAGCTCAATGCTAAGCGCCTGTGCGGGGAATTCATAGTAAGGAATGTGCGGAAGGAGCTTTTTCGCATCGACGAACACCGCGTGCCCGCCGACGGGGCTCTGGAAGGGGATGCCGCCCTCTTCGAGCCGTCCCGCCAAATACTGCATCTGTCCAATGCGGTACTTCAAGTAATCCTCGTCCGTGCCTTCCTGCAAGCCGATCGCAAGCGCTTCGATGTCCCGTCCCGACATGCCGCCGTAGGTGATGAAGCCTTCGAAGGAGATGCATCTCTGCTTGATGAGCTCGAAAAGCGCCTTGTCGCGGCAGCCGATAAGCCCGCCCATGTTGACGATCGCGTCTTTCTTCGCGCTCATCGTAAAGCAATCCGCGCCCTCAAATTCCGCTGCGATGATCTCTTGGATGGACTTGTTCTGGAACTCCTTCTCACGCTGCTTGATAAAGTATGCGTTCTCGGCGTAGCGAGCGGCGTCGATCATGAACTTGATTCCGTACTTGTTCGCGACCGCGCGCGTCTTGCGAATGTTGTCGATGGATACGGGCTGACCGCCTGCGGAGTTGTTCGTGATCGTCATGATGATCACGCCGATGTTCTCCGCGCCGAGGTCCTTGATGTACTGTTCGAGCCGCTCCACGTCCATATTGCCTTTGAAATCGTAGTACTTGGTCGTGTCGAGGGCTTCGGGAACGACGCAGTCGATCGCGCGTGCGCCCGCAAGTTCCACATGGGCACGCGTCGTGTCGAAGTGCATGTTCGCGATCGCATACTTCTTGCCGCCGAGCAAAATGGGCAACAAAACCTTCTCGGCAGCTCTTCCCTGGTGCACAAGCTGAATGTAGGGCATTCCGAAGATCTTCTGCGCGGTCTCCTGGACGTGGAAGTAGCACTCCGCGCCCGCGTAGGATTCGTCGCCGAGCATCACGCCCGCCCATTGGTTGGTGCTCATTGCGTTCGTGCCGCTGTCCGTCAAAAGGTCGATCGTCACGTCGCGCGACGCAAGATAAAACACGTTGTAATTCGCTTCTGCAATTTTCTGTTCGCGTTCCTTTCTCGTGAGCATTTTTAAAGGTTCTACGCTCTTGATCCTGAAAGGCTCGGGATAATAGATAGGTTTCACTTTGATCTCCTTTATAAAAGTTATTCAATTATGATTCTACCATTTCCCGCATGATTTGTCAAGAGCTGTAAGAAAATTTTCTTCCCGAAAACCCCGAAAAGAAGAACGCAGCCAAGGTCGCGCCCGCTTAAATCTTTTGCCGCTTCAAAAACGCTTCGATGAGTTTGAGCTCGTCTTGCGTTTTGACCGTTTCGCTTTCGGTCTCTGCCGCCGTCGGTGCGTTTTTGGGCGAAGCCTCGGGCACAGATTCGGGCGCAGCGGTCGGGCGAAGCGCGAGGAGCAGTTCGCGGTTTTCTTTGTAAAATTTGAGCGACTGTTCGAGCGCGGCGCGTAAAGGGGCGTTTTTTTCGGAGAGATAAAAAAGGGTCAATACCAAAAAGAGTTCCATGGTTTCATGGTATGCAACGAACGAAAATCAAGTTCGTTTCATACAATAGAGACGTGAGGTAACGATGGACGATTTTTTAAGTTTTGCAAATCAAAAACGAACGAACGAAGAAGCCGCATCGGCAGACGCGGCGAACTTGGAAGCGGAAGCCAAAAGGCTCGCCGCAAAATATGACGGCAAGAACGAGGACGTACTGCTCCGCGACATCTATGCCCGCGCCGAAGCGGGCAAACGGGACGGCACGCTCACCAATGAGCAGATCGACGCGTTCTACCGCCAGATCGAGCCCATGCTCGACCGCGCGAAAAAGCGGAAACTTCAAAAACTCATTGCGCAGCTCAAAAGTATCTGAAATTTGCAGTTAAAGAGCTTTGAGGGCGCAGACGAGAGCGTCTACTTCGCGCAGGGTCTGGTCGGGGGAGAAGGACGCGCGCACGAGCCCGTCGGGAAAGGTTTGAAGCGCCTTATGGACGAGCGGCGCGCAGTGCAAGCCTCCGCGGACGGCAATGTCATACTTCTCGGATAAGAGCCCCGCGAGTTCTTCGGAGGGGATGTCTTTGTGCGAGAAGGCGGCGATCCCGCAGCCGTTCGGCGAGAAGTATGCCTTGTATTGCGGCAGGGAAAAGAGCGCGGCGTGCAGGGCAGCCGTGAGTTCGAAGAGGCGGTCGTAATGTTCCTTGCGCTTTGCCTTTACATAGAGCGCGCCTTCGAAGAGGGTGCAGATTGCGGGATAGGAGAGCGTTCCCGCTTCCAAGCGGTCGGGGTAAAATTCGGGCATGCCGAGGCGGAAACTCTCGCTGCCCGTGCCGCCGAAAAGAAGGGGACGGGGACAGAACCGGTCCGAAAAGAGAAGCGCCGCCGCGCCCTGCATCGCAAAGAGCCCCTTATGCCCTGCGATCGCCAAGGCGTCGATGCCGAGCTTTTGCATGTCGATGGGAAGATGTCCCGCGCCCTGCGCGCCGTCCACGAGCAGAAGAACGTCTTTGGGGAGCAGAGAGCGGATCGCAAAGAGGTCGGGGGCTTCGCCCGTGACGTTCGAAGCGGAAGTCACGGCGCACATGCGGGTATTTTTTTTGACGAAGGAGACGAGCGTTTCGGGCACGATCTTGCCGTTTTCGAGCGGGACGACGTCGTATTCGATAATGCCCGACGTTTTGAGCGCTTCGAGCGGTCGAAGGACGGAGTTGTGTTCGAGACAGGTCGTGACGACGTGATCGCCGCGCGAGAGCCCCCCGAAGAGGGCGAGATTGAGCGCTTCCGTACAGCTTCTCGTGAAGGCGACGCGCTCATAGCCGTAGCCGTGAAAGAGGTCGGATAAGAGTTCCCGACAGGAGAGCACCTGTTCGGCGCAGGCGAGGGAGAGCCGATGCCCGCTTCTGCCTGGGTTGGCGCAGTTTTTGAGCGCGGCTGCGGCGGCATTTTGCACCGACATGGGCTTATATCCGCCCGTCGCGGCGTTATCAAGATAAATCATAGCGTTATATCATACGAAGGCAGGAGAAAAATCATGACAATGTTGGCGGTATTTCGGTCAAGAGCGCAGGCGCTCGAATATATTTCCGTCTTGAAAGCGGGCGGCGTGCCCGCGCAGGCGGTGAGTACGCCCAAAGAGGCAGGGGTCGGCTGCGGCATCTCCGCCAAATTCGAGGACGTCTTTTTCGCCCGCGCAAAATCTTGTCTCGCAAAAAAGTCCTATTCTTCCTTTTCGGGCTTTATGGTTCGGCGCGGCAATGTCTTTTCCTATCGATAATCGTTTGCCTCTTTGAAAAATTTGTGCTACAATTTTTCTATGGACAAATGCGAATTTATTTTACAAGAGCTTGGAAAGCTCTATCCTGACGCAAGACCCGCGCTCAAATTTTCAAGCCCCTTCGAACTGCTCGTTGCGGTCATTCTCTCGGCGCAGTGCACCGACGAACGGGTAAACCAAGTGACGGAAAAGCTCTTTCAAGGGCACAATACTCCCGAAACCATGTTGATGCTTTCCGAATGGGAGCTTGAAAAAGCGATCTATTCCTGCGGATTTTATCATACCAAGGCGGCGCATATTTTGTCCGCCTCGCGGGACATTGTGGAAAAGTTCTGCGGGGAAGTTCCAAACGATCTCAAAACTTTGCAGACCCTTGCGGGGGTGGGGCGAAAGACCGCCAACGTCGTCTATTCGGTCGCCTTCGGCGGGGACGCGATCGCCGTCGATACGCATGTGTTCCGCGTCGCAAACCGCACGGGGCTCGCCGTCGGAAAGACGCCCGAAAAGGTCGAAGAGGGGCTCATGCGCGTCATCCCGAAGGAGCAATGGTCCAAGGCGCACCATCTTCTGATCTGGCACGGACGGAAAATTTGCCATTCCCGAAAGCCGAATTGCAGCGATTGCCCGATCAAAGGCGTCTGCGATTTCTATCTTTCCAAAAAAGACGAAACGGTATGAGGGTATAAAAAACCTCCTTTTGCGCAAGATGCGTTGTAAGGAGGTTTTTTCAATGACCAATTTGACAGCCAAAGATCTTGACGTGCTCTCGCACGTTCTGACGGCGGAGGAGATGGCATGCAAGAAGGCGCGCATTTACGCCCATACCCTGACCGACGCCGCCTTGGCGCAAGAGATGGAACGCATCGCCTGCGCACACGCGGAGCGGTTCTCCGCACTCTATTCGATGTTGGGAGGGAAATCATGAGACAGAGCAAACAAGATACGACGCTCAGCGAAAAGGACGCGCTCCAAGACATGCTCGACGCGGAAAAACAGCTGATGAACTACTATGCGGCGGCGCTCACCGAGGGCAGCTGCAAGCCTTTCCGCAAGGCGATCTTGAAGAACTATACGTCGAGCGCGGACACGCAGTTCAATGTCTTTGAACAGATGCTCTCGCGCGGCTACTATAAGGTCCAGCCTGCGGAGAAAATGCTCATCGACCAAAAGGCGGATACGTTCTCGAAGGTCCAAAAGCAGATCGTGAACGCGTGAGCGGGGGAACACATGAAGAAAAAGACAAAAAAGGAGCAGAAGGACAAAGATCTTGAATATGCGCACAATCCGCGCTATTGCATGATCTTGCCCGACGCAGAAGACCCGCGCGAAGAGGATATTTCCTCGGCGGGACAGTCGTAAAAAATGCTTCTCCAAAAAGAAACGGCAATTTTCTTGCCGTTTTTTCTTGCATTTCATAAACAATTATGATAAAATAGCCGCATATATCAAAAATTCATCTTAGGGGAAAGTCATGGAGAACACGACAAAAGAAGAGGACGCGGGCGCGCCTTCGGACAATTGCACCGAAGCAGCCCAAGAAGCGCCGACCACCGAAACGCTGCAAGAAGAGTCGCAAGAAGCGCCGCAGACTGATCGGAAGAGTTTCCGCGAAAGGGCGTTGGGTTGTTTGAAGAAATATGCGAACAGGTATTTGATCGTAGCGTTTGCGGGCATGGCGAACGGACTGTTTTGCACGCTCATCGCGGGGACGATTTTATGCCAGATCGCGCGCATTTTCGGGGACGGAACGAGCGGCGCAGCGTTTTGGAATTTATGTTTCAGGTTCTTTAACGGGATCGGGACGTTTGCGAAGGTCATGATGGGCGCGGGCATCGGCGTGGGGATCGCGTACTCGCTGAAATGTCCGAAGATGGCGCTTGCTTGCAGCGTGGCGGTGGGAATTTTCGCCGCCAATGCGCCGACGTTTATCGCCTATGTCGCCCAAGGGGACGCGGGAAAGATCTCCTCGTCGGTGTTGATCGCGACGGGGAATCCGATCACCTGTTATCTGGCCGTCGTTGTCGCGTGCGAGCTCGGAAGGCTTGTGACGGGCAAGACGGGGTTGGATATTTTGCTTGTGCCGCTTGCGAGCATGACGGCGGGCGGGCTCATTGCCGCGCTCTTGGGAACGCCCGTCGAATGGTTGATGGGGGAGATCGGGCGCGGAATCAACGCGGCGGCGGAGATGCAGCCCTTCTTGATGGGAGTCTTGATCTCGGTCGCAATGGGCCTTTTGCTGACGCTGCCGACGTCGAGCGCGGCGATCGGGGTCTCGATCGGATTAAACGGAATTGCGGCAGGCGCGGGGGTCGCGGGCTGCTGCGCGCATATGATCGGGTTTGCAGTCGCGAGTTTTCGGGAGAACAAGGTCTCGGGGCTCGTTGCGCAGGGGCTCGGGACGTCGATGTTGCAGATCCCCAATTTGAAAAATCCGCGGATCTTACTGCCCGCGGTGGTCTCTTCTTTGGTCGTAGGACCGCTTTCGACGTGCGTGTTCCAACTGCGCGCGACGCCCGTCGGGTCTGGCATGGGGACGGCGGGGCTTGTCGGCGTGATCGACACGATCGGCGCATCGGCGGGACAGATCCCGACGGTACAGCTCGTATTCGGCGTGATCTTGGTCTGTTTTGTACTGCCTGCGGCGATCTCGCTCGGCGTGAGCGAACTCTTGCGCAAAGTGGGTTGGATCAAGAAGGGAGATATGAAAATAGAGACATGAAATGTTTCGAACAAAAGGCTTTCTGCGCTACGCTTGAAAGCTTTTGTTCGAGGAAATTAACTTGATTCATCAATTGGGTTTGTTCTCAATGGTCGCTTCTTCGGACAATAAGCCGTAGGAATGCGGCAAATTGAGTGCGCTGCCGCAGAATGGCGATTCTGCTTCGCGCCTTTGATTAGAATTTACACCCCCTCAGTCTCGGCTTTGCCTCGACAGCTCCCCCTCAAAAGGGGGAGCCAAGAAAGGGAGAAACTTGCTGTCCCCCTTTGGTAAAGTGCGAGCGTTTGCGCTTCTCTCTCTTGCTGTCCCCTTTGAGGGGAAAGTACCCGAGCAAAGCGAGGGGGAAAGGGGTGTGATTGCAAACGAGCTTGCAAATAAGGTGACCCCCTCAGTCTCGGCTTCGCCTCGACGCCTTGCGGTGGTCGCCCCCGCCGCAAGTCCGCCTCGCCACCAGCTCGGCTGGCGCATTGTAGCTCACAGCCCACTGGGCTGTCGAACAGAAGTTGCGCCGCTCCACCCAAGGGGGAGCCAAGAATAGAATGTTGCGACCTTAAAACACTCGCTGTCCCCTTGAGGGGAAAGTACCCGAGCAAAGCGAGGGGGAAAGGGGTGTACATTAAAATAATGTGCGTTAGGCGGAATTGACTTCCGCCGTGCGCGACTCAATATGCGCGACCCTTCGCGCTCATGCCCTTTATTCTAATTCAATGGTGCGAGGAAAATCACACTTTTCCGCTGCACCTTGCGTCGGTAGTCCCCGACGCAAGTCCGCCTCGCCACCAGCTCGGCTGTCGCGGCGCAGTTCGCAGCCCACTGGGCTGTCGAACAGAAGTTGCGCCGCTCCACCCTGTTTGCGCGTCACCGCACGCAGGTTGTTAAGCAAGGCATGCAAAGTGGCGGGCGACAAAGTTACATGAAAACACGAGATATGAATCCTCGAAAGAAATATTTCAAGCGTAGCGCAGAAAGATTTCGTTCGAAACTTTTATACATTGAAGCGGAATAAAACGACATCCCCGTCTTTCATCACATAGTCCTTGCCTTCGGAGCGGACTTTGCCCTTTTCCCTTGCGCCCGCGAGCCCGCCGCATTCGAGCAGCGTCTCCCATTCCACGACCTCGGCGCGGATAAAGCCTCGCTCGAAGTCGGAATGGATCTTTCCCGCCGCTTGCGGCGCGCGCGTGCCCTTCTTGATCGTCCAGGCGCGCGTCTCTTTTTCTCCCGCGGTCAAGTACGAAATGAGCCCCAAGAGCGCATAGCTCGCCTTGATGAGCTTGGAAAGCCCGCTCTCTTTGAGCCCGAACTCTTCGAAGAACAGCTGTTTGTCCTCTTCTTCCATTTCGGAGAGCTCCTCTTCGGTCTTGGCGCAGATCACGACCACTTCCGAGCCCTTCTTCTTCGCATATTCCTTGACTTCCCTGACGAGCGCGATCTCGTCCTCGCTCTTTCCCATGTCCTTTTCGGAGATGTTCGCGCAGTAAATGACGGGCTTGTCCGAGAGAAGAAACAAGTTTTTAAGCATGACCTCTTCCTCTTCCGTCGCGGGATAGCTGTTTGCGGGAAGCTCTTGTTCGAGATGGGCAAGCAGTTTTTCGAGGAAGGCAAACTCCGCCGCCGCGCCCTTGTCCTGCCCGCCGCGCGCCGCGCTCTTGATCCGCTCCTGCCGCTTTTGCACCGCCTCGACGTCGGCTAATATGAGTTCGAGATTGATCACCTCGATGTCCCTGACGGGATTTACGCTGCTCTCGACATGGGTGACGTTTTCGTCCTCGAAACAGCGCACGACATGTACGATCGCGTCCACTTCGCGGATGTGCGAGAGGAACTTATTCCCGAGCCCTTCGCCGTGGCTTGCGCCCTTCACGAGTCCCGCAATGTCCACAAATTCGATGACGGCGGGCGTCACTTTCTTGCTTTGATAGAGCGCGGCGAGCTTGTCGAGCCGCTCGTCAGGCACTGCCACGACCCCGACGTTGGGTTCGATCGTGCAAAACGGGTAATTTGCCTCTTCCGCGCCCGCGTGGGTAATGGCATTGAATAGGGTGGATTTTCCGACGTTGGGAAGTCCGACTACACCAAGTTTCATAAAATAAAAATT
>CANRLK010000021.1 GCA_947631465.1 uncultured Clostridia bacterium
CTATTGACGGACGGCTGCAATATGGGCATCAAGTCGCTGAACAAGTATCTCAACGAGTACGGCGGCGCGGACGGCAGAGCCGAGGACTTTGCCCGCCGCCTCATCGAACTCCAAGATCGCCAATTAAAAGAGTTGAGAAGATATTTATAATAAGGAGACACCCCCTCAGTCGCTTCGCGACAGCTCCCCCTCAAGGGGGGCGCCAAGGGGGCGGGGGAAGCGCGTTTACGCTTTTTCCTTGCTGTCCCCGTTGAGGGGAAAGTGGCGCGCGAATACGCGCCGAAAGGGGTGTGTCGCAGTTAAATAATGTAACACCCCCTCAGTCACGCGCAAACGCGTGACAGCTCCCCCTTTTCCAGAGGGGGAGCCGAGAGAGGACGCGGCGCGCCGAAGGTTCGGCGCGCCGCTTCTGTCATCTGTTTCTTCCTTTTTTTACATGACCGATAACGTCAGCTCGATCGTGTAATCCCCCGCCTCAAACGTGAGCGTGTAGCCGTTCACCGTCACATAGTTCATCGAATTTAGGTTCACTAAGAACAAAAGGTCGATGTTCGTGATCTTCTTCGTCGTCGTAAATTCGAACAGACGCATGGCGCTGCTCCGCTTGATCTTTCCCCCAAACGTGCCCGACGCATCATACATGGGAAGTTCCAAAAAGTCGGTCAACTTGATGTCGTTCGGTCCGAACAAGCCCTTGACCTCCTGCTCCGTCCGCGAAGAAGTCTTTTCCTCGAATGCCTTGTCGCCGCCCAAATCGTTGAGCGTCCGTTCGGTCTCCTCAACGGCATACCCGCCGTCTTGCTTCGTATAGATCTGCTCCACCGAGTAGACCGTCAGCGTGCCGCTCTTCACCGCAACTTCCCGCTTCACCTTTGCCGCATTCGCGATCGCACTGCAATTCGTATAATAGGGAAGATATACTTGATTGAAATAATCGACATAGGACTTCGTTTGCTCGTCGTTTCCATCGAAAGCGCCTTTCTCGTCGGGATCGTTCGGATCGGGATTGGAAGGGTCGAAATCCTCGGGCTGTTGCGGAATATACGGCTCGTCGGGCTCTTCGGGCGTCACGGGTTCGTCAGGCGTTGACGGTTTGTCAGGTACGTCTGGCGTATCGGGCGTAGAAGGCGCATCGGGCGTGTCGGGTGTTGACGGCTCGTCTGGCGTATCGGGTGTATTTGGTGTGTCAGGCGTGGACGGCTCGTCGGGCTCAGGCGTGACCTGACCGTTTTGATCTTGGTTGTCGGGCAATTCCTGTTCGCCGCAGGCCGCCGCCATGGGCAAAAGCGAGAGCGCAAGTACGATCGCTAAAAATGTTTTCCAAAATGTTTTCATCGTTGTACCTCGATTGTACGATTCAGAGGAGATCTCGGCAGATCTCGATGGACGTCTGTGCGCCCTTGACGAGCCCCGACCAACGCTCGATCAAAGTCTCGTATTTTTCAAGTTTGGTTTTGTCGAAGAGCCAGAGCTTTTCGCGCTCTTCCTTGGTGAAGAGGGGAAGCTCTTTTTGCAGTTCGGAGAACTGCTCGTACCCTTCCGCCGTAAAGCCCTTGCCGCCGAGCGCGGCGATGTGTCCGTCGAGCGAATTGATCTTCTCCATGAGCGTCTCGCCGTATTCCTCCGTGCGCTTTTCAAGGTCGACGCTGACAATGGCATGGATGGCGGGAAGCTGTCCGTCGCCGACGCGCAGTTTGCTCCAAATCGTTCCGCTCTGTTGATAGCACTCCGTGCCGCCCATGTTGCCGTTGAAATCCATCAAGATCGTGCCCGACGAAACGGTCGCCACGACGCAGAAGGGCTTGCCGTCGTCGATGCGGATGGGCTCATCCAAGGGAACGGTATACAGCCCCTTTTCCGTGCAAGTCGCCTGGAATGTCACCGTTTGGGTGGGCGCGGTCGGACCGAGCAGCCCCGTGCCGCTGTCGGTGAGCCCCGTATAGACCCTGATCATGACCATCGGGTTCTTGCCCTTTACGCCCACGCTGACCGATTCGATGATCTCGCTCGCAAATTGCGGTTCAAAGACATAGGCAAACGTCGTGCCTCGCGTCGTTTGGGGGTACGTCCAATTCATCGTTCCCGTTGTGTTGCCCGCATAATTATAGAGATATTTGCCCTCTTCATAAGGGGAGAGGTCGAACGCCGCGATGTTCACGAGATAGGAGTCGTACGAGAGGTAGAAGTATCCGTCTCCGTGAAAGTTCTCGCCCCAGCTGTTCTTGACGATCCAAGCGCCGTCTCTGGTCGCCTTTGCGCCGTTCGATTCAAAGAGATCCTTCGAGATCGAATCGTCCCAACCGACGATCGTGCTCGCATGGTTCTGCTGTCCCTTTGCCAAATGGTATTCGACGGCGGGGGAACTCATACAATTGTATTCGAACGCCGCCGCGCCGTAGCGCGCAACGAGGTGTTTGATCTCGTCCACTTTATTATTGCACATCTCGAAGCTGTCGAGGATGTACTGCGAATAGCTCGCCGTGGCGCTTTCGGGCGCATTGCCCAGGTTGTAGATCCCCTGCCAATGGGAAGCGGCGCGCTCGACAAATTCGATGACTCCGCCCTTGTCCCAAGTGGTTTGAGCGGGGTCGAGATCTCTCCCGTTCGCAACGCCGAGCGGGTCGAGGAACTTCCCCTGCACCGCTTTGGCGAGTTCGATCTCGTCCAAGTTGAGGTTTTCGCGCGTTGCGTTCGGATCGCACCCTTCGCGAAGGATGGAAGTCTCCGCCGCCGCCACCGAGGAATATGCCCAGCAAAGGTCGTGCGGGGACTGGTTTTCAATGGCGGTGACGATCCCGTATTCGCGGCTGTCATAGGATGTCCACTTCTCGATCTGTTCGACGGGGACATTGCGAAGTTGTTCGAGGGTCGTGACCTCTTCCTTCGTATAGACCTTGTCCGCCTCTTCGCCGCCGACGGGCGACGCAGGGGAGATCATAACGCCGCCTGCCCCCATAAATATGCCCGCAAGGAGCAATAGAGGAATGGTTTTGCGCTTCATCATATTTTCCTCCCAATTTATTTTACATTTCCTATTTTATAATACCGCATTGAAAACGGCAAGGGGGTTATAAAGTATTTTCGTGAAAAAGATACGAAAATTTTGTGAAAGAAATCGGGCAGCCAAAAAAATTTCCCGAAAAAATATTCTTTTTTTGCGGTAAAACTCTTGTAATTGAAGAAAAAAAGAGTTACAATATTAAGGAATAAAAACAGTACGCCGAAAGGGCGTCACTGAAAAGCGAAAATTTATAGGAGGATAGAGCCATGGAAAAGATGATAGCTCTTGTCAAAGAAAGACCCGAAGTCGGGCTTTGGATGCGTGAAGTCCCGATCCCCAGCGTCGGTAAAAACGACCTGAAAATCAAGATCAAAAAGACTGCGATCTGCGGTACCGACCTACATATTTACAATTGGAACGAATGGTCGCAGAACACGATCAAAACGCCCATGACGATCGGTCACGAATATGTGGGCGAAGTGGTGGAAGTGGGCGAGAACGTCGAGAACTTCAAGGTCGGCGAACGGGTCACGGGCGAGGGACACATCGTCTGCGGACATTGCCGCAACTGCCTTGCGGGCAACGGTCATCTTTGCAGAGAGGCCAAGGGCGTGGGCGTCAACCGTGACGGCGCGTTCGCGGAATATCTCGTCATCCCCGCGAAGAACGCGATCAAGTGTGTCGATTCCATTTCCGACGACATGTATTCCATTTTCGACCCCTACGGCAACGCGACCCATACCGCGCTTTCCTATGACGTGACGGGCGAGGACGTGCTCATCACGGGCGCAGGTCCGATCGGGATCATGGCGGCGGCGATCGAGAAGTTCCGCGGCGCGCGCCATGTCGTCATCACCGACCTTAACGAATACCGCTTGAACCTTGCGCGCAAGTTCGGGGTCATCGCGGTCAACACGGGAAAAGAGGACCTCGACGAAGTCATGCGTTCGCTTCACATTCACGAGGGCTTCGACGTGGGACTTGAAATGTCGGGGAGCGCGGCGGCGTTCAACCAGATGATCGACCATATGGAGAACGGCGGCAGGATCGCGATGCTTGGAATCCCCAAGAAGGACATGAAGATCAATTGGGAGACGGTCATCTTCCATTGCCTCAACATCCGCGGCATTTACGGAAGAAGGATGTTCGAGACTTGGTACAAGATGTCTGCGATGCTCGAAGGCGGGCTCGACATTTCGCCGATCATCACCCATCACTTCGACGTGCGCGACTTCGAAAAGGGCTTCGAAGCGATGAACAGCGGCAACTCGGGCAAAGTCGTGCTCGATTGGACCAAACTTCACTAAACGGAAATCATTAAAGGAGAGATAACATGACAAAGCAGCAGGCAATCAAGTTCTACTTTGACGAAGTGGAGAAGATCAAGGCGGACGGGCTCTTCAAGGGCGAACGCGTGATCGCATCTCCCCAGAGCGCGAAGATCGTCGCCCAAGACGGGGAAAAGATGATCAACATGTGCGCCAACAACTATCTCGGGCTCGCCGATTCCAAGGATCTCATCGACGCGGCATGCGAGTGCTACAAAGAGCGCGGCTTCGGCTGTGCGTCCGTGCGCTTCATCTGCGGCACGCTCGACATCCATAAGGAACTCGAAGCGAAGATCTCCAAGTTCCTCGGCACGGAGGATACCATTCTCTATTCCTCTTGCTTTGATGCGAACGGCGGACTGTTCGAGACCATCCTCTCGGCGGAGGATGCGGTCATTTCGGACGAACTCAACCATGCGAGCATCATCGACGGCGTGCGCCTTTGCAAGGCGGCGAGATACCGTTATCACAACAACGACATGGCAGACCTCGAAGCGAAGCTCATCGAAGCGGACAAGAACGGCGCGCGGATCAAGCTCATTGCGACCGACGGCGTCTTTTCGATGGACGGCATCATCGCGAACTTGAAGGGCATTTGCGATCTTGCGGAGAAATACAATGCGCTCGTCATGGTGGACGACAGCCACGCGACGGGATTTGTCGGGGCGCACGGCAAGGGCACGGCGGAATATTGCGGCGTGCAGGGCAGAGTGGACATCATCACCTCGACGCTCGGCAAGGCGCTCGGCGGCGCGTCGGGCGGCTTCACCTCGGGCAGAAAGGAGATCATCGCTTTGCTTCGCCAGCGCAGCCGTCCCTATCTTTTCTCCAACTCGCTCGCGCCAGCGATCGCAGTCGCAACGAGCAAACTCCTCGACAAGCTCGATTCTTCCACTGCGCTCCGCGACAAGCTCGAAGAGAACACGAAGTACTATCGCAAGCTCCTGACCGAGGCGAAGTTCGACATCATCGAGAGCGTGCACCCGATCGTTCCGATCATGCTCTATGACGAGCACACCGCGGTCGAAATGGCGCGCCGCATGATGGAGAAGGGGGTCTATGTCGTGGCGTTCTCCTATCCCGTCGTTCCGAAGGGAAAGGCAAGAATCCGCACGCAGGTCTCCGCGGCGCACAGCAAGGAAGATCTCGACTACATCGTCAAGTGCTTCAAAGAAGTGCGCGAGGACATGAAAAACAGCAAATAAATTTTAAGGACATCAACGGAAAAGAGAAAAGTCCCCAAACGGGCTTTTCTTTTTTCAACGAAAAAGCAGAAAAGAAGAGTTGACATGTACAGAATCGAGAACAAACGGAAATTGAACGAGACCGTCACCGAGATGGACATTTTCGCGCCCCTCGTTGCCGCAAAGGCGCGGGCGGGGCAGTTTGTCATTCTTCGGGTGGACGGGGACGGCGAGCGCATCCCGCTCACGATCGCGGGCTGGGATCGGGCGAAGGGGCTTGTCAAGATCGTCTTTCAAACGGTCGGAAGCACGACGCTGCGTCTTTCCAAAAAGGAAGCGGGCGAGGAGATCGCGGACTTTGTCGGTCCGCTCGGGCGCGAGAGTGAAACGGCGGGCTTAAAAAAGGTCTGCGTGGTCGGCGGCGGGGTCGCTGCGGCGATCGCGCTCCCGCTTGCAAGGACGCTTTTCGATGAGGGCGCGGACGTGACGGCGATCGTCGGCTTCCGAAGCAAGGCGCAGGTCATTTTGGAAGAGGAGTTTTCGCGCAGCGCGGCGCGGCTGTATCTTACGACCGACGACGGCTCGTATGCGGAGAAGGGGAATGTGACGACGCCGCTCAAACGGCTCTTGGACGGGGGCGCGCGGTTTGACGCGGTATTTGCGTCAGGACCGCTCGTCATGATGAAGGGGGTCGTGGAGACGGTGCGCCCGTTCGGGATTCCCGTGACTGTGTCGATGAATCCCATCATGATCGACGGGACGGGCATGTGCGGGGGGTGTCGGCTCACGCTTATTTCGGACGGAAAGCGGCAGATGAAATTTGCCTGCGTGGACGGACCTGACTTCGACGGCTATGCAGTGGACTTCGACGAGGCGATCGTGCGCAATAAAATGTATACAAATTTCGAGCGGGCGGCGTATGAGCGGGCTTGCCGTCTCTTTCAGGTGAACAAATGAATATGAGCAATAAAAAAACGCCCATGCGCATGCAAGACCCTGCGCAAAGGGCAAAGAATTTCGATGAGGTCGCACTCGGTTACAGCGAGGAAGAGGCGGTTTCGGAGGCACAGCGCTGCCTTTCCTGTAAAAACAAACCCTGCGTTTCGGGCTGTCCCGTCGGGATCGACATTCCCGCGTTTCTTAAAAAGATCAAGGAGCGCGCCTTTGATGAGGCGTATGAGATCGTCACAAGGTCGTCGAGCCTGCCCGCGGTCTGCGGCAGGGTCTGCCCGCAGGAGACGCAGTGCGAAAAGGAATGCGTGCGCGGGAAAAAGGGCGAGCCCGTCGCGATCGGACGGCTCGAACGGTTTGTCGCCGACCGTGCGGCGGCAAAAAAGGTCAAGACGGAGCGTCCCGCGCCGAATGGAAAGGCAGTTGCGGTCGTGGGGTCTGGTCCTTCGGGACTGACGGCGGCGGGCGATCTTGCAAGAAAGGGGTACGCGGTGACCGTGTTCGAGGCATTGCATGTGGCGGGCGGCGTGCTCGTCTATGGAATCCCCGAGTTCCGTCTGCCCAAGGCGATCGTAAGACGGGAGATCGAGAATTTGAAGTCGCTCGGCGTGAAGATCGAGACGAACGTCGTCATCGGCAAGACGTTGACGGTGGACGAGCTGTTCGAGCGCGGTTTTTCGGCGGTGTTTCTCGGGACGGGCGCGGGACTTCCCAATTTTATGGGAATTGAAGGTGAGGGACTGTGCGGCGTGTACTCTGCGAACGAGTTTTTGACGCGGAGCAATCTCATGCAAGCCTATAAGGAACAACCCGAAACGCCGATCATGAAGGGCGGACGGGTCGCCGTTGTCGGCGGGGGGAACGTCGCGATGGACGCGGCAAGGACGGCGCTCCGCCTCGGCGCGGAGAAGGTGTATATCGTCTACCGCCGCTCGATGGAAGAGCTTCCCGCAAGACGGGAAGAGGTCGAACACGCAGTGGAGGAGGGGATCGAGTTTCGCCTTCTTTGCAACCCGACGAAAATTTTGGGCGTTGAGGAGAAGGCAGACCCGAAATTTGGGTTTGTCCGCGGCATGGAGTGCGTGAAGATGACGCTTGGCGCGCCTGACGAGAGCGGACGCCGCCGTCCCGTGCCGATGGAGGGGAGCGAGTTTATTTTGGACGTGGATACGGTCGTGATAGCGATCGGCACGTCGCCCAACCCGCTTTTGAAGGACACGACGGCAGGGCTTCAAACCGACCGCCGCGGCGGCATTGTCGTGGACGAAAGGGGACTGACCTCGCGGGAGAACGTCTTTGCGGGCGGGGACGCGGTGACGGGCGCGGCGACGGTGATTTCGGCGATGGGCGCAGGCAAATTGGCAGCTCGGTCGATTGACCAGGCGCTCTTTTCATAAGCTGCGCAGGTGGTTCGTCTTATAGCCGTCGAAATACTGTGTCAAGCTGCGGCAACCCTCGGTCATTTACGCCTTTGTAAACTCCCTCGGGTTTTCCTCGCTTTCCTTGTCTTTCTCGGCTCTAAAACGACCACCTTCGGGGAATCTTTCCTGATTGTATCCCTGCAAAAATCCGCGTTCTCCTTGTCTTGCTTGCTTCTGAAAAGAGTAACGGTGACGGGCTTGCACATAAGGAGACACCCCCTCAGTCTCGTTTCACTCGACAGCTCCCCCTATTTCAGAGGGAGCGCCAAGATGGAGAATAAAGAAAGTCCCCGCAGACGGACTGCGGGGACTTTCTTTCAAGACATAAGAAAAGCGCGGAGCGATTTGCTCCGCGCCTTCGTATCTTTTCTTACATTCCGAAGAACTTCGCGCCGAGACCCGTGAGGGAGAGGACGTTGAACTTCTGGAACACGACGACGCATACGAGCGAGATCGTGGACATGATCTTGATGAGGATGTCGAGGGAAGGACCGACGGTGTCTTTGAGAGGATCGCCGACCGTGTCGCCGACAACTGCCGCATCGTGCACCGCGTCATACCCTTCTTCGCCTTTCTCAATGCCTTTCACGCCGCCCGATTCAATGTACTTCTTCGCATTGTCCCAAGCGCCGCCCGCATTGCCCGTGTAGATCGCAAGCATGATCGCGGAGAGCGTCGCGCCGATCAAAATGCCGCCGACAAACCCGGGTCCAAAGACAAAACCGCACACGACGGGGATCGCGATCGCGACGATCGAGGGAACGATCATCTGTTTGAGCGCGCCCTGCGAAGAGATCGAGACGCATTTCGTCGAGTCGGGATCGGCTTCGCCCGTCAAGATCTTGGGATTCTCGTGGAACTGGCGGCGGACTTCTTCAACCATCTGCCGCGCCGCTTTTGCGACTGCGTTGATGAGCATGCCCGAGAAGAGATAGGGGATCGCCGCGCCGATGATCGCGCCGACGATGACGTCGCCGCGGATGATATTCAAAAGGAGTTGCAGACCGCTGTCGAGGAATCCTTCGCCTGCGGCATAGAGATAGCTCGACATCATGGACATCGTCGCAAGTGCGGCAGAACCGATCGCAAAGCCCTTGCCGATTGCAGCCGTCGTGTTGCCGACGGAGTCGAGCTTGTCGGTGATGGCGCGCACGTCCTCGTCGAGGTGGCTCATTTCCGCAATGCCGCCCGCGTTGTCCGAGATCGGACCGTAGGTATCGACGGAGACCGTCGCCGCAACGAAGGAGAGCATGCCCATCGCGCCGCAGCCGACACCGTACATCCCGCCGAGCGCGAAGCAGGCGAAGATCGCAACGCCGAGGATCACGACGGGGAGCATCGTGGAGATCATGCCCGTCGCCATACCCTGCGTCACGGTGAGCGCCGCGCCTTCCTTGCTCGCTTCCGCAATGTTCTTCGTGGGCTTGTAGTCATAGCTCGTGTAGTATTCGGACACAATGCCGATGACAATGCCCGCGACAATGCCGAGCGTCGCCGCAAGCCAAGGGGAGACGGGACCGATCGCAAATTTCGCCGCTTTGAGCGCTTCCGCGGATACGTCTTGGAAGAGGAAGAGCGAGAGCGCAATGCCGCCGATGACGGTCACGCCCGCCGAGATCCAGGTCGCGAGGTTGAGCTCGGTATGCGGGTTATCCGAAAGTTTCCGTTTGATCAGCGGATAGGAAATGCCGATGACGCAGCCGATGAGCCCGATCCCCGAGAAGAGAATGGGGAAGAGCACCATTTTCAGAAGCAATGCAGAGCCCAAGACGGTCTCCGCGCCGATCGTGTTGCAGAACAGCTCGATCGCGAGGATGACGGTCGCCATGATTGCGCCGATGTACGATTCGAGAAGGTCCGCGCCAAGGCCTGCGACGTCGCCGACGTTATCGCCGACGTTATCCGCAATGGTTGCAGGATTTCGGGGGTCGTCCTCGGGGATGTGCGCCTCGGTCTTGCCGACGAGGTCCGCGCCCATGTCCGCAGCCTTCGTGTAGATGCCGCCGCCGACACGGTTGAAGAGCGCGATAATCGAGCAGCCGAGCGCATAGCCCGAGAGAATGATCGAGAGGTTATAGCTCTGTCCCGTGATGAAGTTTGCCTTCTCCACGATGGGATTTGCCGCGCTGATGTCGATCATGCCGAGCGCCCAGCCGAAGATGCAGTAGACGATGATCGCACCGAGCAGCGCGCAACCCGAGACGCAAAGTCCCATGACCGAGCCGCCGCGGAAGGCAACTTTGAGGGTCTTGCCGATGTTGCGCGTTTCGTTTGCGGCGTTTGTGACGCGCACGTTCGCATAGGTCGCGATCTTCATGCCGACAAAGCCCGCCGACGCCGACATCACCGCTCCGATGACGAAGGCAACGCCCGCTTCCCAGGCGATGAAGAGTCCCAACACGACCGCGACGATCGCGCCGATGATCGCAACGATCTTATATTCATAGTAGATGAAGGCATTGGCGCCCTCGCGGATCTTTGCCGCGATGTGCTGCATGCGCTCATTTCCCTCTTTGAGTTTCCTCACAAGATAGAAGTTGAGCGCCGCATAACCAAGCCCCAAGACTACCGCGAACATGACGATGATCGTAAGTAGATTGAGGTACTGAGGTTCCATTTCGTTCCGCTCCTTGAAGATTTTGAAATTTACGGATATATTATATCACCCCGCCCTCGGAATGTCTACTTTTTCGCGGGCGTTTTTTGGGACTTTTTTATATTTCCCCCCGAAATTATTCACATTATAAGGTTTCCCGCCCTTCAAACGCCCTTTCATCGCCCTTTCGAGCCCTCAAAGAGCCCGTTTTCGCCCTTTCGGGCGGAAGATACGGGAAACGCGCGCCGCAAAAAGAATTTTGATAAACGTGTGAAAAAAGTGGGTTCAAATCCTTGCATTTTCTGTCCATTCATGGTAAAATAAGTCGAATTATACATTTCGGAAGGGAATTTTATGAAAAAGCGGATCAATTTTGACGCGGAGGAGAACGCGGGGCAAGGCCAAGCGCCCGCCGAAAAGCAGGAAAAACAGGGGGAGAGCAAGGACAAAGGCGGGAAACAGGGCGAAACGCCCGATTATGTCGGGGAAGTGCTCGGCGAGATCTTCTCTTTGGTGGGGGCGGACGAGTTCAAAGCGCTTGCGCGCGAATTGTCCGAAGTTGTGCCCACGATGAAAGAAAGGCGGCTTTCGGAAGTGCTGTTTGCCCATAGCATTCTGTTCTCGATCGGGGACGGGTGCGGGCTGTCCACCTATCTCGTGCTTTTGGCGCAGCTGCTTGCGGCGCTCGGCTTTCAGCCCATTCCCAAGAACGCGGTGCGCGAGGTTAGGCTTCCGCCCGTGAGAGACAGCCTCGAACCCTTGCAGGACGCGGCGAATCTTCTCGGGGATATTCCCGACGGGAAGTTCGGGCTCTTGTGCTTTGACATCAGCGAATGGATGGGGGCGACGAAGAATCGTTATTTCAAGGAGTTTTTGCGCATTGTGGAGTCCTTGGCGGCGAACACTTTGGTCGTATTCCGCGTGCCCTTTGTCGATAAGGACGTCTTGGAGGACATCCGCCGCGACGTCGGCGACATTCTCTGCGCAAGATCGCTGTCCATTCCGCCCTTCGACCGCGTGCAACTGAGAAGCTGTGCGGAGAAGGAGCTCTTATCGTACGGCTTTACCGTGTCCAAAGCGGCGTGGAAATATTTCGACGTGCGGATCAACGAGGAAAAGAGCGACGGCAAATTCTACGGGCTCAACACCGTGAAGAAGATCGTGAAAGAGCTCGTGTACGATAAACTTCGCACGGAAGCGAGGAAAAAAGCGATTGGGGAGAACATCTCCTGCAACGACATGAAGCGGCTTGCGGGCGCGTTCCGCGAGAACACCCGCCCCGGGATGGAGCAGCTCGACGAGCTTGTCGGCAACAAGGAGTTCAAGGCGCGCCTTCAAGAGATCATCGCGCAGATCGAACTGTCCGCGCTCGGGAAGTCGGAAGACCGTCCCTGCATCCATATGCGCTTTGTCGGAAATCCAGGTACGGGCAAGACGACGGTCGCGCGCATTCTCGGCAAGATCTTCAAGGAAAAGGGCATTCTTCGCATCGGCAACTTCTATGAGTATAGGGGAAGAGACCTTTGCGGACGGTACATCGGCGAGACCGCGCCCAAGACGTCGGGCATTTGCCGTGACGCATACGGGTCGGTGCTCTTCATCGACGAGGCATACGCCCTCTACCGCGGGGATGACAGCGGTCGGGACTACGGCAGAGAGGCGATCGACACCCTCATCGCCGAGATGGAAAACCACAGGGACGATTTTGTTGTCATCATGGCGGGCTATCCCGACGACATGAACAAGTTGATGGAGGCGAACGCGGGACTCAAAAGCAGAATGCCCATCACCGTCGAGTTCCCGAATTTCACGCGCGAGGAGCTGTATCAGATCTTTGCGTCGCTCGCGCAGAAGAAGTTCAAGTGCGGCGAAGATCTGCTGCAAGCCGCAAAGACCTACTTTTTGACGCTGCCCGACGAGCTCATTTTGTCCAAGGAGTTCAGCAACGGCAGGTTTGTGCGGAATCTCTTTGAGCGCACCTGGGCGAAGGCGGCGATGCGCAGCCAGCTCGGGGGAGCGCCTCTCGTGCTCACGCGGGACGACTTCGAACGCGCCTGCTGCGAGAAGGATTTCACCCTCAATGCCAAGAAAAAACCGCTCATCGGCTTTTAAGTATGATAGTTTAAGTAAAAAAGGAAGAGTGAAACGCTCTTCCTTTATTTATGTTTCGACAAGGCTCTTGCTGTCCCCTAAGAGAGAAATAAGGCAACACCCCCTCAGGCGCTACGCGCCAGCTCCCCCTATTTCAGAGGGGGAGCCAAGATAATGAGACAACACCCCCTCAGTCACGCGAAGGCGCGTGACAGCTCCCCCTGTCAGGGGCAGCCAAGATAGGGTTTTGCCCTTTTTCTAAATGATGTGCGTTAGGCGGGATTGACTTCCGCCGTGCGCGACTCAATTTGCGCGCCACCGCACGCAGGTTGTTTAGCAAGGCAGACAAAGGGGCGGGCGACGAAAGTTACATGAAAACACGAGATAAGAATCCTCGAACAAAAGCTTTTGCGCATGCAAAAGGGTTTTGTTCGAATTTTTCGTCGAGATTTTTGTGTGAATCGCTTTTCTTTTGCGAAAAATTGTTGTAGAATAGTCTTGGAATCATTCGGACTGCGTGCCTCGGCGCATCTCCGTCTATTTGATATTTCTATTTTTTCTCATGCTTTTGATCCAAAAGAGAGCGCGCCTTGCTCTCATTTTGTCGTATCAAAGAAGCAAAAGGAGTGCCTTTGAAAAACCGTACCAAGAATCATACCGATGCAAACAACGCGATCGAACTCGCCATCCTCAACGGCATCGAACGCTTCCGCCGCGAACAGGCGGAAAAATCAACCCCTACCCCTAACGACGGCAATTCCCCCGTCAAAAACCAAAATACTGCCGTCAATCCACAAAATACCGCTAACAATCTCAAAAATACTTCCGTCAAATCCCCAAATACCGCCCAACCGAACGGCGCAAAGCGTCCGTCCCCGCAAACGCCCAAGCGGGCGAAGGGAAAGGGCAAGGGAACGCCGATCGCTGCTTCTTTCAAACGCGAGGAAGGCGAAAAGCTCATGGAAGCCGCGCCGCCACAGGAGACAATTCAGGAAAATAAGCACACTGCGGGCAAACGGAACATGAAGCGGCAGCCGCAGCCCGTGCTCTCAGAGAGCGCAAAGGACAAAGTTCCCGCATTGGGGACGGAGGACAAGAAAGCGGGCAAGCGGCGGGGCAAGAAAAAGCCGACAGTGAAGATCTTGTTCTTCGGCGGGGTCGGGGAGATCGGCAAGAACATGACGGCGATCGAGTATGAGAACGACATCATCGTCATCGATGCGGGCATCATCTTCCCGACCGAGGAAATGCCCGGGGTCGATCTCGTGTTCCCCGACATCACCTATCTTTCCTCGAACAGGGAGAAGGTTCGGGCGGTCTTTTTGACGCACGGACACGAGGACCACATCGGCGGCGTGCCCTATCTCATGAAGGAACTCAACGCGGGGACGCCCGTCTACGGCACGAAGCTCACGCTCGCGCTCACCGACAACAAACTTCGCGAGCACCGCATGAACAATGTCCGTCTTATGACCGTTTCGCCCAAGGAGAAGGTCAAGGCGGGGGTGTTTACGGTCAATTTTGTCAACGTCAACCACTCGATTGCGGGCGCGCTCGCCCTTGCCGTGGAGACGCCCTGCGGAGTCATCTTCCACAGCGGCGACTTCAAGATCGACTTGACGCCCGTTGCGGGCAGTCCGATCGACCTTGCAGAGATCGCAGAGTGGGGCAAGAAGGGAGTCCTTCTGTATCTCGGGGAGTCCACGAACATCGAACGCCCAGGCTACACCATGAGCGAGACGGTCGTCGGCGAGACGCTCGAACATCTCTTTTCGGAGAACGCTTCGCGGCGCATCATCATCGCGACGTTTGCCTCCAACGTCCACCGTTTGCAGCAGATCATCGACATCGCGGTCAAGTTCAAGCGCAAAGTCGCGCTTTCGGGACGGAGCATGCTCAACGTCGCGGACGCCGCGATCAAGATCGGCGAACTCTCCATTCCCGAAGGAGTGCTCGTGGATGTCGAGAAGGTCAAAAATTTCTATGACCATGAGATCGTCATCGTCTCCACGGGTTCTCAGGGCGAGCCGATGAGCGCGCTCACCCGCATGGCGTCGGGCGAGTTCGGAAAGATCGCCGTCGGCGCGAACGACACCATCATCATCTCCGCAAGCCCCATTCCTGGAAACGAGCGCATGATCTATCGCGTCATCAACAACCTCTTCAAGCTCGGCGCGAGCGTCATTTATGAATCGCTCGAAAAGATCCATGTCTCGGGACATGCCTGCCAAGAGGAGCATAAGATCATGCACACCCTCTTGAAGCCCAAGTTCTTCATTCCCGTTCACGGCGAATACCGCCATTTGAAGCGCCACGCCATGCTCGCGGAAGAGCTCGGGATGCCGTCGTCACACATCTTCATTCCGAGCATCGGGACTTTGGTCGAGGTGACCGAGGACAGCCTGACCGAGGGCGAGAGCTTCCCTGCGGGGGCAAGGCTCATCGACGGCGAGGACTTCGAGGACCTCGGCACGAGCGAAGCCCTGAAAGACCGTCTCAAAATGTCCTCGGAAGGGGTCTTTCTCATCAGCGTGGGCGTTTCGGGGAGCAGGATCGTGCTCGAACCGACCTTCGAAAGCCGCGGGATGGTCTGCGGCTTGGAGAGCGACAGCCTGCGCGATCTTTCGGAGCTCGTCACAAAGACGATCGAGGGGGTCGGGCGCGGCGGCGACCTTTGCGCCGCCGTCAAACGCGCCGTCAAGAACTACTTCTTCAAAAAGACCAAGCAGTCCCCGATGATCATTCCGATCATAAGGGAGCTATAAATAACGGGAGGGGTTTCCCATGAGAAAACTTTGGTATGCGTGTCTTGCCGTACTGATCGCGGGCATGATCGTGCTTGCCGTGCTGGGCTTTTGCTATCATCAAAGCGGCATGGGGGCGGTGGGGATCGTGTTCGCCTGCCTGCTCGTGCTCGTCCTCTTGACGACGGTCGCACGCGATCGGCTCAACCGCACCTGCACGCGGCTGTTCCAAGCGAAGAAATTTGCCGAGGAGCGCGCCTTGCTCGAAAAAGTGCGGCGAGGACCGTTCTCCTTCCTCACGAGGATCGTCGCGATGTCGCACTATGTCTCGGCGTGCATGGCGCTCGACGATCTGCCCTCGGCGGAGCGCATCATTGCGCGGCTGCGCCACGGCGGCGGCGCGAGCTGGAAATACAACACCGCCTATTGTTTCATTTTGATCAAACTCGACGGGGGAGACATCAAGACCGCGCGCACGGAATACGAGGAATTCCGCACCCGCTGCGCCCATGCCGAGATCTATCAAAAGCAGATCGAGGTATTGAGCGCGATCTTCAAGCGGCTTTTGAGCGTGCGCGACCAAGCGCCCTTGCCCGCGGCGGCGGTCAATTCCAACTATCCCGTCGTCGGCAGGATCTTGGGCCGCGCCCAGGAAGCCCGCATTGCAGAATCCCTCGAACAGTGGACGGACGACGAGTAACATCATGCAACTTTCCGACCTTCCGCAAGCGCTCTTGCGCCTTCGGGCCGCCGCCAAACAGGGCAGAGATCCGACCTCGGCGGACGAGACGCTCTTATATATGCTCTCGCTCTGCGAAGAGCTTGCCCCGAAGCGGGTGTTGGAGATCGGGGCGGGCGAGGGCGTGACCGCGCTCTGCTTGCTTGAAAAGACGCAGGCGGATTACGTCGGGATCGAGCTTGACGCCGCGCGCGCAGAGCGCGCGCGGCGAAACTTTGCCGATTTCGGTTTTGAAACGCGCGTGCATTTATACGAGGGCGACGCGGGGGAGATCTTGCCCCTAATGAGCGGGACGTTCGATCTCATCTTTCTCGACGGACCGAAGGTGCAGTATCTACGCTATCTTCCCGACTGTAAGCGGCTGTTGAGAAAGGGCGGCGTTCTGCTCTCGGACGACGTGCTCTTATTCGGCTGGGTCACGGGAGAGCCGCCCAAGAAGCGGCGGATGCTCGCCGTCCATCTTCGGGAATATCTCTCCGCGCTCGAACAAGACCAAGAACTTTCGACGCAAGTACTTTCCCTCGGGGAAGGGCTTGCCGTCAGTTATAAATTATAGGAAAGACCATGCGACACAAGGCGGAACTGCTTGCCCCTGCGGGCAATCTCGGAAAATTGAAACTCGCGTTTTACTACGGCGCAGACGCGGTGTATCTCGGCGGCAAGCTCTTTTCCCTGCGCAGTTTTTCGGAGAATTTCACCGAGGAAGAACTCGCCGAGGGCGTCTCCTTTGCCCACGCGCGCAGGAAGAAAGTATATGTCTGCGCCAACATCTTTGCAAAAAACGCCGATTTTGAAAAGCTCGAAGAACATTTCGGGTTTTTACAGGAGATCGAAGCCGACGGGGTGCTCATTTCCGACCCAGGGGTGTTCCGCCTCTGCAAGAGAGTTGCGCCGAAGCTCGACATTCATATATCCACGCAGGCGAATACCCTCAACTGCGAGGCGGCGGCGTTTTGGAAGGAGCAGGGCGCGACCCGCGTCGTGCTTGCGCGTGAACTTTCGTTGAAGGAGATCGAAGAGATCCACGCCTTCGTGCCCAATTTGGAGCTCGAAGCCTTCGTCCACGGCGCGATGTGCATTTCGTACAGCGGCAGATGCCTGCTCTCGGACTACATCGACCGCCGTCCTTCCAACCGCGGCGCGTGCGTGCAGGCGTGCAGAAGAAAGTACTTCCTTTCGAGCGAAGAGACCCACGGCGAGCGGTACGAAGTGCAGGAGGACGACCGCGGGACGTACTTTCTCAACAGCAAGGACCTCAATATGAGCGAACACTTGGACGAACTCGAAAAGGCGGGTGTTTCGTCCTTCAAGATCGAGGGACGGATGAAGAGCGAATACTACCTTGCAACGGTCGTCAATGCCTACCGCCGTATCATGGACGGAGAGGATTCGGCGTCGCTCAAAGGCGAGCTCGACTGCGCCGCCCGCCGTCCTTTCACGACCGCCTACGCCTTCGGAGAGAACCGCGAGACGGTCGCCTATACCGACCCCGAGAGCAAGCAGACCTGTAAGTTCATCGGCATTGTTAAGGGTTTTGCGGGGGGAAGAGCGACGGTCGAAATGCGCAACCGCTTTCGAACGGGGGACACGCTCGAAATTTTGTCGCCCTCGGAGTCGTTCCGAAAACAATTGACCGTCAAAGACCTATGCGACCCGTCGGGGACTCCCTGCGAGGACGCAAAACTCGTGCAGGGGATATACTCGTTTTCCTCGCCCGTCCCGCTCACTGCGGGGGACATTTTGAGAAGAAGAGAGTCGGAGAAATGACCGAACAAAATGTTTTCGCTGGGGGAAATGTTCATGAAATGCGGCTTGACCCCGAGCCGTTTGAAAAGATCAGGACGGGGAGAAAGCGCATCGAGCTGAGGCTTTGGGACGAGAAACGGAAAAAGATCGGGGTGGGGGATAAGATCGTCTTTGTCGAACGCGTGAGCGGAGAACGGCTCGCGAGAAGAGTTTGCGCGTTGCATGTTTTTTGCGATTTTGAGACGCTTTTCAAGTCGCTTTCACCCAAAAAATGCGGGTTTGATTCGGACGCCGCGCAGGCGATCAAGGAGATGGAGAGGTTCTATCCCGAAGAGAAACAGCGGGAGAACGAGGTCGTCGGGATCGAGTTGGAAGATGAGAGAAATGAATAAATATTCAATCGAGATTCAATAAAGAAGAGTTGCCGCGCGCCGTGATATTCGATGCGCGGCGCATCATATAATGGAGTATGAGCCCCTATGCCAACAATGCGCGCCGCATGAACGGCACGCTGACGTTTTTTGCCGTTCTCGGCGTGTTTGCCTTTACCGTGTGTCTGTTTGTCGGGCTGTTCTCGTTTTACGGGCGGGACAGAACGACGGTCGCGCTTAGTAAGACATACTATTTTTTGGTGAGAGACTGCGAGGATACGACCGCATCCGCTGTTTCGGGACAGGTCTATCTGGCGGGCGGCGCGGGGTATTTATTGGAAGAGGCGGGGGAGAGCGCGGTCGTGCTGTCCTGCTATTTTGTAAAGACGGACGCAGAGCGGGTGCAGGGGATGATGAAGGAGAAGGACGTCGAGACCCGACTTGTGGAGATGAAGACGTCGGATTTTTCGCTGAAAGGGGAAAAGGCGAAATTTTTGCAACTTGTGAAGGGGAATGCGGAGACGGTGGAGACCTGCGCGAAGATCTTGTATGAGACGGCGAACGGGTTGGAACGGGCGAGCGTGACGCAAGCGACGGCAAGGGCGGCGCTCGGCGGGGTGATCTCGTCGCTCAAAGGCTTACGGGAGGGGAATGAGGACGAACTCTTCTCCCTTTGGAACAGCCGACTGAAAGAGGGAGAACGCCGCGCGAAGGAGCTGAGCGAAGGGATTATCTTTTCCAAAGATCTGCGATATTTGCAGGTCGAACTCTTGCTTTCCATTTTGAAATCCGACCTCTATTTCGGTTAAGCGCCTCGGAAATTTTTGTATCATGTTTATTTTTTGTTGTCTTCGTTGCGAATATCCGTGAGGATCGCAGCGTTTTTTTCGTCTTCCGATAGAAATCGAAATACGCGCTGCTCGAAAAAGCGTGCGACTCTTCCGAGCAGATTGTACAGTTTTCCGCTCAGTTTTCGCGTGAGCACCTGAACCGTTTTCGACCAGATCCATGCAACGAGCAGAGAGACGAAAAGGAATCCGACCGATTGAATCAGTGTCCATCCGATCACATGCGAATAACCGAATTTCAAATAAATCGCTTGCCACAGCATTGGGCGGAAATAAGTACGCACGATCAGGTTTTCGTGGATCAGATAGACGAGCAGGGAAAGGGAGGATATGCGATTCAGAAAGGAACTGTGAAAGGTCATATTTTTGAAAATGCCGAACATTCCCAATGCGAATAAGAAGATACAAGGATTATCCAGCTTCGACCAAGCGAGAAGTTTGTCGGAAAACAGGTCGAAATGGAAAGCGAGTAGGTCGGTCAAAGCGATCGCGGCAGCGTTCCCGATGAGCCCGAGTGCCGTAAACAGTAACCCCGCTTTGAGGCTTGTCCAGGAGGGAAGATATTTCTTGATAAAAGCAATGAGGAAATAGTACACGAGAAAGACGACGAGCCCCGTGGTGCAAAACGCGGAAAAAAGAAATCCGAGTCCCAAATAGGCGACGGCGAGAAAGATTGCAATCCGCAGCAGTCCCCGACGATCCGTGCGCGAGATGATAAGATTCAAATATGGATACAGCAGACACAGAATCATGTAACAGGTAATATACCAATTATTAGAGAAGGTCGTCGGAAGAAAGGTGCGGAAGATAATTTTCTTGGCGATCTCTCCATGTTGCAAGAAATACGCGGGGAAAAAGAGCGCAACCGAGATCAACCACACATCCAAGAGCATCGTGAGAACCTTTTGCTTGGACGGCACACGTTTATCGACCAAAAACCAAGCCGAACAAAACAGGAAGATTGCATTTCCGAATTGCCCGAAATATCGAAACAAAATAATCGTCAGAGCGACGAGATTGGTTGTCGCACCGCCTACGTCCATCCGATAATCGTCGTAGGGGATGTAACCGTTGACTTCAATAATCGTTTGGGCGATATGCGAAATCACGATCAAAAAGACCGCGAGGAGCTTCAAAAGCTCGATCCCGCTATGCCGCTCCTGCCTCTTTGCCGCTTTTGATGGTTGCTCTTGTTCCATTTCTTCTTTTGCTCCGTATCCAATCGATACACAGTATATCAAGTCTTATAAGACTTGTCAAGTATTTTTCGACTTGTCGCGGCTATAATAATTTCATGCAATTTAAGAATAGGCTAAAAGAATTGAGAATGGCAAGGGGGCTTAGTCAGATGCAGCTTGCGCTTGCCGTTGGGGTGAGTCAATCGGCGATTGCGAAATGGGAGTTGGGGAAAACGGAGCCGACCGCTTCTGCGATCATTCTTCTTGCCGCCTATTTTGGGGAGAGCACGGATTATCTATTAGGTGTAATAGATTGAATCTCAGATGACCCCGAAGGCGTCATGCCCAAAACATGATCGAAGAGTTTGCGCCTTTCGCGGCGCTTTGGGCAGCGGGGACTGCCGCAAAGCCTGTACTTTGCGCTACGCGCTCGTGCCGCCCAAGGAATCGTAACAGTAGAAAGGCGGGGCGCGCTTGCCAGCGCTCCTGTCGCGAGGCAACTCACAGCGCACTGCGCTGATGAGTATAAATGCCTCGCTTCCACCCCGGTGAACAGCACACTGTGCTGTTCAGTTTGCGGCAAACTTATCCGTTATACAACATTTCGCCCGCAAACCGATTGCTCCCGCAATCGCCTCCCACCCTCAAATCCCGTCTCTATTCGTTAAAACACGGCGGAGCATAGACAAATGTCTATGCCCCGCCGTGGTCGAGGAGACGGGATTTGAACCCAACAAGGTTTTGAAAAACCACAATATATAGTATTCCATAATAATAGGAACATATATATGTTGTATTTTATGCCCCGTGTCCCAAACATGCCCCAAACTAAAAAATATTAGAATATCGCCGCCCGAAAAACTCCCAATATCCTTTTTGATCCGACTAAAATAGTCGGATCGAACTTCCATAAAAGGCTAATTGAAATAAAAATAGCTCCCGCGTAACGCGAAAGCTATTTTTTCTCTTACTTGACGCCCCTATTTCCGTAAACGGGAATTCGGAATGCCTTCAAACCATAGTTCTTGGCATAGATAACTGTTCCATCACGCAGGGTAATTTTTGTCCTGTAGATGTAGTGATCTACCAAACCGTTCATAAGTTAACCTCAAAATTGCTTTAGAAATCCCCCCTTGTATGGCTTACAAGGGCTATCACAGGTGGCTCGACTAACCTAAAGCATATATTTTATATAAAAAATGGGAAGAAAAGACACGCACAAATTTTATGAAATCGCTTGCCTAATGCTTGCGAGTGTGCTATACTAAACTTGTTCAGGGTCATGCATAGCATCATTATGCGTGTCACAAGAAGGACAGGGTGATAGATTTCATTCCTGTCTTTTTTCTTGACATTTTCTATTTCTTTTTCAACTCGACAATTAAAAATTTAACGTCTTCATCCTCCTCCATGGTGGCAAGAAAGGGAACAGATTCCTTCCCCAATGTTAATTTTGCTATTTTCGCAATCTCCGTTACGAGCTGTTTTGATTGGATTCGTATCCAATCACGCTTTTTTACAGAAGTAACAAAGTCAAATGCTTTTATATTGGATTGAGGATCGGCAGCCCGAATCCCTAAAATCCCTTTACTTCGGTCCAAGCCGATATTTACTTTTTCGGGATAATTTAACATAGCTATTGCTTCGCGGCTGAAAATAATACCGACGGTTGATACCGAGATTTTTGCCATTCCGCTTGTGTCAATAGAATAGTCAAACGAATACTTGGGCATTCCAATACCTCCTTGACACAATATATAGTATCATAAGGCATTAGAGAAGTCAAGTAAAATCACACAACTTTAAGAAAAAAGTTTAGAAGAAATAAATAAAAAGAAATTTGGTTGAATTTAGAAACATAATTGTGCAAATCACGAAAAAACTATCAATAATGCAAAAGCAGGCGTAAATTCAAGATAATTTTCCGACAGAAGATAGATCGTACTGAAATTTCAAATGCAATTTTTACTCTTCAAGCAGTGTTATCACAGCTTTTTTCTTATTTTCGGGGGATTTTCGAAACCGTTCGATCAGATGTTTTTCCCGCACAGTCAAAAAACAGATATAAGTAGATTCAAAGAAAAGAGGGCGGGTCGACGCCCAAAATTTCATAGAGCGAGACTTCGTAAAGCTCTGCAAGCGCGATCAACTTTTCATAGTCGGGACGTGAAATATCATTCTCCCAATCGCTGACATTCGACTGGTGAATCCCGAGTTTGTCTGCCACCTGTTTTTGCGAAAATCCGCTTTGCTTGCGCGCCTTGCGGAAAAATTTCCCGAACTGCATAGATATATTTTAAGAAAAATGTGCATTACACATTGACAAATATGTGCAATACACATATAATTATAGAGAGTAATCTTAAATTATGCCTATCAAAGAACAACAAACCAAATCGAAGGAGCGGGTGCGGGCGCACGGGGAAGTGTTCACAGCCGAGCGGGAAGTGAACGCCATGCTCGACCTCGTGCAAAATGAGTGCGAGCGCATCGAGAGCCGCTTTTTAGAGCCTGCCTGCGGGACGGGCAATTTTCTTATCAAAATTTTGGAGAGAAAGTTAAATGTCGTGGATACGGTCTACCGCAAGGTGCAGTACGAATGGGAGACGCGCGCCTTTCTCGCCGTTTCGAGCATCTACGGCGTGGAGCTTTTGCCCGACAACGCCCTTGAATGTCGCGCGCGGCTCTTTGAGTACTTCCTCTCCCGCTATCGCGCGCAGTTCAAAAAGACTTCCGAGCGTTATCTCAAAAGCATTCGCTATCTTTTGGATAAGAACATCATTTGCGGCGACGCGCTCACGCTGCTCACAAGCGCGGGAGAGCCGATCGTCTTTTCGGAGTGGTCCTTTGTGAGCGGGAGCAAAGTCCAGCGGCGGGATTTCACGATGAACAGCCTGCTCGAAAGCGGCGAAAGAAAAGACACGCTCTTTGATTTATCGCCCGAAGAAAAATTGCCCAAAGAGGTGGGGAGATTCCCCGCCGTGCATTATTTGGAGATCGCAACCTATGATAAAAGCAATCCATAACCCCGACGTCCTCTCTTGCCTTGCCAACCTTTCGAACGATGAAGTGTTCACGCCGCCGAACTTGGCAAACGCGATGCTCGATCTTCTGCCTCAAACGCTGTTTGAGAGCAAAGAGACGAAGTTTTTAGATCCTTGCGCAAAATCGGGCGTGTTTTTGCGGGAGATCGCAAAGCGGCTGATGACGGGATTAAAGGAACAGATCTCCGACGAGCAGGAGCGCATCGACCATATCTTCACGAAACAGCTTTTCGGAATTGCGATCACGGAGCTGACGGGGCTTTTGTCGCGGCGGAGCGTGTATTGCAGTAAGACGGCGAACGGGAAATATTCTGTCTGCACAAAGTTTGAGGATGAAGAAGGGAATATCAAATTTTTGCGGACAAAGCACACTTGGAAGGACGGGCGTTGCGTATATTGCGGGGCGAGCCGAGCGGAGTATGACCGCGACGAGGCGTTAGAGAGCCATGCGTACACGTTTATCCACGGCGAGGAGGTTTTCAAGATGCAGTTTGATGTGATCATCGGCAATCCGCCGTATCAGTTAAAAACGGGCGGGGCACAAGCGCAAGCAATTCCATTATATCATAGATTCGTAGAGCAATCCATGAAATTGCAACCGCGCTATTTGGTTATGATTACTCCATCTCGCTGGTTTACAGGTGGATTTGGTCTTGATAGATTTCGCGATATGATGCTGAATGATAAACATATTCGAGAACTTCACGATTTTTATGATGCAAGCGATTGCTTTCCGAATGTTGAAATCAAGGGAGGTGTATCTTATTTTTTGTGGGATAGAGAATATACGGGGGATTGCGACATTACTACTCATATTAAAGATAAAATTGATTCTGTAACCAAGAGACCGCTTTTAGAAGAAGGACAGGACATTTTTATTCGATATAACCGTGCGATTCCAATTTTGCGAAAAGTGCTTTCCCGACGCGAGATATCAATAAGCACTTGCATAAGTTCACAACGCCCGTTTGGATTGCCGACGAATTTTGATGATTTTGCGGAAGGAAAAGCCGAAAACAGTATAAAAGTTTACGCGAATAAGAAGGTGGGCTATTTACCGATGAATTATATCATTTCCAAAAATCAAGACATGATAGGGAAATGGAAAATTTACACACCAAAAGCGATCGGTTCGGGAAATGCCCAAGAGGATATAGTTCGACCTATTATAGGTGAGCCCAATTCAATTTGCACAGAAACTTATGTAGTATTTGGTACTTATGACACAAGAGCAGAAGCGGAAAATGTTTGTTCATATATTAGAACTAAATTTTTTCATTTTCTGTTGACTTTACATAAGAACACACAGGACGCTCTTGCAAAAGTCTATTCTTTTATCCCCGTGCAAGATTTTTCCAAACCATGGACGGACGAGGAACTTTATACGAAATATAATCTTACAGTCGAAGAGATTGCTTTTATTGAGGACATGGTTCGCGCTTTGGAATAAATTTTGAAATTATACAAGTTTTTTTCATAAAATTTGTTTAGCGCGCTTTGCAAGCGGGTATTGTAACAATAGAAAAAATAATTGGCTACGAAAATATGCGGCAAAAGGAGATTAGATGAAACAAAAAAGCAATTTTACCCCAGAGTTACAAGCTGAAATAAAAAACGATATTAAAGCCTGTGAAAAAATCATTTTAATACCCAAAGAAACTCAGTCTGCCTTTTATTCCATGAAGGCAAAATATGAACAACTTTATCCAAATATTTGTGACAATATATGTTTTGTCAAAACACCCCAAAGCGATTATGTCATCGAATTAAAAATGTTAAAAGGCGCGCTTGAAGGCATTCTCTTGAATAAGACTGAGCCTCAAAGGGACAATCAAGCTAAGGGGATTTATATTGGGAAATTAAAGAATAACGGGATAATCGGAAACGCCAATCAAATGACGAAATCAACTGAACTCAGGGCGGATGTTAGTTTATCTGCTTTACCAAAAGTTAAAATATTAAAAAAGCGAGGAAGAATATGAACTTATATGAACAACTGATATTCGGTGAATCGAAAAAACAATTAGCGCATTTTATCGTGGATTGTTTTGCACCGAGGCACTCTTATGTAAATTTGTATTTGCATAATTTTGTTGAATGCCTTTCGGCTTTTGATACAAGTCAAACGTTTGCAAACGCTTTTCAACGGTGGTAAAATCCATGTCTGACAGCTTTTTCCCCATAAGAAATTGTTTGACACAACCGAAACTCTACGCTTACAGCGACAGTCGGTTTCCGAATATGCTCAAAATCGGATATACCACAAGGAGCGTACAAGAGCGCGTCGCCGAACAGTACCCCGTGGAGCTTCCCGAACGGTCTTATAAAATCGAACTCGAAACTTCCGCCATGCGGTCGGACGGAACGGCGTTCACCGATCACGACGTGCATCGTCTCTTGCGGGCGCGAGGCTTTTCAAGCCCTGGCGGCGAATGGTTCAAATGCGGCGTCAAGGACGTGGAATCCGCAATTCTCTCCCTCAAACGCGGCACGCAGGTGCAGGAAAACCGTCATCTCGACTTCAAAATGCGCCCCGAACAGGAAGAGGCAGTCTCCCGCACGGCGGCGTACTTTTCCGAATACATGGAGGACGGCAAGCCGCCGCATTTCCTCTGGAACTGCAAAATGCGTTTCGGCAAGACCTTTGCGACCTATGAACTCGCAAAGC